>JBBASN010000025.1:0-25614 GCA_040399225.1 Prochlorococcaceae cyanobacterium | reverse complement strand
TGCTCAACAACGGCTGGCAGGGGATGGTGCGCCAGTGGCAGGAGAGCTTCTACGACGAGCGCTACTCCGCCTCGGACATGACCGCCGGCATGCCCAATTTCGAGGCGCTGGCCGAGGCCTTCGGCGTGCGTGGCATCCGCATCACCGAGCGCAGCCAGCTGCACCAGCAATTGCAGCAGGCCCTCGATCACCCCGGTCCGGTGTTCATCGACGTGCAGGTGCGACGCAACGAGAACTGTTACCCGATGGTGCCCCCCGGCGCCAGCAATGCCCAGATGGTGGGTCTGCCCAGCCATCCCGAGCTGGCTATCGCCACCACCCGCCAGTGCAACAGCTGCGGCACCAGCACCGAGAGCGCCCATCACTTCTGCCCCAGCTGCGGCGCCAAGCTCTAATGGGGAGCAACCGATTGCTGCCCCGCTTCAAAGTGCCCCTGCTTCCTGCTCTAGTGGTCCAGGTGCTGGTGTGCGTGCTGCTGGCACTGCCGGCCAGCAGTGCTGCGGCAGAGCTTCGCCAGGTGCGCAGCGGCAGCGTGTTGCAGGTGGGCGACAGCAACCGCAGCTACAGCGTCCGCCTGGCCTGCATCGCCGTGGCAGACGACCAGGAGCAGGAGGCCGTGCGCTGGCTGAGGCAGGCCGTGGCCCGCGGCACCCGCCTCAACCTGCGTCCCTTCGGTGAGCGCGACGGCGAATTGTTGGCCCGGGTCACCAGCCTGCCCAGGCGGCAGCGCCCCGGCCAGGATCTGGGTGCTGGCCTGGTCGCGGCCGGCCTTGCCTCGCCCCTGGCGGTGGAAACTGCAGACCCCGCCTGCCGGGCCCTGTCCTGAATGGGCCTCAACCGCACGGCCAAGGGCATCGTGCTGGTGCCCTCCCTGCTGCTGGGGGGAGCCTTCCTGGCGGCGGGGGTGTGGGGCGACGGTCCTGAAGCGACCAACCGGGCCCTGGCGCTCAGCCTGGGGGGCTTGTTGATGGCTGCCGGCCTGCTGGCCCAGCTGCTGCCCGAAGGCAGCAGTCAAGATGATCCGCCCCCCTGATCCATCCGCCTGATCCCTCGGCTTGATCAGCGGCGCGGCTGCTGCTGGGGTTGGGATTTGGCGGCCTTCTCCACCTCACTCAACACGCCGTCGACGAATTTCTTGTCGGCAGCGGTGAGCCGGTCGTAGCAGCCCTGCTTCACCCGGGCCACGATCTGGATGATGGAGCCGTTTGCGATCTGTTCGGTGCTCAGTTTGCCGGCGCCGGCCACCTGGGAGCCGTAGCGGTTGGTCACCAGGAAGGTGATGGCCTTGGCACTGGCGATCACCGATTTCTCCACCGGCAGCTTCTCCGACACCGCCAGCTCACAGGAATTCACCGCGGCGGTGAGGGCCAGGTCATTCATCAGCTCCATCGGTGCGGGCTTGGACGCGGCAGCAGGGGCCTGGGCCCGGGCGGGGGCAATCGCCACAGTGGCGGCCAGCGGAACCGTAACCAGCGCAGCGGCAGCGGCTGGGATCCAGGCGGGGGAGAAACGCAACACGAAACCCGGAGGAACAGTGGGTGACGCACCACTGTGCCACCAAAAGAGGGGCGCTCCCAGTGCTTCATGCCGTTCACAGTTCCGGCCGGCCAGCCCGGCCAGCGCCAGAGTTCGGACGGCTGCTGTGCTCCCATGGGATCCGATCGCGTCTCGCTAGAGGGCCATCCGGTCGATGGCCATGCCTCCCCGGACGTTTCCGCAGGGCGGCGGTCGGCCCTGGTGGTGCCCTTCGCCCAGGTGGGCCTGGAGGCCATCCCCCAGGTGGGCGGCAAGAACGCCTCCCTGGGCGAGATGATCCGGGAACTGGGCGGCCGGGGGGTGCGGGTGCCCGATGGCTTCGCTACCACCGCCGAGGCCTACCGCCACTTCATCGCCAGCAATGGCCTGGAGGAGCGGCTGCATGCCCTGCTCGAGGGCCTGGACAGCCACGACATCGCCGCCCTGCAGGCCGCCGGCGCAGCCGCCCGCTCCCTGCTGCTGCACGCCCCCCTGCCCGCTGATCTGCAGGAGGCGATTGTCTCCGCTTATCGCCAGCTGGCTGCTGGCAGCCGGCTGGCTGGTGATCCGGGGGGCGAGCTGGCCGTGGCGGTGCGCTCCAGTGCCACCGCCGAAGACCTCCCTGATGCCTCCTTTGCCGGCCAGCAGGAAACCTTTCTGAATGTGCAAGGCGAACGGGCCCTGTTGGCGGCCTGCCGGCGCTGCCTGGCCTCCCTATTCACCGACCGGGCCATCTCCTACCGCCAGCTCAACGGCTTCGACCACTTTGAGGTGGCCCTCTCGATCGGCGTGCAGCGGATGGTGCGGGCCGACCTGGCCGCCTCCGGGGTGATGTTCAGCATCGACACCGAGACCGGCTTCCGCGATGCGGTGCTGCTCACCGCCGCCTACGGCCTGGGGGAGAACGTGGTGCAGGGCACGGTGAACCCGGATGAATACCTGATCTTCAAACCCACCCTGGAGCAGGGCTTCGCGCCGATCCTGCAGCGGCGCCTGGGCAGCAAGGCGATCCGGATGGTGTACGCCGACAGGCATCCCAGGGGCGCCGGCGGCACTGAACCGGGCAGTGGTGCCACCCGCAACGTGCCCGTGCCGGAGCAGGAGCAGCGCCGCTTCGCCGTCAGCGACGCCGAGGCCCTGCAGCTGGCCCGCTGGGCCTGCACGATCGAGCAGCACTACAGCTCCCGGCGGGGCACCCCCACGCCGATGGACATCGAGTGGGCCAAGGACGGCCACACCGGCGAGCTGTTCATCCTTCAGGCACGGCCGGAAACCGTGCAGTCGCGGCGGTCCGCATCGGTGCTGCGCAGCTGGCACCTGGAGGCCGGGCCGGGGGGCGGCGGCGCCGAGGTGCTCTGCCGCGGCCGGGCGATCGGGGCGTCGGTGAGCAGCGGCCCGGCCCGGGTGATCCGGGACCCCTCGGAAATCCAGCGCTTCCAGCCCGGGGATCTGCTGGTCACCGAGCGCACCGACCCGGACTGGGAGCCGATCCTCAAGCGGGCCAGCGGCGTGGTGACCAACCAGGGGGGGCGCACCTGCCACGCGGCGATCATCGCCCGGGAGATGGGCATCACGGCCATCGTCGGCAGCGGCGACGCCACCGAGGTGATCGCCGACGGCGAGCCGATCACCGTGAGCTGCTGCGAGGGTGACGAGGGCCGGGTGTACCGGGGTGCACTGCCTTTCCGGCTGGAGGAGCAGGAGCTGGGGGATCTGCCCCCCACCCGCACCCGGATCCTGATGAACGTGGGCAACCCGGAGGAGGCCTTCAAGCTGGCGGCCATCCCCTGCGACGGCGTGGGCCTGGCCCGGCTGGAGTTCATCATCGCCAACCACATTCGCGTGCATCCCCTGGCCCTGCTGGAGCCGGAGCGGGTGCGGGATGCGGCCGAGCGCCACGCCATCGCCCAGCTGGTGGCGGGCTACGGCGAGCCGGCGGAGTACTACGTGGATCTCTTGGCCCAGGGCATGGCCCGGATCGCCGCCGCCTTCTACCCCCGGCCGGTGATCCTGCGCTTCTCCGATTTCAAGAGCAACGAGTACGCCCGCCTGCTGGGCGGTGCCGCTTTCGAGCCGGATGAGGAGAACCCGATGATCGGCTGGCGCGGTGCCTCCCGCTACTACGCCCCGGCCTTCCGGGCCGCCTTTGCCCTGGAGTGCCAGGCCCTCAGGCGGGTGCGCGACGGGATGGGCCTTACCAACGTGATTCCGATGGTGCCCTTCTGCCGCACCCCCGAGGAGGGCGACCGGGTGCTGGCCGAGATGGCCGGCCAGGGCCTGGTGCGCGGTGAGAACGGCCTGGAAGTTTACGTGATGTGTGAGTTGCCCAGCAATGTGATCGCGGCCGAGGCCTTCGCCGCGCGCTTCGATGGCTTCTCGATCGGCTCCAACGACCTCACCCAGCTCACACTGGGTCTCGACCGCGATTCCGCTCTGGTGGCCGACCTGTTCGATGAGCGCCACGCCAGCGTGAAGGCGATGATCGCTATGGCGATCGCCACGGCCCGGCGCTGTGGCCGCAAGATCGGTATCTGCGGCCAGGCACCCAGTGACCATCCCGAATTTGCCCGCTTCCTGGTGGAGCAGGGGATCGACTCGATCAGCCTCAACCCCGACGCCGTGATCCCCACCCGCCTGGCGGTGGCGGCAATCGAAGCGGATCTGGCGGGGACTGCTGCCGCGCTCAGCTCTGGTGGCTGAGGGTGATCGGCTGGCCGGGCAAGGGATCGATCAGTCGGCACCCCCCCTGGCCAGTGCCGGCAGCAGCGGCCTGGAGGAGCGCTCCAGCCTCGGCCGCCGATCCCTTCTGCCAGAGCACCTGGCTGAGCAGTCCGGAGTAGCGCACGTCGCCGCCGCTGGTGCTGGCCAGCACCGTGTGGGGATGGAAGCGTTCCAGGAGGTCCGGCAGCACGCTGCGGCCCTTCACGAAGGCGCCGGCCACTGGCAGGCCCAGGTCCACCACCGGCGTGATCACCACATCCAGGGGCCGGGGCGGCAGCTGCTCCGGGCCAGGCAGGAAGCCGTGGGGCTCCAGGTAGAGGCTGGCGCTGCTGTGGCTGAGCAGGTAGCCGTTCTCCACCACCGGCACCGCAGCCCCGGCCGTGGCCTCGATGCGCAGCGGTTCGCCGCCCGGGCTGGCCACTGCCCTGCTCTGGCCTGGGCTGAGGGCCTCCACCTGCTCGAAGCCCAGGGCCCGCACCCTGGCGGCAGCCTGGGGCGAACCCAGCACCGGCAACCGGCGGTCGAGACGCTCCAGGGTGGGCGGGTGGCAGTGGTCGGGCAGGCCCTGGGTGAGCAGCAGCAGATCCAGGGCCTCGGGAATGGGCCAGGGGGATCCCATCTCCCCGTGGAACAGCCAGGGGCCGGGCGGAAACACCAGGGAGCCCACCAACCAGGGGTCCACCAGCACGCGCAGGCCGGCCATCTCCAGCAGCCAGCCATTGGCGCCGAAGTAGGTGGCTGTGAAGGGCAGGTGTGCCGTGGCGGAAGGGGTGGTGGCCGGCTGGGGCGGGGCGGAGCTCATGGCACCGGCACGGAGAAGGACAGCTGCCACACCTGCAGGGCCAGGCTGAAGCCCCGCAGGGTGCTGATCACCGCCAGGGCCACGCAGAGGGGACAGTGGCTCAGCGACATCGGGGCAGGGCCATCGGTGGCACGTGGCCAGGGAGACCGCCAGCCTGGCAGAGCCCGGCCGGCGCTGAGGCCTGCTGAAATGAAGATGCCGCGGCGTTGCTCCACGGCAACCTGTTGCCTGGGGGGTGAACCGTGCTGCGCCTGAGCGAGCTCAAGCTTCCCCTCGACCACAGCGACGCCGAGCTCACTGCGGCGATCTGCCGCCGCCTGCGCCTCCGGCCCGAGCAGCTGCGCAGCCAGCGGCTGGTGAAGCGCAGCGTCGATGCCCGCAGGCAGCGGCCGATCCGGCTGGTCTATAGCCTCGACCTGGAGCTGGCCCTCTCGCCCGCAGCCGAGGCGCGCTTGCTGGAGCGCTTCCAGGGTGATCCCCACCTGCGCCCCACCCCGGATGAGCGCTACCGGCCGGTGGCAGCCGCGGCCGACTGGCAGGGCCCCCGGCCGGTGGTGGTGGGCGCCGGACCCTGCGGCTATTTCGCCGCTCTGCTGCTGGCCCAGATGGGGCTGCGGCCCCTGCTGCTGGAGCGGGGCCAGGCGGTGAAGCAGCGCACGGCCGACACGTTCGGCTTCTGGCGCGGGGAGCGCCCGTTCAATCCTGAATCCAACGCCCAGTTCGGGGAGGGTGGTGCCGGCACCTTCTCTGACGGCAAGCTCTACAGCCAGGTGAGTGAGCCCCGCGCCTACGTGCGCAAGGTGCTGGAAGAACTGGTGGATGCCGGCGCCAGTCCTGAGATCCTCACCCTGCACCGTCCCCATATCGGTACGTTCAAGTTGGCCACCGTGGTGCGGGGGCTGCGCTCCCGCATCGAGGCCCTCGGCGGCGAGGTGGCGTTCGGCTGCCGGGTGAGCGCTCTGGAGCTGGAGCCGGGGAGCCGGGCGGTGCGCGCCGTGGTGCTGGCCGATGGCGGCAGGATCCCTGTCACGGCCGTGGTGCTGGCGGTGGGCCACAGCGCCCGCGACACCTTCGCCTGGCTGCACAGCCAGGGCGTGGCCATGGAGGCCAAGCCCTTCGCCATGGGCGTGCGCATCGAGCATCCCCAGCCCCTGATCGACCGGGCTCGCTGGGGCGCGGCGGCGGGTCACCCCCGGTTGGGGGCGGCGGAGTACAAGCTGGTGCACCACTGCCGCGAGCCCGCCAACCTCGGCCGCGATGTGTACAGCTTCTGCATGTGCCCCGGCGGCCTGGTGGTGGGCGCCACCTCGGAAGCCGGTGCCGTGGTGACCAACGGCATGAGCCAGCACTCCCGCAACGAACGCAATGCCAACAGCGGCATCGTGGTGAACGTGACCCTGGCCGATGTGGAGCCCTATGGCCGCGCTGCTGGCGATCCGCTCGCGGGGGTGGCCTTTCAGCGCCACTGGGAGCAGCGGGCCTTCGCGGCCGGTGGCAGCAGCCTGCGGGCCCCGGCCCAGCGCCTGGCGGACTTTCTTGCCGGGCGTCCCAGCGTGGACCCGGCACCCACCCCCGAAGGGCCGGCGCCGGCGGAAGCGCTGGCTGTGCAGCCCTCCTGTCAACCAGGCGTGTTGTTCACCGATCTCGAGCCCTGTCTGCCCGGATTCGTGACCTCGGCCCTGCGGGAGGCCCTGCCCTGCTTCGATCGCACCCTGCCGGGATTCTGCCGGCAGGACGCGGTGCTCACCGGGGTGGAGACCCGCACGTCATCGCCCCTGAGGGTCCTCCGCTGCCCGGATTCCCTGCGGTCGGTGAACACGCCCGGGCTCTATCCGGCGGGCGAAGGGGCCGGTTTTGCCGGGGGCATCCTCTCGGCCGCCATCGACGGGATCAAGGTGGCGGAGCAACTGGCCCTGGCATTGGTCCGCCTGCAGGGCTGAACCGCCCGAGTGGGCTGGTTCAGGCCAGGTGAACAGCGAGGCGCTTCACTCCTCGTCGTCTTCGGCAGTGCCGAGCGGCACTAGTTTGATCCGCTTGCGGCCGAGTTTGATCTCGAATTCGTCGCCGGGCTCCAGCCCCAGCTGGGCCGTATAGGCCTTGCCCACCATCAGGTTGCCGTTGAATTGCACCTTGGTGAAGAAGCTCAGCTTGCGGCCACCCTTGCCGCTTTTCGCGGGAGCCCCCAGATCCACCCCCTTGGCATTGAGCAGGGCTTCATAGAAGGCGGTGAAGTTCAACCGCTCTGTGCCGTCCTTCTTGTAAGAGACATATCCGCAGGCGCGAACGAGGTCAGATTTGGATGCGTCGGAAAGCTCTTTGACCTTGGCAAGCAGGTCTGCGCCAGTGAGCATGGAATGAACTATGCAGCAACTGCATTATTGCCTATCTTTCCGCCCATCTGCAAGGGAGGCTGAAGGTTTCTCCTTCCCAATTGGCTTGTTGAGTGCTCTCCTGGCCGCGCCACTGTGGTTGTTTTGTCGTCAGCTCTGGGCCACAATTCCGCTCCACTGCACGGCCTTGACCCCATCTCTGCGCCAGGAATGGAAGAGTTCAGGTTCGGCCACCGTGCAGAGAGGGCAGCTGGCAATGCGCTCCGGCTTGATGCCCAGCAGCTCCAGCTGAATGCGTGCAGCCTGACGAATGTCCAGTCGATCCCTGTCCGGCTCCGGATCCTCCCCCAGGGCATGGCCTGCGCCCAGGATCTCCAGCTCCTGGCTCAGGGATGGCTCCTGGATGCTCTCGCCGCTGTCCGCCTGCAGCAGGGGGGTGATGCTGGCGGCCACCTGGCGGCTCACGCTGTGCTGCACCTGGTAGTTGGCGCCGCTCACGGCGGGCCCCAGGGCCACCAGCAGATCGGCCGCCGCACTGCCAGCGGCCACCAGGCCGGTCACGGCCTCCGCCAGGATGCCGCCGGCCACTCCCCGCCAGCCGGCGTGGCAGGCCGCCGCCGCGCCCCGCACGGGATCCGCCAGCAGCACGGGTGTGCAGTCGGCACCGCACACCCACAGGCTCTGGCCACCGGTGTCGCTGCGCAGGCCGTCTGCCTCCGGCCAACCGGGCCCAGTGGCTGCGCTCGCTGGCAGCACCAGGTTGCCGTGCACCTGGCGGGTACGGTGCACACTCACTCCGGCGCTCAGGTAGCCCGCCAGGTCCTCGGGGCCTTGCCCCTGCCACTGGCGGGTGAAGAAGCCGTGCTCGAAGCCGGCCAGCAGGTCGGCCTGCAGGTAATAGCCCCCATAGCAACCCACCCAGGTCCAGCCCGGCAGGGCGTTGAAGCCGCTGTCGGGGCGGTTGAACGGGGGCTCCACGGCTTCGGCCATCGACGCGGGTGCTGGGGTCAGGGGTCAGGGGTCAGGTAGATCCTGCAGCAGCCAGAAGCCCTCGAAGCGCTGGTCGCTCTCCTCGGCCTGCACGGCCAGGAACTGCAGGCCGCCGGCCTGCTCCCGGGCCAGGGCGAAGGCCTGGCGCGCCGCTTCCGCCTCCTCTTCGGCGAGGGTCCCCAGCGACCAGCGGTCCTCCAGGCCCGCCTCCAGCACCAGCAGGCGGCCATCGATCTCCAGGCGCACCGGCTCCAGGCCAGCCAGCCAGCCGGCAATTGCCAGGGCCCTGCCCTTTCCGAACAGCCGGATGCCGGGAACCGAGGCCTCTGGATCCACCCCCGCCGGCAGGGGCACCAGGCCCTGGAAGCTGCTCTGCCACTGGCCCGCACTGCCCAGGGCGGCCACGGGCAGGCTGGCCCAGCTCCAGCGGTTGCCCCGGGCCGCTTCCGGCAGGGGCACCGGCACGGAGCGGATGGCGGCGGGCGCCGGGGCCAGGGGCCCCACCATGTAGCCCTCCAGTGTCGGGTACACCTCCCGCTGGCGCTGCTGCAGCCAGCTCACCAGGGCATAGGTGCGGCGGCTGGCCACCAGCTCCATGCCCAGTCCCTCGGCGGCCCGCTGCACCATCGTGCGCATCGAGGCCCGCCAGCAGCGCAGGCGTTTCGGTGGCGCGAACCCAGCCTCCCGGCTGGCGGTGAGGGCCTGCTCCAGAGCCTCCCGCAGCCAGATGGAGTTCACGCTGCCGGCGGGGCAGGTCTCAACCCACTGAAAGGACTCACCCTGCGCCCGGCCCTCACTGTCCACCTCCGGGGTGGAGCAGATCAGCAGTTCCCAGCGCTTTTTGCCGTCGCTATCGAGGATGGGTCTGGAGTAGTAATCCAGTTCCCAGTCCGGACCGACGGCCGTGCGGCCGCTGGCGGAGCTGGTGGCGGTGCTGGTCATCCGGCCTGCTGCTCCTGCTGGCGCAGCAGCGAGCGGGCCCGGTTGGCCCGGTCCTCCGCTTCGGCCATCACCTGCTCCCTGGCGATCAGCAGTTCGCCGGGCTGGCCCTCCAGCAGGGCGGTGTTCAGGGCGATCCGCCCCCGCCCGGGATCGAGGTCGGTGATCAGGGCCCGTAGCCGGTCGCCCTGGTCGAACACCTCGCGCAGGTCGCGCAGCTGGCCGCCACTGATGCAGCTCTGGTGCAGCAGGCCGCTGATGCCACCGAGATCCACAAAGAAGCCATAGGGCTTCACCGAGGCCACCACACCTTCCACCAGCTGGCCCACCTCCAGTTCGGCGAAGCGGGCTGCGGTGGCGGCCTTCTTCTCGGAGAGCACGAGCTTGCGGGTTTCGGGATTCACCTCCAGGAAGGTGACGCCGAGGGTCTTGCCCACCAGGGCCTCATGGTTTTCGCCCTCCTGCAGCTGGGAGCGGGGAATGAAGCCGCGCAGCCCCTCCAGGTCACAGGTCACGCCACCGCGGTTGAAACCGTTCACCTGCACCTGCACCACCTTGCCGTCCTTCTCCAGACCTCGCACCTTCTCCCAGCTGTGGCGCAGGGCCAGGGCCCGGGCACTCACCGTGACCATGCCGTCGGCGTTCTGTTCGCGGGTGACCAGCACCTCCACCTCGGTGCCCTTGGGAAAGCGCTCCTTGAGGTTGGTGATCACCCCCAGAGCCGCTTCCTTCTTGGGCATGAAGCCGGGGGCCTTGCCGCCGATATCCACGTAGAGGCCATCACTCTCCAGGCCGATCACCGTGCCGGTCACCACCTCGCCGGTGGTCCCAACAAAGTCCAGCTCGTCCAGGGCGGCCAGGAAGGCGTCGGCGTCAAAGTCGAAGTCGTCCACGCTTCGGCTCACCACGGCGGCCTGGGGCTGGGCAGCGGCAGCGGGCGCGCGGCCGGCGGCCCTGGCCCCCTGGCCGGATGGGGAGCGGCCGCCGGTGCGGCCTGGGCCCGGACCCAGCAGGTCGGCCATGGTGAGGCCGGCCATGTCCCCCAGATCGAACAGCTCGTCATCGCTGCGCGCTGGGGGCGCCGAGGCGGGCTGGGGAGTGGGGGGCAGCGGCGATGGGGCCTCAGGTGCGGGGTTCGCCACAGGGCCGGACGGCGTGGGGGCCTGCAGAGCGGCCGGCGGCTCCGACGCGTCCTCCCGGCGCGGCTCGTCTTTCTTGATCATCAGCACCTGGGGCGGCCGGCGCTGCGGCGGCGTGGCCTGGGGCCGAGGCGTGCCGGGAGGAACGGGCCTGCCTGAGGACGGTGCCCCCTGGGATGAGGGCGTTGGCTTGCCGGATCCGGCCATCTCCGCGGGGACTGACAGCCGCACACTGTAGGCAGCTAAACCCACGGTGATGTCGCCGGAACGCCATCTCTCCCGCCTCTCCTGGACCCAGGTCCGGCAGCTGGCCGCCCGCGAGGGCAGCACCGTGGTCTGGCCCTGGGGGGCCGTTGAACAGCATGGCCCGCACCTGCCGCTGGGCACAGACGCGCTGTTCGCCGAGCGAGTGCTGGAGGCGGTGCTCCGGGCCCTGCCCCCCGATCGGCCGATCTGGAGGCTGCCCGCCCAGATGCTCGGGTTTTCCCCGGAGCACCTCAGCTTCCCAGGCACCCTCAGCCTGTCGGCCCCCCTGGTGCTGGAGCTGGTGAGCACGGTGGGTGCGCAGCTGGCGGAGGCCGGCTTCAAGCGGCTGGTGCTGTTCAACGCCCATGGCGGACAGATCGCCCTGCTGCAGGCTGCGGCCCGCCAGCTGCACGAGCAGGTCCCTGCCATGGGGGTGCTGCCCTGCTTTCTCTGGAGCGGGCCGGAGGGGGTGGCGGAGCTGATCCCCGAGCCCGAGCGCCACCAGGGGCTCCATGCCGGCCTGGCCGAAACCAGCCTGATGCTCCACCTGGCCCCGGAGCAGGTGGGCCCGTTGCGGCCCCGGGACGGTTTTCTGCCGTCGGGTCCCCCGCAGGGCTGGGACCTGGAGGGCGCCGTGCCCGTGGCCTGGCTCACCGCCGAGCTCAGTGCCAGCGGCGTGATCGGCTCGGCCGCCGGCGCCGATGCCGCCCTGGGCGCCGCCCTGTTCGAGCGCCTGGTGGCCGGCTGGACCTCCCGCTTCGAGAGCCTGCTGGGCAGCGACTGGCCGCCCCGGGGCCGCCAGGGATCAGCGCTGGAGCGGGATCCAGCTGAAAGCCGGTGATGCTGGTTACAGTCAGCCGATCTGACCTCGATTTGCGGCCGTCATGGTGTCCGTGACCACCCCCTCGCAGCCCAGCTCTGCAGTAGCTGCTGCCGCCCCTGGAACCAGCCCGGAGGCTGCTCTCCCCGATTTCAGCAGCGCGAATTACAAGGATGCCTACAGCCGCATCAATGCGATCGTGATCGAGGGCGAACAGGAGGCCCACGACAACTACATCTCCATCGGCACCCTGTTGCCCGACCAGGCCGAGGAGCTGGGCAAGCTGGCTCGTATGGAGCTCAAGCACATGAAGGGGTTCACTGCCTGTGCCAAGAACCTTGAGGTCACGGCGGACATGCCCTTCGCCAAGGAGTTCTTCGCACCGCTGCACAACAATTTCCAGGCCGCCCTCGCAGAGGGCAAGGTGACCACCTGCCTGCTGATCCAGGCCATCCTGATCGAAGCCTTTGCGATCTCTGCGTACCATATTTATATTCCTGTTGCCGATCCCTTCGCTCGCAAGATCACCGAAGGTGTCGTCAAGGATGAATACACGCACCTCAATTACGGTCAGGAATGGCTGAAGGCCAACCTCGAATCGGTCCGCGACGAACTGATCGAGGCCAATCGGGTGAACCTGCCCCTCGTGCGCCGCATGCTCGATCAGGTAGCGGACGACGCGGCCGTGCTGCAGATGGACCAGGAGGATCTGATGGCTGATTTTCTCAGCTCTTACCAGGAAGCGCTGATGGACATCGGTTTTACGGGCCGGGAAATCGCCCGCATGGCGGCCGCTGCCCTGGTGGGGTGAGCGGTTTCCCGTTCTCTCCTGCCCAGCGGGGCTCCCGGCCAGTCACCCATGGCAGGATGTAGCGTCGGCCACATTCCCCGGATGTGCCCATGTTTGGCCTGATCGGTCACTCCACCAGTTTTGAGGAGGCCCGGGTCAAGGCCCGTTCGCTCGGTTACGACGACTTCGCCGACGGCGACTTGGACATGTGGTGTGCCGCTCCCCCCCAACTGGTGGAGCGGATTTCGGTCACCGGTCTCACCGGGAAGACGATCGAAGGGGCCTACATCGATTCGGTGTTCGTGCCGGAGATGCTGCGCCGCTTCAAAACGGCCAAGCGCAAGGTGCTCAAGGCCATGGAGCTGGCCCAGAAGACCGGCATCAACATCACGGCGCTCGGTGGCTTCACCTCCATCATCTTTGAGGACATGAACCTCCTGCGGGAGGAGAGGGTGAGTGCGGTGGAGCTCGACTGGGGGCGTTTCACCACTGGCAACACGCACACGGCCTGGGTGATCTGTCAGCAAGTGGAGGCCAGTGCCCCCCGGCTGGGCATCGATCTCTCGCAGGCCAGGGTTGCGGTGGTTGGGGCCAGTGGCGACATCGGCAGTGCCGTGTGCCGCTGGCTGCAACGCCGCGGAGTGGGCGAACTGCTGCTGGTGGCCCGCAGGCCCCAACCCCTGATCGATCTGCAGCAGAGCCTGGGTGAAGGAACGATCCTGGCCCTCGACGAAGCCCTGCCCCAGGCCGATGTGGTGGTGTGGGTGGCCAGCCTGCCCCAGAGCCTGCAGATCGATACCGCCAGCCTGCGTCGTCCCTGCCTGATGATCGACGGCGGCTATCCCAAGAACCTCGACAGCAAGGCCGCGGCCCCCGGTGTCCATGTGCTCAAGGGCGGCATCGTGGAGTTCTGGCAGGACATCGGCTGGCAGATGATGGAGGTGGCCGAAATGGCGAAACCCCAGCGCCAGATGTTTGCCTGTTTCGCTGAGGCGATGTTGCTTGACTTTGAGGACATCCACACCAACTTCAGCTGGGGCCGCAACAACATCAGCCCGGAGGCCATGGACCTGATCGGCGCCGCCTCCCTGCGCCATGGCTTCCGGGCCCTGGAGCTCGACCCCGCTTCCCTGCCCGAGCCCAGCCTGGCCACGGCCTGATCCTGCCGGCCATCTCTTCCCGCTCCCCCACCGCCCCACCCCGCCATGGCCCGTCGCGCCCTTCTGGACTTCGAGAAGCCTCTGGTGGAGCTGGAGGAGCAGATCGAGCAGATCCGCCAGCTGGCCCGCGATTCCGAGGTGGATGTGAGCCAGCAGCTGCTGCAGCTGGAGACCCTCGCCACCCGGCGCAGACACGAGATCTTCGCAGCCCTCACCCCTGCCCAGAAGATCCAGGTGGCCCGCCACCCCCAGCGGCCCAGCACCCTGGACTACATCCAGGTGATCTGCGATGGCTTCATCGAACTGCACGGTGACCGCTGCGGGTCGGATGACCAGGCGCTGGTGGGGGGGATCGGCCGCATCGGCGACCGGGGGGTGATGCTGATCGGTCACCAGAAGGGACGGGACACCAAAGAGAATGTGGCCCGCAACTTCGGCATGGCTTCCCCCGGCGGTTACCGCAAGGCCATGCGTCTGATGGACCATGCCGATCGCTTCCGGCTGCCCATCCTGAGTTTCATCGACACCCCGGGTGCCTACGCCGGGGTGCTGGCGGAGGAGCAGGGACAGGGGGAGGCGATCGCCGTGAACCTGCGGGAGATGTTTCGCCTGCGGGTGCCCATCCTGGCCACCGTGATCGGCGAGGGCGGCTCCGGTGGGGCGCTGGGGATCGGTGTGGCAGACCGGCTGCTGATGTTCGAGCACAGCGTCTACACCGTGGCCAGCCCTGAAGCCTGTGCCTCCATCCTCTGGCGGGATGCGGCCAAGGCGCCGGTGGCGGCTGAGGCCCTCAAGATCACCGGCGCGGATCTGCTCCAGCTGGACCTGGTGGACGCCGTTCTGCCCGAACCCTCGGGCGGCAATCACTGGGCGCCGCTGCAGGCCGCCGAAACGCTCAAGGGAGCGTTGCTGGAGCAGCTGGACTTGCTCGAGCAGCTCAGCCCCGAGCAGCTGAAGGAGCAGCGCTACGCGAAATTCCGGCGCATGGGGCGCTTTCTGGAAGGCGCGTCCCCAGAGATGATTCAGACTTCTTAAAGTCTGTCGGGATCAGTTGTCTGCGGATGCTGACCCAGCCGTTCTGCCCACGTTCGCTTGCCTTCTGTCCTGATCACTGGTGCATCCCGCGGCATCGGTGCGGCGGCAGCCCGCCGCTTCGCCACCGCCGGCTACGCCCTGCAGCTGTTGGCGCGTCCCTCCGCCGGTTTTGACCAGCTCGTCCATGAGCTGAAGGCCGAGGGCCATGCCGTCGAGCAGCAACACCTCGACCTGGGGGATCCCGGGGCTATTGCACCGGCCCTCGACGCCCTGGCTGAACGGACACCAGCTCCCGACGTGCTGATCAACAACGCCGGCATGGCCTACACCGGCAGCCTGGCCGAGATGCCTCTTCACCACTGGCAGGCGCTGCTCCAGCTCAACGTCACGGCGGTGTTCCAGCTCTGCCAGGTCCTGCTGCCCCGGCTGCGCGCCCATGGCGGTGGGCACATCATCAACGTGAGCAGCCACGCCGCCCATCAGGCCTTCCCCGACTGGGGGGCCTATTGCGTGAGCAAGGCTGCCCTGGCCTCGCTCAGCCGCTGTCTGGCGGTGGAGGAGCGCGCCCATGGGATCCGCGTCAGCACGCTGACCCTCGGTGCGGTAAATACGCCCCTCTGGGATAGCGAAACGGTCGCCAGTTCATTCGATCGGCGTGCCATGCTTTCCTCTGGGCGGGCCGCCGATGCCCTGCTGTACCTAGCCCAACAGCCCGCCACTCAGGTGGTGGAAGATCTCACCCTCATGCCCGCCGCTGGCGCGCTCTGAGCCTCTCCATGACCTCCACTCTGTCTTCCGGCTTCACCCCTGCCAGTGGTTCCGCTGCCATCGCCCCCGAAGCCGGGCCCCTGCCCGTGAGCATGCGCATTCGCCAGCGCCTCGACGAGGCCGGTGTTCCCTTTTTCGCCAATGACAACATCGCCGAACAGCTGCTTGAGGGTGAACTCGAGCAGCTGGAGATCGAGGTTGCCGGCAAGGTGCGGGAGCTGCTGCGCAGCCTCGTGATTGACATCGACAACGACCACAACACCGAGGAAACGGCCGAGCGTGTCGCCCGGATGTACCTGCACGAAGTGTTCAAGGGTCGCTATCACCACCAGCCCAAGATCGCTAGCTTCCCAAACGTGAAGCAACTGGATGAGATCTACACGGTGGGCCCGATTTCCGTGCGTTCCGCCTGCTCCCATCACCTCGTGCCGATCCTGGGCAACTGCTGGATCGGGATCAAGCCCGGTCAACGGGTGATCGGCCTGTCCAAATTCTCCCGGGTGGCTGACTGGGTGTTCTCCAGGCCCCACATCCAGGAAGAGGCGGTGATGATCCTGGCCGATGAAATCGAGCGGCTCTGCGAGCCGGAGGGTCTGGCCGTTCTGGTCAAAGCCCAGCACTACTGCATGAAGTGGCGCGGCGTGAAGGAACCACAGACCAGCATGGTGAACTCCGTGGTGCGGGGTGCTTTCCGCAAGGACGCCAGCCTGAAGGCTGAGTTCTTCGAGCTGGTGAAGCAGCAGGAGTCGATGCTGTCCACCTGAACCGCGCCAGCGGTGAGGTTGTTTGCTCCCGTGGGTAATTCAGGTTCCCGGTCGCACCGGGCCGACCGGAGGAGTGGCCTGTCGCTGCGGCGCAGGGCCATCGCCGCTCACCACCACCAGCATCACCTGGCTGCCCAGGTCGGAGGCGCTGAGTCGGTAGCTGGTCCCCTGGGCTGAGGTGATCCAGATCCAGTGGGATCCGCCAGGGCTGAGCCGGTACCAGTGAAACGCCGTGGGCGGCAGGCTGGAGAGCAGATCGGCGTCCAGGCTGGCCTGTAGCAGGCTGCCTTCCAGGGCTTCTCCGCTCAGCACCAGGTTCTGCAGGCCTTCGATCTGCTGTTGCACGGCCGACTCCTGCGCCAGGGTGGCGCTGATCTGGCCGCGCAGAGCCCGGATCTGGGCCTGGGGATCGCCGCTCACTCCCGGCACACAGGACAGTTGCCCGTCCACCAGGGAACAGCCCACCAGGTCCTGGGTCCGGCCTGCCGGCGGCAACATCCAGAGCACACTGGCCAGCACCTGGGGCAGCAGGCGGGGGATCGGCATGGCCGGAGAGCTCTTGTGCTACCCAACCTAGGCACCCTCACTGGTCCGCACAGCCTCCAGCAGGGCTCGCACCTGGCCCAGATCCTTGTCTCCCGGCGCCCGCTCCACGCCGCTGGAGGCATCGAGGCCGATGGGCCTGAGCTGTCCCAGCACCATCGCCGCCCGGCTCGCCGTGATTCCGCCCGCCAGCCACCAGGGCAGGGCCGGCTGCCAGCCCTGCAGCCATTCCAACGGGATGCGATGGCCCGTGCCCCCCAGCTGGTCCGGTACCCAGGCGTCGAGCAGCACGGCATCCACCGCGCCGGCGTAGGCATCCACCCGGGATCGGTCGGCGGGCTGGCGCAGCCGGATCGCCTTCCACACCGCGCAGCCGAAACGCCGCCGCAGCTCCAGGCAGCGGTCCGGGCTCTCCCGGCCATGCAGCTGAATCACCCCGTGGCCCTGGCTGGGTTCCAGCGCTGCGAGCTCGTGGTCGCATGGATCGGCGCACACCAGAACGCCCAGGCAGCTGGGCGAGGCCGCCCGCATCGCCGCGAACAGGCCAGGCCGCTCGGGAGGGGCCAGCCAGCGGGGGGATTCCGGCACGGCGATCACGCCGATGGCGTCCACGCCCAGGCCGGCAATGGCCGCCGCCTGGGCGGGCTGGCGCAACCCGCAGATCTTCAGCAAGGGTGCAGACACGGCTGATCGGCGCGACGGAGGGGTTTCTAGGATCCGGGAAGTGAGGGCCGCACCGCCGGCTGAACCGGGAGATCGGCTAGTGGGCGAGGGTTGGCAACTGCTGAAGATCAAGGGGATCCCGCTGCGCATCCACCCCAGCTGGTTCCTGATCCTGGGCCTGGCCACGATGGCCTTCCACCAGCACTACCGCATCCAGCTGGCCAGCGATGGGCTGCAGGCGACGGCCACCCCGCTGCTTTGGGGCCTGGCCCTGGTCACGGCGGTGCTGCTGTTCCTCTCAGTGGTGCTGCACGAGCTGGGTCACTCCCTGGTGGCCCTCAGCCAGGGGGTGAAGGTGAAGAGCATCACCTTATTCATGCTCGGAGGTGTGGCCAGCGTGGAGCGGGAATGCAGCACGGCCATCGGCTCCCTGCTGGTGGCCGCGGCTGGCCCCGCCGTGAGTCTGGTGCTGGGTCTTTCCCTGCTGGCCGGCAGCCACGGTGCCGCCCATCTCGCCCCCTGGCTGGGGGTGATGGTCACCGAACTCGGCACCCTCAACCTGGTGCTGGCCCTGTTCAACCTGCTGCCTGGTCTGCCCCTGGACGGCGGCCTGATCTTGAAGGCGCTGGTGTGGCAGGTGAGCGGCAGCCAGCGCCGGGGGGTGGAGGTGGCCAATGCCTCGGGCCGTCTGCTGGCCTTTGCGGCGATCGGTCTGGGGGCCTGGCTGCTGCTGCGGGGCGCCGGCATGGGCGGCGCCTGGCTGATGCTGCTGGGCTGGTTCGGCCTGGGGGCCGTGCGCAACCAGCAGCAGATGCTCCAGCTGCAGACCGCCCTCACCAGCCTGAAGGTGAAGGATGCGGCCCGGAAGCGTTTCCGGGTGCTGGAGGCCAACGCCAGCCTCCGCCAGCTCAGTGACCTTCGCCTCAGTGAGGCGAGTCCCGTCGGGCCGGCCGACTGGCTGTTGGTGTGCGACCGGGGCCGCTGGCAGGGGGTGGTTGACGATCGCACCCTCCGGGAGCTGCCGGTGCAGCGCTGGGACAGCGACCGGGTGGCGGATCACCTCGAACCCCTGAGCAGCCTGCCTGGCATCAGCGCCGAGGCACCGCTGTGGCAGGCCGTGCAGGAACTGGAGGAGCGCAACTGCTCCCGGCTGCTGGTGCTGAGTCCGGCCGGACTGCCCTCCGGCACCCTGGAGCGCCCCGAGCTGGGCGAAGCGGTGCTGGGCAGGCTGGGGGTGAAGCTGCCCGAGCCCCTGCTGCAGGCCGCCCGTCGCCAGGGCACCTATCCCCTGGGGCTGGCCCTGCCCCAGGTGGTGCGGGCCATGGTGGCCTCCGGGGAACTCTCGGCCTCCCCCAGCCGGTAGCGCTCCAGGTCGGCCGCGATCGCCGCCAGTTCCGTAGCCCGCAGGGGTTCCTGCAGGACCGGTGGCAGGGGCAGGAATACGGCGGCCGAAGCCAGGAGCAGCTGCTCCAGTTCGGCCCCGCTGGCCGGCAGCGGGGCCAGCGCCGGGGCTGGCCCGCGGAACACCTCACCCCAGAGCTGCCGATCCACCGCCAGCTGGATCGAGCCGTGCTGCAGCAGCCGCCCGCCGCGCCAGAACTGGGCACTGCCGATGCGCTTGCTGCCGTCGGCGTGGACCAGGTCGGCGGCGGTGCTGCTGGCAAAGCAGTTGCTGCCGGCGAGGGAGGCGGGGGCGTTGCCGAAGGCGAGCGGCTGGCCCAGCTGCACGAATGCCTGCTGCAGCCAGAGGCAGGCCTGGCGGTAGGCCCGCTGGCGGTCGCCGGGGGGCTGGGGCCAGATCAGCGCATAGGTGAGGTCGCCGCCGTGCAGCACGGCCTGACCGCCGCTGGGGCGGCGCACCAGCTCCAGCCGCCCCGCCGCTGCCAGCGAATGCCAGTGCTCGGGGATGCGCCGCTGGTGCAAGCCCAGCGAGAGGGTGGGCCGTTGCCAGTGGTAGAGCCGCAGGGCAGGCCGCCCCTGGGCCAGCAGCCAGTGGTCGATCGCCATCTGCCAGGCCCCCCCCAGCCGGGAGGAGGGCAGCAGCCGCGTGTTCAGGGATGCTGAGGCGTCATCCATGGCTGCAGCCCGATGCCTGCCCTGCTCCAACTGCTCCCCGTTCTACCGCTGGGACTGTTGGCCGGGGTGCTCTCCGGGCTGCTCGGCATCGGCGGCGGGCTGGTGTTCTCGCCGCTGCTGCTGCTGCTGGGACTGGAGCCCCACCAGGCCCTGGCCACCAGCACACTGGCGATCGTGCCCACCACCCTGGCCGGCAGCGCGGTGCACCTGCGCAACGGCAGCCTGCCCCGGCGGCAGGGGCTGGTGCTGGCCACCGCCGCCGCCGGCTGCGCGATCGCCTTCAGCCAGCTGGGTGGCCTGTTGGCGGGCAGCTCGCTGCTGTTGCTGCAGGCACTGCTCTACGGGGTGCTGGCCTTCACGCTCCGGCCCCGCTCCCAGCTGCAGGCTGCTGCCACGACCAGCCCCCCGTCCTGGCGTGTCCTGGCCGGGGTGGGCAGTGTGGCCGGCCTCACCAGCGGACTGCTGGGGGTGGGTGGCGGGCTGCTGATGGTGCCGCTGCTGGTGCAGGGGCTGGCGATGGACATCCACCGGGCCGTGCGCCTGAGCACCCTGGCGGTGCTGGCCTCCTCCCTGGCCGCCAGTGCCGCCTTCGTGGGCGAAGGCCGGGGCGAGCCGCTGCTCGGCCTGGTGCTGGGGGGAACGGCGGCGCTTGGTGCCCGCTGGGCCGCGGCCCGCCTGCACCGGCTGCAGGAGGCCCAGCTGGTGTGGTTGCTGCGGGCACTCACGCTCCTGGTGGCCTGCGACAGCGGCCGGCGAGCGCTCCAGTCCCTGGCACCCGGAGCACTCGCCAGCTGACGTGCCGAGGCGCTCAGTCGAGCGAATCCCAGAAGGCGGTATCCACCTCTAGCCCCAGTACGGCGGCCATCTGGGTAAGGGTCTGGCGGCAGTTCAGGCCGTTCCCCCGGGCCCAGTCATCGAGCAGGAACAGGCGGTGGGTGAGCCAGAGCTCCAGGCTCTCCGGGGCGAAGCGCAGGCCTTCACTGCGGCTGAAGCCGTGGGGCAGCACCATTGCCACGTGGCGACTGAGCTGGCCGGAGGTCCGCTCCAGCACCAGCGGCAGCCAGGGGTGGCGGGCGTCGGCCCGCAGGCTCCACAGCCGCACCTCCGGCACTTCCGAGAGCTCGCGCGGGTCGTCATCGGCCCGGGGCCAGTGGAGCTGCAGCTCCAGCCGGGCACCGGCCTGGAGCAGGGAGGCCGGTGGAAGGGCGGCCCAGATCTCCAGGGGGCTCAGATCGAGGGTCTGGATCTGGGCGGGGGAGATCGACACGGCGGCCGGCGGCTCGGCGGTGGGCGTCAAGAGCTGTGACAGCAGGGGCGATGAACCTGGACCGTAGCCAGCCGAGGCCGAACAATGGTGCCGACGTGCCTCCAGTTTTTCCGATGGTTTCCGCCCTCAGCCAGGCCCAGGTGCTGATCGCTCTGGTGGTGGCCGCCCATGCCGGCGTGCTGGCCGTTCGCCTCTGCTTCAGCCTCTACAAGGCCTGATCGGCTCTGGGCTGGCTGGCCTGCAGCGCCCGCTGGCCCGCCGCGAACTCCGGCCAGGGCCCGTTGCCGAGACCTTCATCGCCCCCTTGGCAGCGCACCGGATTCCCGCTAAAAGCGAGGCATCATTGAGCAGCGGGCGCCTTGAGGCAATCCTCCAGGACATCAGCCAGATCGGCGGCCAGAGCCCGTGGCGGTCTGGTTGGCCGTGCACCTTCCCGAGCTGCCGCCCGTGCCCAACCAGCACGGGCCGGCTCCGTGCTCCAGTCCGTGGCCGCCTCGGCCGGCGCCGATCCCTTCTCTTCGCCTGGGTCCCAGGGAGCAGCGTCTGCCTCTCCCGGCCATCCCTCCCGCTCCGCCCCGGGCGCCCGCGCCACGCTGCTGGAGGCCGGGGCCGCCATGAGCCTGTCGACCGAGCGCCGCGATCTCCACTGCAGCGTGATCGCCCTCACCGTGAAGCTTGGTCTCGTGCTGCTGGCCGGTGTGAGCCTGATGCGGCTGGCCGGTGCCTACCAGGAACGCATGGACCGCCAAGGGGAGCTGGCGGCGGTGTTGCAACTGGAACAGGCCAAACTGGCCAAGGCTCGTGAACGATTTGATGCCCTGTTCGGTGTGGACGGAGAGCAGCGACTGATCCGTGAGCAGAACCAGTGGATCGCCCCCAACCGCCTGCGGGTGGTGTGGAAGCCCTCTGTGGAGATGCAGTCCAGCCCGAGCGATCCCAGCCAGGCCCAGCCCACCCCTGCCACCACCCCCTGAGATGTCTGTCTGTTGAGCGGGGGAAGCGGCCGCTGGTCGGCCCTGCCAGCAGGTCCTTAGGTTGGGCCGCAGCTGAAATCCACCCCGCTCCATGGCCGAGACTGCAACTCCGGGAACGGTTCTGATCACGGGCACCACCTCCGGTGTGGGCCTCAATGCCACCCGGGCCCTGGTGGAGCGGGGATGGACTGTGATCACCGCCAACCGCGATCCGGTGAAGGCCGGCGCTGCGGCCGACGCCCTCGGCATTCCCCGCGAGCGGCTGCACCACCTGCGTATCGACCTCGGAGATCTGGACAGCGTGCGCACTGGCGTGGAAACCCTGGTGGCTTCCGTGGGCCAGGGGTTGGACACGCTGCTTGTGAACGCGGCGGTCTACAAGCCGCGGCTGAAGCAGCCGGAACGCTCACCCCAGGGCTACGAGATCTCGATGGCCACCAACCATCTCGGCCATTTCCTGCTGATTCAGATGTTGCTGCCCGAGCTGGAGAGGTCGCAGCACCCGTCCAGGCGGGTGGTGATCCTGGGCACGGTGACGGCGAACTCCAAGGAGCTGGGCGGCAAGATCCCCATCCCCGCTCCCGCTGATCTGGGTGACCTCAGTGGTTTTGCCGCCGGTTTCAAGGCCCCGCTGGCCATGGCCAACGGCAAGCCCTTCAAGCCCGGCAAGGCCTACAAGGACAGCAAGCTCTGCAACATGATCACCACCCAGGAGCTGCACCGGCGCCTGCACCAGTCCACCGGAATCGTGTTCAGTTCCCTCTATCCGGGCTGCGTGGCCGATACCCCCCTGTTCCGCAACACCCCCAGGCTCTTCCAGACGATCTTCCCCTGGTTCCAGAAGAACATCACCGGCGGCTATGTGAGCCAGGCCCTGGCCGGTGAACGGGTGGCCCAGGTGGTGGCCGACCCGGAGTTCGCCGTGTCCGGGGTGCACTGGAGCTGGGGCAACCGCCAGAGCAAGAACGGCAGGCAGTTCAGTCAGGAACTCTCCGACCAGGCCAGCAACCCCGACACCGCCGCCAGGGTGTGGGATTACTCCCTGCAGCTGGTGGGGCTCACCTGACCGTCAGCACGGCCGGGCTCAGAGGCGCCGGCGGAAGCCGTCCTGGAATGACGGCCCACCCTCTTCCGCCTTGCTCAGTTTCCACACATTGCGGCTGATCCGGCGGGCCCGCAGGCCACCCCGCTCCACCACGGCGCCACCGGGGCGGGCCCCCAGCAGCACGGTCACCTCGGCGGTGCTGAGCGGAGCACCGGTGCGCAGGGCCAGGTCGGTGAGCTCCAGGCGCTGGCGCAGGGCTGGCAGGTCGGCGCTGCCGCCGTCCTCCCCCTCCGACCAGATCCAGGCCGATTCGCCGCCGGCAGCGCCGCCGATGTTGCGGATCAGTCCCAGCCCGATCAGGGCCAGAGCCTGCTCGGGCTTGATGCCCTGGGCTGTGGCTTCCGCCAGCCAGTCGGCCATGGCCGGAGAACTGGTGCCGTCATGGCCGCCCTGGGCAACGGTTTCCTGGGTGAGGGGTTCAGCGGTGCGCGGCTTGCTGGCCATGGCGGAACAGCGACTGGCCGGACGGTACCGGCTTCTGCCGGCCCGACAAGGGCCGGGAGTCCCGATGGCGCGGGTTAAGATCCGGCATCGCTGGACCGTGGGTGATTTGCGCCCAAGGCCGGTGGTCAGGGCTGGTAGTCAGGGTCGGGCCTGTGTCAGAGCGTGCAGCTCTTCCAGTCGGTCCTGCCCGTCTTCTCCCTATCCCAGTGGGACATTCGGGCAGCCGCATCCACCCCATCCACCGGAGCCCCCCTCGGCGACGCCAACCACTGGGCCCGCTCCCATTCACCAGCCCAGATCCGCCAGACCAGAACCACCAGCCCGACAGATCCCCTGCCGTGCTGGCCTGGGCTGAAGGCCCCCCTCCGCCCCCCACTTCTTGCCCTCCACCCGCCGCCCACGAGAGGATCGAACGGTGCCAGTCCGGTGGGCTTCGGCCGTGGAGCGCCTGCCGGGCAACTCCCTGCTTCGGAGCGGGCCTGCCATCACCGGCACGGTGGTGGACAGCCTGGCCGGTGATTCGGAGCGCGATGGCGCCAGCTGTGTGATCACCACCGACAGCGAGGGGGCGCGGTTGACGCGGCTCAACAGCCATGTCGAGTCGATCGAGCTGCGCACCTACGTGTTCCTCGACTCGCTGCAGCCCCAGCTGGCGGCCTACATGGGCACGGTGAGCCAGGGGTTCCTGCCGATCCCCGGCGATGCCTGCCTGTGGCTGGAGGTGTCGCCGGGCATGGCCGTGCACCGGGTCACCGACATTGCCCTCAAGGCCAGCACCGTGCGCCTGGGCCAGATGATCGTGGAGCGGGCCTTCGGCTCCCTGGCCCTCTATCACCGCGACCAGAGCAACGTGCTCCACTCCGGTGATGTGGTGCTGGAGGCGATCGGCAACCGCAAGGAACAGCGCAGTCCGGCCGATGTGACCTGGACCGAGATCATCCGCGCCATCACCCCCGACCACGCCGTGCTGATCAACCGCCAGAACCGCCGCGGCTCGATGATTCAGGCGGGCATGAGCATGTTCATTCTGGAGACGGAGCCCGCGGGCTACGTGCTGATCGCCGCCAACGAGGCCGAGAAAGCCAGCAACATCACCGTGGTGGACGTGAAGGCCGTGGGGGCCTTCGGCCGCCTCACCCTGGCCGGTCGCGAGGGGGATGTGGAGGAGGCCGCCGCCGCGGCGATGCGGGCCATCCACCACATCAACGCCACTGCGGGCGCCTGAAGCCGGGGGCCCCGGCCCGACTCAGCCGTCCAGGCCCAGCAACACACTAAAGCCGGGAGCCAGATCCCGGGCTGCCTTGGCGCGGCTGCCCAGGCGCTGGCGCAGGTGCTCGCCCATGCGGGCGTAGCTGCAGCCGGCCTCGCGCACGTGGAAGATCGGGTCGTAGCCCGCACCGTTGCCATCGGGGACGGGCAGGATCACCCCCTGGCACACCCCCTGGGCCTCCAGCCGGGTGCGGCCGCTGGGGTCGGCCAGGGCCATCGCGCTCACGAAGCGGGCGCTGCGGTAAGGCGTGTCGCCCAGGTCTTGCAGCAGCCGGGCGATCCGCTCGGGGTCGGTGGGGGCGTAGCGGGCGGAGTAGATCCCCGGGGCTCCGTCCAGGGCATCCACCTCAAGGCCCGAATCGTCGGCCAGGGCCCACTGGCCGGTGAGGCTGGCGACGGCCTCGGCTTTGAGCCGGGCGTTTTCGGCGTAGGTGAGGCCCGTCTCCTCGATCTCCAGGCCGTCGGGCTGCTGGCGCACCTCGAGATCTACGGCCGCGAGCATGGCGCCGATCTCGGCCACCTTGTGGCGGTTACCGCTGGCGATCACCAGAACAGGCACGGTTCATCGGCGGATTGGGGCATTGTGTCGCAGGGCCCTGACCAAGCATTGCCTAACGAATTGTGTTGCTCTGATCAGTTGCGCTTATCTGTTTTCGATGAAACGGTGATGGTGCTGACAGTTGAAATGGCTTGACGGGGGGGTGCACGGCACAAGAGGGTGATTCGCGAACCCCACACCCCCTCCATCAGGAGCAGGACATGGCTAACGAAACCATGGGCATCGCCCTCGGCATGATCGAGACCCGCGGTCTGGTGCCGGCCATCGAAGCGGCCGACGCCATGACCAAGGCCGCCGAGGTGCGCCTGATCGCCCGCGAGTTCGTCGGCGGCGGCTACGTCACCGTGATGGTGCGTGGCGAAACCGGCGCTGTGAACGCCGCGGTGCGCGCCGGCGCTGACGCCTGCGAGCGCGTGGGCGACGGCCTGGTGGCTGCCCACATCATTGCTCGCCCCCACCGCGAAGTGGAGCCTGCCCTGAGTGGTAGCGCCGGTTTCGTCGGTTCCAAGGACTGAGTCGCCTGACGCCTGAGGCGTGAGCCAGGGCGATCAGCGCCATTCCCCCCTTTCCCGACCCAACCGGAGAATTACTCATGGCTAAGAAGTACGACGCCGGGGTCAAGGAGTACCGCGACACGTATTGGACTCCTGATTACGTCCCCCTCGACACCGACCTGCTGGCCTGCTTCAAGTGCA
>JBBASN010000024.1:20839-25712 GCA_040399225.1 Prochlorococcaceae cyanobacterium | reverse complement strand
GAAACCTACGAGTACACCACCATGTACCCGGAGTTCGCCGCCCAGGCCCGCGCCGACCGCGACGGCACAGCCGCAGCCGAATTCAACGAGCAGGCGGCCGAATCCCGCGATCACGCCGCCATCCTCCGCCGCGCCGCCAGCAACTTCGGCTTCCTGGAGCCGATTGAACAGCACCACGCCGAGCGCTATGGCGTGGCCCTCAACGCCCTGCAGGGGAAGGGCACGGCGGGCGAGGCGGCCACGCCGGTGGCCGGCAAGTGGATCTGCAAGGTGTGCTCGATGATCTACGACCCAGCCGTGGGGGATCCAGACTCGGGGATCGCCGCCGGAACCCCCTTCGAGGCCATCCCCGACAGCTGGGTTTGCCCGATCTGCGGCACGCGCAAGGCCAACTTCATCCCCTACCGGGAGCCCGAACTGTTGGCGGCCTGAGCTCAGAGCCAGTGGTGGGGGTAGGGCAGCGCCCCCTTCACCCAGCGGCTGAAGGCCGCGGCGAGCAGCACCAGCAGCAACGAGCCACTCAGCACTGGAGTGAGCACAAACAGGGGCTTGGCCCCGAGGGCCACCCCCAGAAAGGCCAGGCCGCCTGCGGGCGGATGCAGGCAGCGCAGCTGCTGGCCGAGCAGCACGGTGAGGCCCACGGCCAGGGCGATCACCAGCGGCCCCCGGCCCAGCCAGGCCACCGCCATCACGCTCACCAGAGCTCCCATCACATTGCCCAGCACGATGTTGCGGGGCTGGGCCAGGGGGCTGGCGGGGTAGCCGAACAGCAGCACCGAAGAGGCCCCGAGCGGCGCCGCCAGCAGCACCATGCCGCTCCAGGCACTGAGCAGGCCGAGCAGGGCCAGGGCCAGCAGTGCTCCCAGCCAGGTCACCGAAATCTGGCTCCGACGGAAACTGGGCTGGTAGGCCCGACCGCGCCGCCGCTGCTCCAATAGCCAGCCCTGCAGCATCACCTGCCAGCCGCCTCAAGCTGTTGAATAACCAGTTTCCACGGCGACGCAGCGCGTCCCGGTGGCGATCGCTACGTCCTGGCACTGCTGGGTGAGCGGCCAACCATTCAGCAGCACTGCCCAGCAGGCCCCGACCCATGCCCAGCCCGCGCCTTGGTTCAGCTGTGATCAGCGCCCTGGCAACGATCAGCCCGCTGCCGGCCCTGGCCTCCTCCGCCGACGCCTGGGCCGCGCACCGCCAGGAGGTGGCGGCAGCCTGCCTGCGGGCCAGCGGCCTGGTGGACGCCAGGCTCGTGGGGAGCGTGATCGCGTTCGACGACAGCGTGGGCAGCAGCGCCGCCCTGGTGGCCGGCCGCTATCCCCAGGCCCCCATGGCCGGGCAGGAGGGCCTCAGCCTCTGCCTGTTCGACCGGCGCAGCCGCAGCGCCCAGGCCGCTCCGGCGGACAACTGGCGCTGAGCCGACTCAATCCCGGCCAGCCGGCCGATCCAAAGGTTCCTGCAGCCGCGGCAACAGTTGCACGAGGTTGCAGGGGCGGGTGCTGACGTCGAGCTGGGCGCGGATCAGCCGGTCCCAGGCGGTCTGCACCGCATCGAGCGAGCCCGGCAGCACGAAGATCAGGGTGCCGTTGGCCACGCCCGCCAGGCAGCGGCTCTGCAGGCTGCTGGTGCCGATCGTCTCGAAGGAGAGCACGCGGAACAGCTCCCCGAAGCCGTCGATGGTCTTGTCGAGCAGGGGCGCCACCGCCTCAGGGGTGCCATCGCGGCCGGCCAGGCCGGTGCCGCCGCTGCTGATCACCACCGGCACCGCCGGATCGGCGATCCAGTGGCTGATCGCCGCCCGGATGCGGTAGCGGTCGTCGGGCACGATCCGCCGCTCGTGCAGGCGGTGGCCGGCGGCCTCAAGGCGCTGCTGCAGGGCGTCGCCGCTGGCGTCGTCGGCCGCTGTGCGCGTGTCCGACACCGTGAGCAGGGCAATGGCGAGGCTCACGCGGGGGCTGGCGCAGGCATGGCAGCCATTGTGACGGCGCGGGGGCTGCAGACTGGGGCACAGCTGCTGCGGCCCATGCCTGCGTCCCAGCCCGAGCCCGCCGATCCGCCGGCCGCCGTTCCAACCGTGCGGGTGCGGCTGTTCGCCGCCCTGCGCGAGGCGATGGGCTGGAGCGAGCAGCAGGTGGCCGCCACCGCCAACCCCGCCACGCCGCTGGAGCTGTGGCAGCAGCTGGATCTGGCCGGCGCCTGGCTGGCCGCCAGCGGCGCCCCTGCCGGGGCCGCACCAACCCGAGAAGAACTCCCTGTGGGCATCCGGGTGGCGATCAACCAACAGTTCGCCGAGGCCCACACACCGCTGGCGGATGGCGACGAGCTGGCCTTCCTGCCACCGATCAGTGGCGGCTGACATCGCTGCCCGCCCCCTGTCCAAGTCGCCTGCCCCCGCCATGCCCACCAGCACCAGCAGCCATGCCAAAGGGGTGAGCATGAGCGTGAGCCTGCACCCCGACCCGATCGACCCCTGCCAGCAGCTCGAGCAGTGGCAGGCCCAGCTGCAGGCCGGCGGCGCCGAGGTACCGGCCGCCACCAGCCTGTTCATCGGCCGGGTGCGGGGCCGCACCGCCAGCGGCGCGCCCCTGGATGCCCTGGAGCTGGAGCACTACCCGGGCATGACCGAGAGCCAGCTGCAGCGCCTGGCCGCCGCCTGCGCCCGCCGCCACCCGGTGGCGGCGGTGCTGGTGCGCCACCGCACGGGCCTGGTGCTCTGCGGCGACGCGATCGTGGTGGTGGCGGTGCTGGCCGACCGTCGCGGCCCGGCCCAGCGCTGCTGCCAAGAGCTGCTGGAGGCGCTCAAGCACGACACCCCGTTCTGGAAGCGGGAGTGGAGCAGCGGCATGGGCGAGTGGGTGCTGGGGAACACGCCGCTGGCGGAAGCGGGCTAACGCAGGAGGCGGGTGTCGCGCCAGCGGGCCAGCTCAGCGGCTGGCAGTTGAACAGGCATCCCATGGCGGCCTATCCGCTGAGCGCCCAGAATTGAGCGGATTCATTAGCCAAACCCCTGGCCGCCGCCCCCCCGCCACCGGAAGCCACCCCCGAGGCCACCCCCGAGGCCCAGGCCCGCCAGCGGATCGATGCCCTGCTGGAGCAGGCCGGCTGGGCGGTGCAAAACCGCGGCGCCGTGAACCTGGCGGCGGCCGAGGGCGTGGCGGTGCGCGAGCTGCCCAGCGGCGGCGGCGAGGCGGACTACGGGCTGTTCCTGGGCCGCGAGCTGGTGGGGGTGGTGGAGGCCAAGAAGCTGGGCAGCACCCTCGGCGGCGTGGAGGCGCAGACGCTGGCCTACGCCAGCGAAACCCTGCCGGGGCTGGTGGTGCCGATCCGGCCCCTGCCGTTTCGCTACGAGAGCACGGGAGCGGAAACGTTTTTCACCAACGGGCTGGAGCCGGATGCGGCGGCGCGGCGCGTGTTCTGCTTCCACCGGCCGGCCACGCTGCGCCAATGGATCACCACACGCCACACGCTCAAGGGCCGCATGCGCGAGGCGCAGGCGCTGAACCGGGCGGGCATGTGGCCCGCCCAGATCCGGGCGGTGGAAAACCTGGAGGCGAGCGTGCGCGACGGCCGCCGGCGGATGTTGATTCAGATGGCCACCGACGGCGGCAAAACGTTCACGGCGATCTCGGCGCTGTATCGGCTGATCAGCCAGGGCGGCGCCAGGCGGGTGCTGTTTCTGGTGGACCGGGGCAACCTGGGCCGCCAGGCGCTGAAGGAATTCCAGGCCTACAGCACGCCCGACGACGGCCGCAAATTCCATGAGCTGTACAACGTTGCCAACCTGCGCAACAACCGCATCGATCCGGTGAACAAGGTGGTGATCACCACGATCCAGCGGCTGTATTCGATCCTCAAGGGCGAGCCGGAGTTTGCCGAGGAGCTGGAGGAGGAATCGGCCTTTGATGGCCACGGCCCGGCCCTGGTGCGCGGTCCGCAGCCGGTGGTGTACAGCCCGCTGATCCCGCCGGAGTTTTTCGATGTGATCGTGGTGGATGAATGCCACCGCTCGATCTACAGCCTCTGGAGCCAGGTGCTGGAGTATTTCGACGCCTCGATCATCGGCCTCACCGCCACACCGGACGGCCACACCTATGCCTGGTTCCAGCAGAACGTGGTGAGCGAGTACGCCCACGTGGAGGCGGTGCGCGACAAGGTGAACGTGCCCTTCTGGGTGTATCAGATCCGCACGGCCGTGGGGGAAGAGGGCGCCACGGTGAAGGCCGAGCCGGGGCTGGGGGTGATCAAGCGCAACCGGCTCACCCGCGTGGAGCGCTGGCAGGCCCTCGATGAGGATCTCAGCTACGCCGCCAGTGCGCTCGACCGGAACGTGGTGGTGCCGGATCAGATCCGCACGGTGCTGCGCACGATCCGTCAGAAACTGTTCACCGAACTCTTCCCGGGCCGCACGGAGATCCCCAAGCTGCTGTTCTTCGCCAAGAGCGACAGCCACGCCGAAGACATCCTGCGCATCCTGCGGGAGGAGTGGAGCCTGAGCAACGAGCAGGCGGCGAAGATCACCTACAAGGCCGAACGCGACGGCGTGGGCAGCACCGCCCCCTCGCGCCGCCCCGAGCAGCTGATCAAGGATTTCGCCAACCGCTACAACCCGCGCGTGGCCGTGACGGTGGACATGATCGCCACCGGCACGGATATCAAACCTCTGGAGGGGGTGGTGTTTCTGCGCATGGTGCGCTCGCGGGCGCTGTTTGAGCAGATGAAGGGCCGGGGCGTGCGGGTGATGGCGGATGCCGATTTCCAGGCGATCAGCCCCGATGGCGGCAGCAAAACCCAGTTTGTGCTGATCGACTGCGTGGGCGTGATGGAGGAGCTGAAGGCCGACCCACCGCTCGATGGCGACCCGAGCGTGCCGTTTGCCAAG
>JBBASN010000024.1:0-20739 GCA_040399225.1 Prochlorococcaceae cyanobacterium | reverse complement strand
CTGTGCGAAGCGCTGCTCACGGTGCGCCAGCAGCAGGAGATCACGGTGGATGTGCTCACCCACGACCGGGTCACGTTTGCGGGCGCGCGCCCGGATCAGGCACTGGATTACGGCGCGAGCGCCGCCGGGCTCACCAGTGCGTTTGAGGCCTATTGCCGCGAGAATCGCGACCAGCTCGATGCCCTGAGCGTGCTGTATGCCAAGCCCTACGGGGCAAGGATCACGCGCGCCAAGCTGGTGGAACTGGCCCAGGCGATCCAGCGCCCGCCGCGCCAGTGGACCAGTGAAGCCCTGTGGCAGGCCTATGAGCAGGTGGAGGCCAACCGGGTGAAGGGCGCCAGCAAGGGCAAACACCTCACCGATCTGATCTCCCTGGCCCGCCATGCGCTGGGCGTGGAGGAGCAACTGGTGAGCTTCCAGGATCAGGCCGCCGAGCGCTTCGCCGGCTGGCTGGCCCAGCAGGCCAACCGCGGCCGCACCTTCACGGAGGAGCAACGGAGCTGGCTGGAGCTGATCCGCGATCAGATCGTGGTGGACCTGGAGGTGCGCCTGGAAGACCTCGACGAACCCCCCTTCGCCCAACGCGGCGGGTTGGGCAAGGTGTATCAGCTGTTTGGCCAGGAGCTGGAGGGGATCGTGGCGGAGCTGAATGAGGTGGTGGCGGCGTGAGTGATTTCGCAGACGAACTGATCCATCTAAAAAACACAGGCAACTGGAGTGGTGGAGGCACACCCAGTAAGGCCAATCCCGCCTATTGGGAAGGAGGAACGATCCCGTGGGTCTCACCCAAGGACATGAAAACGTTCGAGATTGTCGACAGTCAGGACAAGATCACGCCAGAAGCCATCGCCGATTCACCAGTGCGGCTGGTTCCTGCAGGTTCGATCCTGATGGTGGTGCGAAGCGGCATCCTGGCCCACACCTTCCCCGTGGCGATCGCCAAAACAGATGTAACTCTGAACCAGGACATGAAGGCGATCACCCCACGAGAAGGCATCGTTCCAAAGTTCCTGGCCTATCAACTTACCTCCCAGTCCAATGAAATTCTGACACACTGCACAAAAACGGGAACCACTGTTTCGAGCGTAGAGACGAAGCTGCTTCAGTCGCTGCCATTTTGGATTCCAGACGCCACCAAACAAGAAGCGATTGTTGCCGAGCTGGATAAACAGCTCTCTCGCCTCGACGAAACCACTAACACCCTGAAAGCCATCCAGGCCAAGCTTAAGCAGGCCCGAGCCAGCATCCTCAAGGCGGCGGTGGAGGGGAGGTTGGTGGAGACGGAAGCGGAGTTGGCTAGGCAGTCAGGATTCACTATTGAAGACGCCGAAGCCTTGCTCGCACGATGCCTTGAGGCGAAGAAGAAATCTTTTGAAGATAAAGCTGCAGGGAGGAAAATAACGAAGCGCTGGAAGTCACCGCCGGCGCCGACCTTGCCCCTAGCATTTCCGCTTCCGGAGGGCTGGGTTCTTGTAAGCATGGAACAGATCGCCGATGTCAGCGGAGGCCTGGCAAAAGACTCCAAGGTTTCTGATGGAGAAACACTGCCTTACCTGCGAGTGGCAAATGTTCAAAGAGGCAGGCTCGACCTAGCCGAGGTCAAGTCGATCATTTGCCCAAGCGAACGCATTGAATCCCTGCTACTCCAAAAAGGTGACGTACTCTTGAACGAAGGAGGAGATCGGGACAAGCTCGGCCGCGGCTGGGTGTGGAATAATCAGATCGAAAGATGCATCCATCAAAACCATGTCTTCAAGGCACGCTTAGCCTGCAAAGACATCCAGCCTAAGTTCATCTCTCACTATGCCAATATGGAAGGCGGTCGCTATTTCCAGCAGGAAGGCAAGCAAACGACCAACCTCGCTTCAATCAGTCTCTCCAAGGTCCGTTCTCTTCCGATAGCACTACCTCCAGCCGCCGAACAAGTACGCATCCTTGCTGAAGTCGATCGCCGTTTCTCCGTTCTCGATCAGGTCGAGGCAACCGTCAACGCCAGCCTAAAACGCTGTGGGCAGTTGAGGCAGGCGGTGTTGAAGAGGGCATTTGGAGAATGAGAGGCGCGATCACAGGCGCGCAGGAAGACATTCGCTTTTCTAAAGCGAATGGACATAAGGTCATATTTGGACTTCATCCACTCGCACGAATTACTTAAACAAGACGCCATCGGCATTTTTATATGACTTACCCCTGGAAATCCCGACTCCTCGTGAGAAACCAACCAGCTTTTGACTCTGATCTACAAAGTAGTCATGCACAAATGAGACAATGCGAATGAAGTCGTCGTAAATAATGTGCAATTGGTTATTGTAGTTTTCCGAGCGAGGGAACACACGCCAATGAACTGCCTCACCCGGAAATTCATCAACTTTTCCATCTGAGCGAAGGACGACAAGCCGGTTCTCGAGTTCGATAACTGTGCCAAATGGTGCCGTACCCACTGAAATAACCTCGTCAACATCAAAGTCTATCGATTGAAAGCCAAGTCTTGAAAACGTATGGATTTGTGTATTGACATCTTTCTTTACTCTTCCATCGAAACTTGGTGGCTGGTAAGTCAGAACTTGTAGCTCACGCCCTGAAATGCGGAAAACCTTTTCATGAGAACCCCAAATACGCACCTCGTCTTCTAAGTCAAAATCTTGCCCTTCAAACATTTGATCTTGATGCAGAAGCTTGTCAAAGCAACGGATCTTTTTTTGCGAGCGAGGGTCTTTCTCTTCATTAAAGCTGGCCAAAAAGGCAGACTCGGAGTTCCATCCGAATATGCTCTTGAATGCCCAATCGCATCCGCTACATGGGACCGCAGCCAAGATTCTTTTGTCATCGAGAAGCTCTTCACTTCGCGATTTAGCAATAAACTCGAAAAGGCCATCGGTGCCTGCCGCAACAGCTACAGCTGTATTCTGATTAGAGGCTTTAACTTGGAGTACTCTTCCATCATGATACTTGTGCATTCGTGCAAGCATGTCTTTTGTGCCAGCAGCAGAGCGCGGAAGGCTAAATAGCCCCTCATCTCCAGCAGCAATAATCTGGTTGTAGTACACCTCAGTATCAGTGGAAAGAAAGCGAAACGGAGTGTCGCTAGTTCTTGAATATTTAGTCCAGAACATCTCTCGCATCTCCACGGTAACTGCTGCTAGCTCTTCCAGCTTCCCTCGGATAATTATATCAATATCTGGATCGGCAAGAACTATGCGTATTCTGGAGTTATAGAAGAGATCGCTGTCAGTAAATGCAACTCGCAGTGCTGTGCGAATGGATTCATGACTGGCTGCAAGCTCCTCGATTGCTGAGTTCCAGTCAACTCTGCTCAACGAGCCATCTGCTCCAAACAACATCAAATCCCCTGAATAAATCTGAGAATCCCAATAATCGCCTTTTATGAATAAGCTTACGGATTGCATTTGATCCCCCTGTGAATTTTCGCCATCTTGGCCTTGTTGATTATTCCAGCGTCTTTCCACTTTATGAGAACTTCGTCGGCGGGCTTGTCCCATGGACTTAACCAATGAGCAACAGGGTAGCCGTGCCAGTTACCTTGTTGATCGCCCACGAACTTTGCAATCTTCACGCCGAAGCCACGGGGTTGTTTGGAGACGCCCAACCGTTGCGGAGCGTTGTCTTGAAGATGTAGACCCCAATAGAAAGGACCCGCAAGCCAATCGTTACTTACTGAATTCCGGTAAACAACCAGTTCTGCCTCTTGGGATATTGTCCACTGTGACTTTTGGTGCGCATACTGTGACTGCCTATGATGCGGGTGATGCGTGTAAGGCATAATGCTTGTTACTGACAGCTAACAATGCACGTGAGCGACAGGCAGGAATACTGCGGATGGAATGCAGAAACTTGGCGGCAGCCTGCTCACTCGAGAAGCTTGTTGACGATTTTCAGCATCTTCGTCGGCTGACGGCAATACTTGTTTGGGGGTTCAGCAATTGTAATAAATTCACATTCTCAGAGGAGTTTATTAGTTTGTTAGTGTAAGAGAATTTCACATTGTTGCACACAGCTCGGCAATAGATCCTGCTTCTTCTCCTCCGTCACCCCCAGCGCCGCAGCCGCCCCATCAGCCGCCTGGCGCGCCGCCATCCCGTCGGGGTGCTGGGCCAGCACGCGCAGCAGCGATTCGATGAACTGGTCGTAGGTGGGAACGGGCATGGGGCTGCTGCACATCGGGCGATCAGAACCGTTCGGGTCACCAGCCCGGTTCGCTGCTCAATTCGGAGATCGCGGTAGCCATCCCTTCCACAATCGACGCACTCATTCCTGGAATGGATAGCAGAACGGCAGGGTCCGTTCCATCGCTGATCCGATCAGGCTCCTGCGTCTGGTTCACTGCCATGGACTGAGTCATCAGCTCCTGTACACCACATCATGAGAACCGATATCGATCGGGATCAAGCGTTGCCCATCGATCAACACCTCCAGGGTGATCCGATAGCTCAGGTTGATCGAAACCGAATGCAATCCCTGCAGCCGTCCCCGTAGGGCATGAAGCCGCAGGGAGGGGTGGTGTGGATCAGCCTCCAGCAGCAGCAACGTTTTGCGGTAGCTCTGGCGTAGGTCTGGATGACGGCGCAGAAAGCGGGCAGCCCGCCGTTCATAGCGCTCGGTGAAGACCAGGGTCCAACTCACGGGTGCTGCGTCTCGTTCCCGTCATCAGCAGATGTGTCCTCCGCCATTCCATCCAGCCGGCGCAGATGATCCTCCACCGTGCCGGCATGGAAGCGACCGGCCGCTAGATCGGCGCGGGTTTCCTGCAGGGCGATCTCCAGTTCACAGTCGCGCAGGCGCTGGTAGGCAGCGGCCGGCATCACCACATAACGCAGCTGGCCCCGCACGCTCAGCCCCACCTCCGGCTCGCGGTTGAGCGCCTTGGCAATGGCGCCAATCCCGGCCGTCTTCAGCTCGTTGGCGGAGATCGTCTCCATCGGCATCACCTGTGTGCGCTTGATCATACGATGAATCGTATGGTTGAGAGGCTCCCTGGTGTGTCGATGCAGTCCTTCAACGCTGAGATCTTCATCCAGGTCAGGCCAGTGGATGCCGGTGCCAGCACCTGGTAGTTGCCAATGCTCGCGCCGAGCATGGACGTGCCGCTTCGGTTCAGCCTGGCCCATCGCCGCGGCGATAGAGCACCTGCCCCACCCGCTCAACGTGGGCCAGCAGCGGCGGATGGCTCAGATCGGCCAGGCGCGACAGATCGATCATCCAGGGCAGCAGCAGATCATCGAGCTCGGCCTCGATCCGGGCCAGGGTACCGAAGTCGATCGCCGCACCGATCAGGGTGAGGTCGATGTCGGAGGCGGGGCGCTGGCGACCCATAGCGCGGGAGCCATACACAATCGCCTGCTCCACTTCCGGATGGGCGGCCAGCACCTGCTGGATGGCCTCAATCGCCGATTCGGGCAGGCCGAAGCGCTGGCGTCTGCGGCGGGGAGGTGGTGGTCATGACTCCGGCGGCGGCTGGCTGATCAGCGCGAGGAAGGCCTGGAGTCGGGCTCGGTTGGATTCGGATGGGTCGAGGAGCACTCGGGCGGAGAGCAGAGTGCATCGATCGAGGCGAGCAGTTGCCTGCCTCTGGCGTTCTCTTGCCTCAGCTGCTCGGTTTCGTTCTCGATCTGCTTCGTTCTCGCGTCGATCTGCCTGATCCGCAGCTCGCTTTGCCGCAACAGCTGCTCGCTGAGCATCTTGCGCTGCTCGTAACCGGGATCGCGACGCCAGTTGAGCATCGATAACAATGATCGCCACCGAGGCAGCGATGAAGGAGATGCCCCACTGTTGGGGGATGGCGACGTTGCGCCCGGCGAAGGCGATGTGGTCATAGGAGGAGAACAGAGCGATCCAGCCCGAGGGGGCCGAGGCCAGCCTGGGTCAGCAGCTCCGTTGAGTCTGGCGGAGGCACCGGTGGTTCGCTGCCGTCGGGCGGTGGAGTGGGGGTCGTCATCGAAGGCAGGCGGCATCCCGGGGCGGGCAGGGACCCCACCACACCAATGCCACCTGCTGTCACTCCTGCCTGCGCCGCCGTGAACAGAGATAGGGATCGCTGGCCAGCAGCTCAAGCCGGGCCTGAGCTTTCTGCTTCAGGGCCGGTACACCACATCATGCGAACCCTGCAGGCGTCCCCGCAAGGCATGGAGCCGCAGAGAGGGGTGGTGCGGATCAGCCTCCAGCAGCAGCAAGGTCGTGCGGTAGCTCTGGCGCAGATCCGGAGGCGGCGCGGGTTTCCTGCAGGGCGATCTCCAGCTCACAGTCGCGCAGGCGCTGATAGGCATCGGCTGGCATCACCACATACCGCAGCTGGCCGCGCACGCTCAACCCCACCTCCGGCTCGTGGTCGAGCGCACGGGCAATGGCGCCGATTCCGGCGGTCTTGAGCTCGTTGGCGCAGAGCGTTTGCATCAGCCTCGTGCGGCCCACTTCATTGCACGGACAATCGTGCGGTTGAGCACACCCTCGCTCGACCAGCACCTGCACGGTCCCCAGACAACTCAGCCGGCGTCGCGCTCACGCTGGAGGCTCCCCCAGTCCTCCGGCAGCTCGCCGCGCTGCACCATCCGCGTGAACACCGCGTAGCAGTCGTTGCGATCGCCGTCTTTGCGCGGGAAGCCCAGCCAGAGCATCAGCAGCAGGCGCCGGCCTTCCGCCTCGAACGGCCGGAAAAACAGGCGGTAGCGATCGGGCAGACCCAGGCCCTTGAGCCGGCCATAACGCCGCAACGGGCCAGTGAGGGCAAAGCGGCTGGCGTAGGGATCGGCGGCGATCCGCTCCTTGATCCCCTCCATCACCGCCGCCAGCAGCTTCACCGGGGGGTGCTGAAGAAAGGCCTGGGGTTCCAGCTCCTGCTTGAGCCGCTTCACCTCGGCTTTGAGCTCGGTGTACTGCCTGGCGAACAGCTGGGGCTGGAAGGCGATCTCCCAACCGTGACGCAGCAGCGGCGGACTCATGCCCCGCTGTCAACCTCCACGCCAGCCAGCAGCTCCTCGTCTTCTGCGGCCATGGCCTCGGTGTAAGGCACGGGGCCCTGCTGGGCGGTGAGGGCCTCGCGGCTGAGGAAATCAAGGAACAGCCCCAGCATCAGGCTGTCCTCGTCGGCCTCGCTCGGTTGCTGCTCTTCTGGCTCCAGGCGTAGCAGCAGGGTGGTGTCGTTCAGAACCTCCACCTGGCCGGCAGCGCCGGCGAACTGGGGATGGTCCCGGTAGAAGGCCGCCGGCAGCCGCAGGCCGGAGGAGTTGCCGATGCGGGCCGGGGTGACGCGATACGGGGAAGCAGTCATGACAGCGGTGCGCTTCCGGACTTACATCACGTTAGTCCGGTGATCGATCGGCGGACAGCCCTACGGAGCGGCGTTGCCGCACGCATGGACTCCTGCAACCGTGGCGGTTTGTTCAGGCGTCCGGACCTGCCTCCAGCAGGTCCGCCGCCCATGGGGGCAGCGGATCCATAGGCCGGTCCAGCACACAATCGCAGAGGCTGAACACCGGCTGGAACGGGGATGCGGCAGAGGAATTGTCGAACACGCGCAACTCGTCCACGAGCGGGATCGTGCGACGCACGTGCGCGAGCGTGCGGGGGATGCGGCTGATCACCTTGTGTTCAGGAACGTGATGGCCCCGTTCACTCACCCGCTGGCTCACGCGAGCCAGATTGAGTTGAGGCTGCTGCAGATGGATCAGCACCAGGATGATCCGGTAACCGAGTGATCGGGCCCGGGCGACAACATCGATCTTGGCCGGATGGGAATAAACGGTTTCGTAGCAGAAGCTCAGGCCCTGAAGCAGCAGGCTGTCGCGTTGCTGGTCGGCCAGTCGGGCCGCCGCATAGCTGTTGGCTTCTGGCGCCTCGGGGTAGGCCAGGCGTGCCAGAACGTCGGCATTCACGAAGGGCAGGCCCAGCCGCTCCAGCGCCAGGCGATGGAACGTGGATTTGCCGGCTCCGTTGCCGCCCACCAGCAGCCACAGCTGGGGTTGGTTGGTCAAGCGGCCGGTGGCTCCAAGGGCTGGAACTCGCCATCGCGAAACTGACCGATCACGCGACTGCCATCGGGGCCGAGGCGCTCCAGCAGGCCGGGATGGTCGGCGCAGGCCTGATAACGCACGGCGGCCGTTGTCACCGCCCTGGCGAGTGCACCGGAGCGCCGATCAGCGTCGAGAGCGGCAAACACCGCGCGGCTGTCCAGCGGGGTGCCCTGAATCGGCTCCACCCTGAGCCGTGCCACGCCGCACTGCACGGCCAGAAGACTGTCGGGATCCACCAGGCCAGCCACCTGCTGTCCGAGGGCGGCCCAGTATTCGATCTGCTGGGCGGCACTGCGATGGTGCCTGGCACCAGCCTGCACCGCACGTTCCATCAGATCGGCCTGCAGACGCACCGGGTTGGAGGCTTTCGCCACAGCTGCAGCACCTGGACGCCGACCCTTTCACTGTAGCGGTCTGCTACGGCTTGATCGGCATCGGCAATGCGGGGCCGCCAAGGGCTGGAAGCCAGCCGCCCAGCAGCTGGAGCTCGACGCCATCCTGATCGCAGCGCCAGAACGATCCCGACCCTAGCCTTACCTGGTAATGCCAGGGTTGCCAGCGCGATGAGCCGCCCAGTCGACTGCTCCACCACCAGCAAGGGGCAGGTGACCATTCCCAAGGCCCTGCGGCAGCAGCTGGGGCTCGCCAGGGGCAGCCGCGTGACCTTCACGCTCGTGGGGGATCACCTCGAAGTGCGGGCCTGGAAACCCGAGCAGCCGCTGCCGGCCAGTGGCTTTGGCCTGCTCAGCAGCACGCGGCCGCCTGTGCCGGCCGACTTTGATCCGGCCAGCCTGCTGCAGCCGTGATCGGCCTCGACACCAACGTGCTGGCTCGCTACTTCGTGGCGGAGCAGGACGCCGATCCCGCCACCGAGCGACAACGCCAGGCCGCCCGAACCCTGATCGAATCGGGCAAGCCGCTGTTTTTGCCGAAAACTGTGGCCCTGGAGCTGGAGTGGGTGCTGCGGGGCTACTACGGCTTCGGCGCCGAGCAGGTGCTGCAGGTGTTTGCCCATCTGCTCGCCCACCCGCTCTGCACCCTGGAGGATCGCCCGGCCGTGGAGCAGGCCCTGGCTGGCCTGCGGGGCGGCCTCGATTTCGCCAATGCGCTCCATCACGCCAGCTGCCGCGGTTGCGAGGCCGTTGCCTCCTTCGACGATCGTGGTTTTGCGCGCCGCGCCCGCCACCTCAACCTTGCTCCCCGCGTCTTCGTTCACCCCACCCCATGAGCACCGACGCCAACCGCATCGTTCAGAAGCTCTGGAGCTACTGCACCGTGCTGCGCGACGACGGGCTCTCCTATGGCGACTATCTCGAACAACTCAGCGTGCTGCTGTTTCTCAAGCTCGGCCATGAGCAGACGCAGCCGCCGTGGAATCAGGCCTCGCCGATCCCGGAGGGCTACGACTGGAGCACCCTGGTGGGCCGCGATGGCGTGGAACTCGAGCGCCAATACCGCATCATCCTCGAGCACCTCGGTAAGCAGCACGGCCTGCTCGGGCTGGTGTTTCGCAAGGCGCAAAACAAGATTCAGGATCCCGCCAAGCTCAAACGCCTGATCTCCGACCTGCTCGACAAGGAGCAGTGGCTGCGGCTCGACGCCGACATCAAGGGCGACGCCTACGAAGGGCTGCTGGAGCGCAACGCCCAGGACACCAAATCAGGCGCCGGCCAATACTTCACGCCCCGGCCGATCATCGACGCGATCATGGCCTGCCTGGCGCCCCAGCCCGGCGAAACGATGATCGATCCCGCCTGCGGCACCGGCGGGTTTCTGATCGCGATGTATCTGCACATCGTCAACACGTTCCCGGCGATGACGCGGGAACAGCGCGATCACCTGCGCCATCAGGCCCTGCATGGCGTGGACATCGTGCAGTCGGTGATCCGGCTCTGCGCCATGAACCTGCTGCTGCACAACGTGGGGCCCACCGCCGCCCAGCTCGATACCAAACGCCGGGAGCTGCTGGAGGGCGGCCTGCCCGCCGATCAGGTGGATGCCCAGCTCGACGATCTGCTGCCCGTGCGCACCGACGACGCCCTGCGCGAACTGGGCAGCAGCCGCTACGACATCGTGGCCACCAACCCGCCCTTCGGGCGCAAGTCGTCGATCAAGGTGATCGGCGAGGAGGGCGAGGTGAGCAGCGACGCGATCACCGTGGAGCGCGACGACTTCTGGGCCACCACCTCCAACAAACAGCTCAACTTCCTGCAGCACATCAAATCGCTGCTCAAGATCAACGGCCGTGCCGCCGTGGTGCTGCCCGACAATGTGCTGTTTGAGGGCGGTGCCGGCGAAGCGATCCGCCTGCGACTCCTGCACGAGTGCGAGGTGCACACCCTGCTGCGCCTGCCCACCGGCATCTTCTACGCCCAGGGCGTGAAGGCCAACGTGCTGTTCTTCGAGCGACGCGCCGGCAGCGCCCAGGCCGCCACCAAGCGCCTCTGGGTCTACGACCTACGCACCAACAAGCACTTCACCCTCAAAACCAAACCACTCCAGCCCGCCGATCTGGAGGAATTCGTGAGCCTCTACAAACCCGGCGCCATCGCCGAGCGCCAGCCCACCTGGAGCGAGGCCAATCCCCAGGGCCGCTGGCGCGCCTATGAGCTCGAAGAGCTGCTCGCCCGCGACAAGATCAACCTCGATCTGTTCTGGCTCAGGGATGAGTCGCTGCTCGATTCCGACAACCTGCCCGATCCCGATCTGATCGCCGCCGAAATCGCCGACGACCTGCGCAGCGCCCTCGAGCAGATGGAGGCGCTGGTGGCTGATCTGTAGCCGTTCAGAACAGCGGCAAGCGCAGCAGCTGCGCCCACAGCCGCGTACCCGCCTCCAGGCTGCCCAGCTCGGCCGGGATCTCCAGCAGCAGGTCAGCCCCCTGCAGCGAACCGATGCGCGAGGAGGCCTGGCTGCCGTCCACCACCGCCAGCAGCGCGCCGTCCTCGCCCACCCGCAGCCGCGCCCGGGCCAGCTCCGGCCGGCCGGCGCCGCGTTTCAGCGGGGCGGCCAGGCGCACCGGCAGGCGCGGCAGCAGCTCCGGCTCGGCCCCCTCCAGCGCCTGCAGCGCAGGCCAGAGCAGCTGGAGCGCCGTGATCGCCGCCGCCACCGGGTTGCCCGGCAGCCCGAAAAACGGCCCCCCCGCCAGCTGGCCGAAGGCGAACGGCCGTCCGGGCTTGAGGAAAAGCTTCCAGAAGTCCACCGAGCCGCGCTCGACCAGCAGCGGCCGAATCCAGTCGGCATCGCCGGCCGACACGCCACCGGTGCTTACCACTACATCACAGCCGGCCGCCAGCTGCTCCAGGGCCGCCGCCAGGGCCCCGGGCTCGTCGGCCACCACCCGCCACTCCGCCACCCCGTAGCCCAGCCGCGCCAGCAGCGCCGCCAGCAACGTGCCGTTGCTCTCCCAGATGGCGCCGGCACCCCGCGGCTCGCCGGCCGCCACCAGTTCGTCGCCGCTGATCAGCAGGCCGATCCGCGGCCGGGGTCGCACCGCCAGCGCCGCCACACCGCAGCCGGCCAGGCGGCCCAGGTCGGCGGGGCCCAGCCGCACGCCCGCCGCCAGCAGCTCCTGGCCCGGCGCCGCCTCCTCATCGGCGGCCCGGATCCAGGGGTTGGCGCCAGCTTCGCCCTCCAGCAGCAGCCGCTCACCCTCCACCTGCACCAGCTCCTGGGGCAGCACCCGCGCCGCCCCCTCCGGCAGGGGCGCACCGGTGAGGATGCGGATCGCCTCGCCGCCAGCCAGCTCCCCAGCGAAGGGGGCCCCGGGGGCGGCGCGGCCCACCAGCCGCCAGGCCGTGCCCGCAGCCGGGGGCTGGGCATCGGCGAGGGCGTAGCCGTCCATGATCGAGGCCCGGAAGCCCGGCACCGCCTCGCGAGCCGTGCAGCCCTCGGCGCTCACCCGCCCCAGGCAGGTGGCCAGGGGCAGCACCTCGCTGCCGGCCAGGGGGGTGAGGGCGGCCAGCACCCGCCGGCGCGCCTCCTCCAGGGGCAGACCCTCGCGGGGGAAGGGTTCAGCCATCGGGATGGCGCCAGTCACCACCACGGCCGCCGCGCTTCTCCAGCAGCCGCACCGGCCCGATCGTCATCGCCCGGTCGGCGCTCTTGAGCATGTCGTAGAGGGTGAGCAGGCCCACCTGCACGGCGGTGAGCGCCTCCATCTCCACCCCCGTGGGGCCGGTGGTGCGCACGCTGGCCTCACAGCGCAGGCCCGGGCCTGAACCATCGGGCAGCGGTGCCTCGGCGATCGCCACGTCCAGCCCGCTGAGCGGCAGCGGATGGCAGAGGGGGATCAGCTCGGCGGTGCGCTTGGCCGCCTGGATCGCCGCCACCCGCGCCACCGCGAGCACGTCGCCCTTGCCGGCCCGCCCTTCCCGCACCAGGGCCAGGGCCTCGGGTGCCACAGCCAGGTAGCCCTCGGCCACCGCCTCGCGCACCGTGGCAGCCTTGCCCCCCACATCCACCATGTGCACCTCGCCACGGCTGTTGAGGTGACTGAGGTTGAGGTGACTGCGGTTGCGATCCCCCTGGCTGAGCGTCTCCAGACCTGGCTCCATGGCGTGGATTCCCCAACTGCAACCCCGGCCGCAAAACCTAGGAGCGGCCGCGGCACCGCCGTTTGCTGAACTGGCAGCACCCCCGGGCTGCCACCGTGCCCCTGTTGCGCCCCTCCTCCGGCCCCAATTCCGGTCCACCCGTCTACCTCTGCGCCTTCCTCACCCTGCTCAACGACCGGCTGAGTGAAACGCTGATCTTCCCGCTGCTGCCCTTCCTGCTGGCGGGCTTCACCAACGACGGCCGCACCCTGGGGCTGCTCACCGGCAGCTATGCCGTGGCCCAGTTCCTGGCCACGCCGCTGATCGGGGCGATGAGCGACCGCTACGGCCGCCGGCCGGTGATGGCGGTGTGCGTGGCGGGCACGGTGCTGGGCCTGTCTGTGTTCGCAGCCACGATCGCCACCAACTGGAGTGCCATCCCCTGGGCCGCCGGCAGCGGCCTGCCCCTGGCCCTGCTGTTCGCCGGCCGGCTGCTGGATGGGGCCAGCGGCGGCACCGCCGCCACCGCGGCCGCCGTGCTGGCCGACGTGTCGCCACCGGAGAAGCGGGCCAAGGCCTTCGGCCTGATCGGCGTGGCCTTCGGGCTGGGCTTCATCCTCGGCCCGGCGCTGGGGGGCCTGCTGGGCCGGCTGAACGTGAACCTGCCACTGCTGATCGCCGTGCTGATCGCCGTGCTCAACCTGGCACTGGTGCTGCTGCTGCTGCCCGAAACCCACCCGATCTCGGCGCGCATCGCCCTGCCGCGCAAGCGGGAGCTGCAGCCCTTCACCCAGCTCTCGCGGGTGTTCACCAACCCGCGGGTGCGCCGCCTGTGCAGCGCCTTCTTTCTGTTCTTCCTGGCCTTCAGCGGCTTCACCGGCGTGTTGGTGCTGTATTTCAAGCAGCGCTTCGGCTGGGGCCCGGGGCTGGCCGGCGCCGCCTTCCTGGTGGTGGGCGTGGTGGCCACAGTGGTGCAGGGGGGCCTGATCGGCCCGCTGGTGAAGCGCTTCGGCGAATGGCGGCTCACCCTGGCCGGCCTGGGCTTCGTGCTGGTCGGCTGCGCCCTGGTGCCCCTGGCCCCGGCTGAACGAGCCGGCGCCGTGGTGTTTCCAGCCGTGGCCTGCCTCGCCCTCGGCACGGGCCTGGTCACGCCCTGCCTGCGGGCCCTGGTGTCGCAACGGCTGGACGACGCCGGCCAGGGGGCGGCCCTGGGCAGCCTCCAGGGCCTGCAGAGCCTGGGCAGCTTCATAGGCCCCCCGCTGGCGGGGCTGGCCTATGAAACGGTTGGCCGCACCAGTCCCTTCTGGCTGGCCACCGCCCTGCTGACCGGGGTGATGGCCCTGGTGGCCGGCGGCCGGCGCAGGCTCAGCGCCTGATTCCGTCAAGCAGGGCTGACACAGTGCCCGGGCCCCATGATTGCTACGGTCGCTCCAACAGAAAGTCTGCTGCTACCCCTGCAAGCAGCCCCAACAGTGTTCTGCCCATCAGCCTCAAGCTGATCGCGCTACCGAAACGGCCAACTCAGAAACGCCAGCCACCTAAACAGCCATGGACGAACAGTTCTGCGCCGATGTTCTGAGTGGTGAGAAATCCCTCCAGGTGCCCCCGGATCTCTACATCAACCGGGAACTCAGCTGGATCGACTTCAACTATCGCGTGCTGGCCCAGGCCCTCAACGAGCACACGCCGCTGCTGGAGCAGGCCAAGTTCAGCGCCATTTTCAGCAACAACCTCGATGAGTTTTTCATGGTGAGGGTCGCCTCCCTGAAGAGCCAGCAGGAAGCGGGCGTGGCCACCCTCAGCGACGACGGACGCACGGCCCTGGAACAGCTGGAGGCCATCCAGGCCAAGCTCAGGCCCCTGCTTGAACTGCAGCAACAGCACTACCGCCATTCCCTCAAGAATCAGCTGGCGGAACACGGTGCGCAGCTGCTTGATTACTCCAGCCTTAATGACCAGCAGCGGCTGTGGGTGGACGACACCTTCCGCAGCGCCATCTTCCCGGTGCTCACCCCCCTGGCGGTGGATCCCTCCCACCCCTTCCCCTTCATCAGCAATCTCAGCCTCAACGTGGCCGTGCTGGTGCGCGATCCCAGCACCGGTCAGCAACAGTTCGCCCGGGTGAAGGTGCCCCAGAAGATCCTGCCCCGCTTCGTGGAGGTGCCGCCCAACCTCAGCGGCAAGGACCCCAGACCGGTGTTCACAGCGGTGCCCCTGGAGCAGGTGGTGGCCTTCAACCTCGGCCTGCTGTTCCCCGGCATGGTGGTGGAGGGGCACTACTTCTTCCGCATCACCCGCGACGCCGACCTTGAGCTGCGCGACCTGGAAGCCGACGACCTGATGGAGGCGATCGAGGAGGGGCTGCGCAAGCGGCGGCGGGGCGGTGAGGTGGTGCGCCTGGAGGTCACCGACGAGATGCCCGAGTCGGTGGTGCAGTTGCTGATGGACGGCATGGCGGTGGAGCCGGAGGACGTGTATCGGATCAACGGGCCCCTCGGTCTGGACGACCTGATGGCGCTGCTGGCCATCCCCCTGCCCCAGCTCAAGGACAAACCCTTCAAGGGGCGCACGGCCCCGGCCCTGGTGCGGGCGCAGAAAACCAAGCTGGAGGATGGCTCCCTCAAGGTTGAGGAGTTCGAGAGCATCTTCTCGGTGCTGCGGCGAGGGGATGTGTTGCTGCACCACCCGTTCGACCTGTTCTCCACCTCCGTGGAGGAATTCCTCAACCAGGCGGCAGACGACCCCGCGGTGCTGGCGATCAAGATGACCCTCTACCGCACCTCCCGGGACTCGGCGGTGGTGGCGGCCCTGATCCGCGCAGCCGAGAACGGCAAGCAGGTGATGGCCCTGGTGGAGCTGAAGGCCCGCTTCGACGAGGACAACAACATCCAGTGGGCCCGCCAGCTGGAGCGCTCAGGCGTGCATGTGGTGTACGGGGTGATCGGCCTCAAGACCCACACCAAGATCACCCTGGTGGTGCGGCGGGAGAAGCAGTTGCTGCGCAGCTACGTGCACGTGGGCACGGGCAACTACAACTCCAAGACCTCCAACCTCTACACCGACCTGGGCCTGCTCACGGCCCGGCCGGAGTACGGGGCCGACCTAGTGGAACTGTTCAATTACCTCACCGGCTTTTCCAAACAGCAGAGCTTCCGCCGCCTGCTGGTGGCGCCGGTCACCCTGCGCCGGGGCATGGAGGAGCTGATCTGCCGGGAAATCAGCCATTCCCTGGCCGGCCGCGGCGGCCACATCCGCGTAAAGATGAATTCCCTGGTGGACCCACCGATCATCGCCCTGCTCTACCAGGCCTCCCAGGCCGGGGTGCGCATCGAACTGGTGGTGCGCGGCATGTGCAGCCTCAGGCCCGGGCTCCCCGGGATCAGCGATCAGATCAGCGTGGTGAGCGTGATCGGCCGCTTCCTGGAGCACTCCCGCCTGTTCTGGTTTGCCAACGGCGGCGAACCTGAGGCCTTCATTGGCAGTGCCGACTGGATGCCCCGCAACCTCAACCGCCGCGTGGAGGCGGTGGCCCCGGTGGAGGGCCCCCAGGCCCGCAGCCAGGTGGAGCAGCTGCTGGATCTCTACCTCAACGACACTGCCGCCTGGCACATGGACAGCGAAGGGCAGTTCCACCAGCGCCAGCAGGAGGAAGACGGACAACTGGCCCAGGATGCGTTGATGAAGCGCTGGCGCGGCGGGCTGCTGGCAGCAAACAGCTGATCTGCAGCCATTGCAACGCAACAGCATCAACGATCACAGAACTCTGTATCCAGGCAGCATTCGCGATTTGGCGAACTCAGCAGTTGTGCGCAATCCGGAAAATCTTCGGGATTGCACACACCAAAATTCCACCGCGGTGCTAGATTCCGCCCAAATCTAATTACGGAGGCCTGGGTGTGGGGACGCCTGAGCAATCCGCTGACGGCGTCGATCGCATCGACCTCCGTGAGCGTTTGAATCACATCGATCTCAACCGCAGCGCGCACAGCGAAGCAACAACGCGCTCCAGGTCAACAAGCACCGCACCCCCTCCGTCCAGCCGGAGTGCTTCGGCAGCACGCACGGGCAACCGGGGCTCTGGGCGCCTCGGCAGCGATTCCATCGGCTGGTATCTCAGTACCATCGGCCGGGTGCCCCTGCTCACTCCCGCCGAGGAGATTGAGCTGGCCCACCACGTGCAGGCCGGCAAGAAGCTGCAGGAGCTGCCGGCCGACAGCCTTACCCCCCAGCAACGGCGCAAGCTGCGCATGGCCCAACGGGCCCGCGACCGGATGATGGCCGCCAACCTGCGCCTGGTGGTGAGTGTGGCCAAGAAGTACCAGAACCAGGGCCTGGAGCTGCTGGATCTGGTGCAGGAGGGGGCGATCGGCCTGGAGCGCGCCGTCGACAAGTTTGATCCGGCCATGGGCTACAAGTTCTCCACCTATGCCTACTGGTGGATCCGCCAGGGCATGACCCGGGCCATCGACAACAGCGCCCGCACCATCCGCCTGCCGATTCACGTGAGCGAGAAGCTCTCCAAGATCCGGCGCGTCACCCGGGAGCTCTCCCACCGCCTCGGCCGCCAGCCCAACCGGCTGGAACTGGCCCATGCCCTGGACATGCGGCCCGAGGAGCTGGAGGAACTGATGGCCCAGAGCGCCCCCTGCGCCTCCCTCGATGCCCATGCCCGCGGCGACGAGGACCGCAGCACCCTGGGGGAACTGATCGCCGACCCCGCCAGCGGTGAGCACTTCGACAGCATGGACCGGCTGCTGCAGAAGGAGCACCTCGGCTCCTGGCTCTCCCAGCTGAACGAGCGGGAACAGACGATCCTCAAGCTGCGCTTCGGCCTCGAGGGTCACGAGCCCCTCACCCTTGCTGAGATCGGCCGACTGATCAATGTGTCCCGGGAGCGGGTGCGCCAGCTGGAGGCCAAGGCGATCATGCGCCTGCGCCTGCTCAGTAATCTGCACCAAGCCGCCTGAGCCGGGCCCCTGACCCCAGCTCTGCCTACAGCGCTCCACTGGCGCGAGCAATTGATCGGTGTGACCGCCGTGGCCACCTGGCTGGCCCTGCTGGCCGCTGCCGCCATGGCGGTGCGGCGGCGCTGGAACGGCTCGGATAGCGAGGGCCAGCGGGAATGGAGCCGCAAGCTGGTGCACATCGGCAGCGGTGCCGTGGTGCTGATCGCCTGGGTGTTTGCCATCGACCGCCGGATCGCCATCCCGGCAGCAGCCACCATCACCCTGCTGGCGGCCCTCAACCACCGGCTGCGGGTGCTGCCAGCCGTAGAGGACGTGGGCCGCGCCAGTTACGGCACCGTGGCCTATGGGGCTTCGATCACCCTGCTGCTCTGGCAGTTCTGGCCCACTGAGCCGGCCACCGTGGCCGCCGGAGTGCTGGTGATGGCCCTGGGGGATGGTCTGGCGGGGTTGGTGGGTCCGCTCTGGCCCACGGCCAGCTGGCGGGTGCTGGACCAGAAGCGCTCCCTGCTGGGCACCGGCACGATGGCCCTCGCCAGCCTGGGGGTGCTGGCAGGCCTGAGCCTGGCAGCGGGCGGCCCCGCCTGGCCCCAGCTGCTGGCGATCGCCGCGGCCGCCACCCTGCTGGAGCAGCTGGCCGTGGCCGGCATTGACAACCTCACCGTGCCTCTGGGGGTGGCCTGGCTGTGGCAGCAGTGCACAGCGCTCGGCTAGGCCCGCAGCAGGGTTTCGCAGCGCCGTTCCCAGTCGTGGGTGGTGCCCAGGCCCGCCACCAACAGGCGTTCGGCGGGCTCCTCCCTCAGGCGCAACTGCCACTGGCGGATCAGGTCGGCCCGCTCCATCCAGGCCTCGATCACGGCCCGATAGATGGCCTCCAGATCCCAGTGGCGCTGCTGGCCGATGCGCTGGCCCCAACCGAGCAGGTCATCGAGCTGAAAGGGCCGGAAGCCAGCAAAGGCTGGACCGTTCCCCGGCTCGGGATTGCACTGCTCCAGATAGAACAACTCCAACGGATCCGAGAGCCCGCAGAACTGCAACAGATAGGTCATGGTCGACCTCCGACTGAACTGAAGCAACCCTATGGAGGCGAGCCCGGAAAGCTGTTCAGCAGGAACAGTTTGCTGCCAATAGCAGCCCAATGATGGCCGTTTGGTAATAAGCACTCGAGCAATTGGAGTGCTAATCCTTGTGGCATCAAGCTGTTCCGGTGATTCAGGCCGTCACCGGGGCAACCCTGCTGCTGCGCACCGCCGCCGCCAGGCCCTCGAGCACCTCGGCCGTGGTGGCCGTGTCGATGCAGGCATCGGTGACGCTCTGGCCATAGGTGAGCTGGCTGAGGTCGGCGCTGATCTTCTGGTTGCCGGCCACCAGGTGGCTCTCCAGCATCACCCCCATCACGTGGCGCGAGCCGGTTGCCACCTGGTCCGCCACCTGGTCCGCCACCTCGGCCTGACGCCGGTAGTCCTTGTTGGAGTTGCCGTGGCTGCAGTCCACCATCAGCCGACTGGGCAGCCCTGCCGCCGCCAGGTCGCTGGCCGCCTGTTCGATCGCCTCCAGGTGGTAGTTGCTCCCCTGCTTGCCGCCCCGCAGCACCAGATGGCCATCGGGATTGCCGGTGGTGGTGATGATCGAGGCGTAGCCCTCCCGGTTGATGCCCAGGAAATGGTGGGGGCGGGACGCCGCCTCCACCGCGTTGATGGCGGTGCCCACACTGCCGTCGGTGCCGTTCTTGAAGCCGATCGGCATCGACAGGCCCGAGGCCATCTCCCGGTGGGTCTGGCTCTCGGTGGTGCGGGCGCCGATGGCGGTCCAGCTGATCAGGTCGGCGATGTACTGGGGCACCACCGGATCGAGCAGCTCCGTGGCGGCGGGCAGCCCCATCTCGGCCACGTGCACCAGCAGCCCCCGGGCGCGGCGCAGGCCGGTGTTGATGTCGTAGCTGCCATCGAGGTGGGGGTCGTTGATCAGCCCCTTCCAGCCCACGGTGGTGCGCGGCTTCTCGAAATACACCCGCATCACCACCTCCAGCTCGGCGCGGAGGCGCTCTCTGGCCTCGGCGATGAAGGCGGCGTACTCCTGGGCCGCGGCCACGTCGTGCACCGAACAGGGGCCCACGATCACTAGCAGGCGCTGGTCACGGCCGTGCAGGATCGCCTGGATCGCCTGGCGGGCCTGCTGCACGGTGCGGGCGGCCCGGTCACTGAGGGGCAGGTCCCGGTGCAGCACCGCCGGCGGCACCAGGGGCCTGGTTTCCACCACATGGAGATCGCTGGTGGTGGCGTGCATGGGAATCGGGCTGCCTGGGGGTGCCGCGTGGAAGGAATTCAGCCTAGTGAGCGGTCCAACGGCAGCCATTGTCACCACCGACCGGCCCCGCGGAGAAGAACAATGGGGGGCAGCCTGTATGGATTGCGATGGCCGCCAGCACGTTCCTTGCCGACTACCGCGCCGCCGCCGCAGGGCGCGAGGCGCTGGCGGTGCCGGCCCTGCCGCTCAGTGCCGACGAGGCCGCCGCCCTCACCGAACTGCTGGCCGCACCCCACGCCGGCGAGGAAGCCTTCCTATTGCATCTGCTCTGCGAGCGCATCCCCCCTGGGGTGGATGAGGCCGCCTACGTCAAGGCCAGCTGGCTGCTGGCGGTGGCCAAGGGCGAAGAATCTTCCCCCCTGGTGAGCCCGGTGCAGGCGGTGCAGCTGCTGGCCACGATGATCGGCGGCTACAACGTGGGCGCCCTGATCGAACTGCTCTCCAGCAGCGATCCGGCCATCGCCGAGGCCGCCGCCGAAGGGCTGAGCAAAACCCTGCTCGTCTACGACGCCTACAACGACGTGCTCGAGCTGGCGGACAGGAACAGCTACGCCAAGCGAGTCGTCGACAGCTGGGCCGCTGGCGAGTGGTTCACCGCCAAGCCCGAGCTGCCGGCCGCAATCACCGTCACGGTGTTCAAGGTGGAGGGTGAGACCAACACCGACGACCTCTCCCCCGCCACCCACGCCACCACCCGGCCCGACATCCCCCTGCACGCCCAGGCGATGCTGGAAACCCGCATGCCCGGCGGCCTGGAGCTGATCGCTGAGCTGAAAACCAAGGGCTACCCGGTGGCCTACGTGGGCGACGTGGTGGGCACGGGCAGCTCGCGCAAATCGGCGATCAACTCGGTGCTGTGGCACACCGGCACCGACATCCCCCACGTGCCCAACAAGCGCAGCGGCGGCGTGA
>JBBASN010000023.1:0-26677 GCA_040399225.1 Prochlorococcaceae cyanobacterium | reverse complement strand
GCCTCAAGCCGGTGCACTGGAGCCCCAGCTCCCGCACCGCCCTGGCCGAGGCCGAGCTCGAGTACCCCGACGGCCACACCTCCCCGAGTGTGTACGTGGCTTTCCCCGTGGAAGCCGTGCCCACTGCGCTGGCTGCCGCTCTCAAGGCGGTTGGCATCGAAGCTGAGGACAGCGGCCAGATGAACACCACCAGCCGGCCGATCACCCTTTCGGTGGCGGTATGGACCACCACTCCCTGGACCCTGCCCGCCAACCTGGCCGTGTCGGTGAATGGCCGGCTCGACTACAGCATCTGCGAGGTGAACGGGGGCGACAGTCTCTCCAACCATCTGCTGGTGGCCAGCGAGCTGGTGGAGGGCTTGAAGCAGACCCTCGGCCTGGGACTGAAGCCCCTGCTCACGCTGAAGGGAGAGGAGCTGGAGGGGATCGTGTACCGCCATCCGCTGCTGGAGCGCCGCGGCCAGGTGGTGCTCGGAGGCGATTACATCACCACCGAAACCGGTACGGGCCTGGTGCACACCGCCCCCGGTCATGGTGTGGACGACTTCAACACAGGTAAGAAATACGGGCTGCCGGTGCTCTGCCCGGTGGATGAGGCGGGCACCCTCACCGCCGAAGCCGGCCCCTTCGCCGGCACCAACGTGCTCAAGGACGCCAACCCCACGATCATCGAGGCCCTTGAGGCCGCCGGCGCCCTGCTCAAGCAGGAGCCCTACGAACACCGCTACCCTTACGATTGGCGCACCAAGAAACCCACGATCTTCCGGGCCACCGAGCAGTGGTTTGCCTCCGTGGAGGGTTTCCGCAGCGTTGCACTTGAGGCGATCGCCCAGGTGGAGTGGATACCGGCCAGCGGCCGCAACCGGATCGAGGCGATGGTGAGCGAGCGGGGCGACTGGTGCATTAGCCGCCAGCGCACCTGGGGCGTGCCGATTCCTGTTTTTTACCACCGCGACACCGGCGAGGTGCTGCTCAACGAGACCACCCTGAGCCACATCCAGGGGCTGATCGCCGAGCACGGCGGCGACGTGTGGTGGCAGCGCGACGAGGCCGGCCTGCTGCCCGAGCCCTATGCCGCCGAGGCCGGCCAATGGCGCAAGGGCACCGACACGATGGACGTGTGGTTCGACTCCGGCTCCTCGTGGGCTGGCGTGCTGGGCGGACTGGCGGGCGGCGAGAGCCGTGCGCCCGAACTGCACTACCCCGCAGACCTCTACCTCGAAGGCAGCGACCAGCACCGCGGCTGGTTCCAGAGCAGCTTGCTCACCTCGGTGGCCGTGAACGGCCACGCCCCCTACAAACGGGTGCTCACCCACGGCTTCACCCTCGATGAGAAGGGCCGCAAGATGAGCAAATCGCTGGGCAACGTGGTGGATCCGGCGGTGCTCGTGGAGGGCGGCAAGAACGAGAAGCAGGCTCCCGCCTACGGCGCCGATGTGCTGCGCCTGTGGGTGAGCTCGGTGGACTACTCCGCCGATGTGCCCCTGGGGCCGGGGATCGTGAAACAGCTGGCGGATGTGTACCGCAAGGTGCGCAACACAGCCCGCTACCTGCTCGGCAACCTGCACGACTTCGACCCGCGCCCCCAGGCCGAAGGCGGCCATGCGGTTCCGTACTCCGACCTGCCGCTCCTGGACCAGTGGATGCTGCAGCGCACAGCAGCCCTGATCGATGCCGTGACGGGTGACTTTGAGCGCTTCGAGTTCTACCGCTTCTTCCAGGCCCTGCAGAACTTCTGCGTGGTGGATCTCTCCAACGTGTACCTCGACATCGCCAAGGACCGCCTCTACGTGAGCGGCGCCGGCGACTTCCGGCGCCGCAGCTGCCAGACGGTGCTCAGCCTGGTGGTTGAGCGGCTGGCCGGCCTGATTGCGCCGGTGCTCTGCCACATGGCCGAGGACATCTGGCAGAACCTGCCCTACCCGGTGGCTGAGCCGTCGGTGTTTGAGCGGGGCTGGCCCAGCGCGCCCGACACCTGGCGCCGCCCGGAGCTGGAGCCACCGATGGCCACCATCCTGGATCTGCGGGCCCTGGTGAACCGCCAGCTGGAGAACTGCCGCAAGCAGGGCGGCAAGGGCAGCGCGGAACCTGACCTGGGAATCGGCCCGTCCCTGGAGGCCCAGGTGCAGATCGCCCTGGCGGACAACGACCACTCAGCAGCGCTGGCCCTGGCCCTGGCCTGGCTGGCCGGATCGCCCCATCCCGGCGTTGACAACCTCACCGACTGGCTGCTGGTGTCGGCCCTGCGCATCGGCGGTGAGCCCCCGGAGGCCGTGCTGGCCGAGGCCAGTGCAGCTGGGGTGACCGTGCGGGTAGCCCGGGCCGCCGGCCAGAAATGCGAGCGCTGCTGGCACTACGCCACCGACATCGGCCAGCACCTCAGCCACCCCAGCCTCTGCGGTCGCTGCGTGGCGGTGCTGGACGCTTGATCAGCCCCAGCAAACGCCGCCCCTTCCCTTCCCGCTCAGCCCATGGCCCAGCCCGTGTGCGCCACTGAACTGATTCGGCAACTGCAGCTGCTGCCCCATCCGGAAGGCGGCCACTTCCGCGAGACCTACCGCGCTGGCCTACTGGTGCAGACCCCCTGGGGGGAGCGAGCGGCCAGCACCGCCATTCACTACCTGCTGCGGGAGGGGGAATGGTCGTGCTGGCATCGGATCCGCTCCGATGAGGCCTGGCACCACCATGGCGGAGGCAGCCTGCTGCTGTATGCGATCAGCCCCGCCGGCAGAGCAGGGATGATCCGGTTGGGGCTGGATCTGGAGGCCGGTGAGCGTCCCCAGCATGTGGTGCCGGCGGGTCACTGGTTCGCCGCCACGCCGGCCCCTGAGAGCACCTGGAGCCTGATGAGCTGCACGGTGGCCCCGGGGTTCGACTTCGCCGATTTCGAACTGGCCAGCGCCGCCCAGCTTCCCGGCGAGCGCCAGTCGATCGAGCTGATCTGCCCCCAATGGCGGTGCTATCTGGCTGGATCTCCAGGAACGGCCCAGGCACCCTCAGAGCCAGGCTGAGGGCTGCAGATAGACCTGCGGATCGCTGCCCGCGGCCAGCACCTGCTCGGCCGAGGGGTTAAGCGGGCCAGCCAGCAACTCGGCCCTTCCCAACTCAACCCCCTCAGGCAGGAGGGGCTGATCGGGATCAAAGGCGGTGGGATGGGTGGTGCTGCTCGAGAACCCCCGGAAAATCAGCAGTTCGTAGGGCTCCGCGGCGGAACCCGCCGCAACCAGCTCACCGCGCAGGCGCAGCACCCGGTCGGGGCGGCCACGGCTGATGGCCTCCAGCCCGCTGAGCAGATCGTTGGCGGACGCCATCGTTCAGAACTCCCCGGCCACCCGGCCGAGCTTGGGCAGGCGCACCAGCAGCCACTGGACCAGGCCAACCACGTAGGCCAGCAGGCCCACATAGCCGATGAAGGCGGCCACCCCAGGCGTCCACTGGCCCCCGAACACGAAGTCGAACACCGTCTCCAGGCGCTGGTGCAGCGCAGACGGCGGCTGCAGCCACACCGCGCAGCGGGGGCTGTCCATGCGGGCAACGTCCATGCACGCCAGGGCTGTGGCGGCGAGGGCGGCGCCGATCACCGCCCAGAAGCTCACCCCCCAGCGCCAGATGCGCAACGTGAGGGGCAGCGGACGCCAGGGCGGCAGGTCGGCCAGTTCCTCGTTGAGATCCACCCAGAACCACAGGCTCACCAGCACCAGCAGGGGCGCCAGCACCAGCAGCACGAAGCCGATCGGCCGCCGGTCGCTGAGCAGCAGATCGGCGATCAGCAGCAGGCTGGCCACCTTCCAGTAGATCGCGAGCAGGCGCAGCAGGGCCGCCTCCCGTTTCAGCGCCGCCCACACCAGCAGCACCAGGGGCACGCCCACGCTGAACAACACCGCAACGTGCAGGGCGATCCACACCAGGGATCGATAGAGCGAGTCCGGCACGGCTGGGGGTACGGGAAGTCGCCATTATCCGCACGCCACCGCAGGCGATAGGGTCCAGGCCATGGCTGCATTTCCCCTGCCCGACTGGCTCAGGCGTCCCGCCAGCTCTCCCCAGGCCTGGTGCCGCACGGCCCTGGCCAGCGAGCCCTCGCTGGAGGCCTGTGTGGACGCCGTCCACCGCCAGCTGGACGGCGCGGAGACGGCCGATCTGGCCCTGGTGTTCGTGTCGGCCAGCTTCGCCAGCGACCTGCCCCGCCTGCTGCCCCTGTTGCGCCAGCGGCTCCAGGCCAGCCACTGGCTGGGCTGTGTGGCCGGCGGCGTGATCGGCACCGCACCGCAGCAGCCGGCCCGGGAACTGGAGCAGCAGCCAGCCCTGAGTGTGGCGCTGCTGCGCCTGCCCGGCGCCCGGATCCAGCCCTTCGCGATCCCGCCCGGCACTTGGCCGGATCTCGATGGGCCAGCTGATCCCTGGCGGGCGCTGGTGGGCGCCACGGCCGAGAGCAGCGCGCATTCGATGCTGCTGCTGATCGATCCGGGCTGCGAGGGCATCAACGACCTGATGGCGGGGTTGGACTACGCCTGCCCGGCAGCGGTGAAGCTGGGGGGCATCGCCTGTCCCCACAGCGCCCCACACCACTCCCTACTGTTCGACCAGGAGGTGTGCGGTGGCGCCGTGGGCTGCCTGATCGACGGGGCCTGGGGGCTGGATCCGGTGGTGGCCCAGGGCTGCCGGCCGATCGGTCCGGTGTTCGAGGTGGAGCAGGCCCAGCGCAATGTGGTGCTGGAGGTGAGCGTCGGCAACCAGCGCCAGTCCCCTGTGGCGGCCCTACAGGCAATCCTCACCGACCTCTCCCCCCAGGAGAGGGAACTGGTGAAGAACTCCCTGTTCCTTGGGGTGGGCCGCGACAGCTTCAGCCTGGAGCCGGGCCAGGCTGAGCAGGCTTCGGCGTTCCTGGTGCGCAACCTGGTGGGGGTCGATCCCCGCAACGGGGCCGTGGCCGTGGCTGAGCGGATGCGCGTGGGCCAGCAGGTGCAGTTCCAGCTGCGGGATGGCGCCACCTCCACCCAGGAGCTGCGCCAGTTGCTGCAACGCCAGCAGCAGGAGCGACCGGCCCCCCTCGCGGGCCTCCTGTTCGCCTGCCTGGGCCGGGGCAGCGGCCTCTATGGCCATGCCGACGGGGATGTGGGCGTGTGCCGGGACCTGTTCGGCGATCTGCCGCTGGCGGGTGCCTTCTGCAACGGCGAGGTGGGTCCGGTGGCCGGCGCCACCCACCTGCATGGCTACACGGCCAGCTGGGCCTTCGTGGTGCCCCGCGACCAGCCCGATCCGGCCTGATGGTGCGCCAGCACGTCAATCCGCTCAGCCGCTTCTTCCAGCAGCCCCTGCAGCTGCCGCAGCCCGAGGCGCTGTTCGCCCAGCCGGATCGGCCGATTCACCTGGATATCGGCTGCGCCCGCGGCCGCTTCCTGCTGGCGCTGGCCCAGGCCGAACCCCAGCGCAACTACCTGGGCGTGGAGATCCGCCGGGCCCTGGTGGCCGCGGCCGAGGCCGACCGCCAGGCCCTGGGGCTGGAGCATCTCAGCTACCTGTTCTGCAACGCCAACGTGAGCCTGGAGCAGTGGCTGGGCCAGCTCCCCGCCGGCCAGCTGGAGCGGGTGTCAATTCAGTTTCCCGATCCCTGGTTCAAGACGAAGCACCACAAGCGCCGGGTGCTGCAACCCCAGCTGCTGCTGACCCTGGCCGCCGCCCTGGCCACCGGGCGGGAGCTGTTCCTGCAGAGCGACGTGCTGGCGGTGATCGAGCCGATGGTGGCGCTGGTGGAGGCCAGTGGCTGCTTTGGTCGCCCGCCGGAGGACGAACGCCCCTGGCGCTCCAGCAACCCCCTGCCCGTGCCGACGGAACGGGAAACGTACGTGCTCGACAAGGGTCTGCCGGTGTTCCGGGTGCTCTACCGGCGCAATGCCCTGCCGCCGCCGCCCCTGGCGCTGCTGGAGGAACGGCTCGGGGCCACCGATAATCCCGGCTGAAGCCAGCCAGGCCATCCGTGGGCGATTCAGCCATCTCCTCCTCCCCCCCCTTCTTGCTCCGCTGGCAGGGTCTGCTGGCTGCAGCGCCAGCCGGCCCCCTCAGCAGCCATCTGCTCACCATCAGCGGCGTGGTGCTCTGCGCCCTGATGGCGGGCCTGGCGGTGGTGACCCGCTCGGGGCTGAGCCTGTTGATCCTGGCCTGCGGCCTGCTCTGGCTGCTGCTGGCGCTGCGCCGGCCGGCCGGAGCCATCTCCGGCATCAACGGCTGGATTCTGGCCATCCTGGCGATCGCGCTGCTGGCCACGGGGTTTTCACCGGTCCCCAGCGCCGCCCTCAAGGGCCTGCTGAAGTTGGCCAGCTATCTCTCGGTGTACGCCCTGATGCACGAGCTGCTGCGCGCCGCGCCCCGCTGGTGGGACCGGATCGTGGCGTCGCTGCTGGCCGGCTCCCTGCTCACCTCGGTGATCGGGCTGCGCCAGCTCTATCAGGACACGGATGCCCTGGCCCGCTGGGTGGACCCCAATTCCGTGGCCAAGGGCACGGTGCGCATCTACAGCACCCTCGAGAACCCCAACCTGCTGGCGGGCTACCTGCTGCCGGTCCTGCCCCTGGCCGTGGTGGTGCTGCTGCGTTGGCGGCGGCCCCTGCCCCGGCTGTTCGCGGCCACCAGCCTGGTACTGGGCGCATCGGCCCTGGTGCTCACCTACAGCCGGGGCGCCTGGATGGGGATGGTGGCGGCGGCGGCCGTGCTCGCCGTCCTGCTGGCCCTGCGCGTCACCCGCCGCTGGCCGCCCCTGTGGCGGAAGGTGATCCCGCTGGTGGTGCTGCTGGGCGGCGCTGCCCTGCTGGCGGTGCTGGTGTGGCAGGTGGAACCGCTGCGGGTGCGGGTGCTGAGCCTGGTGGCCGGACGGGGCGACAGCTCCAACAACTTCCGCATCAACGTGTGGCTGGCTGTGCTGGACATGATCCAGGCCCGCCCCTGGCTGGGCATCGGCCCGGGCAACGATGCCTTCAACCTGATCTACCCCCTCTACCAGCAGCCCCGCTTCAATGCCCTGAGCGCCTATTCCATCCCCTTGGAGCTCACGGTGGAGGCGGGCATTCCCGGCCTGGTGGCCGGTGTGGGTCTGGTGCTGGCCAGCCTGCGTGAGGGGCTGGGGCTGGGGCGCGGCGATGGGCCCTGGGCCCTGCCGGCCATGGGGGTGCTGGCGGTGATCGCCGCCCTGGGGGTGCAGGGCCTCACGGACACGATCTTCTTCCGGCCGGAGGTGCAGCTGATCGGCTGGTTCTGCCTGGCCACGCTGGCCGCAGCCCCCAGGCGCGCCTGAGAGAAGCCGTGCCCCCCGTGATCGCCGGCTTCGACGCCGGCCAGACCCACACCACCTGCCGCCTGGCCGACGCCGGTACGGGCCAGGTGCTGGCCGAGGCCGATGGCCCAGGGGTGCGCCACCTGGCCAGCCCCGGCGGCGAGCAGGCCTTCGACCAGGCCCTGCGGCGGAGCCTGGCCGCCGCCCAGGGGCTTTTGCCTGGCCCCTCCAGACTGGTGGCGGCGGCCGTGGGGGCCAGCGGCATCGAGCAGGGCAGTGGGGTGCAGGCCCAGGGCCAGCGGCTGGCCTGCGCCGCCCTGGAGCTGTCCGCCGAGCGGCTGCGGGTGACCGGGGATGAGCGCACGGCCCTGCTGGGCGCCATGGGCGACCGCAGCACCGAGGGCGTGCTGCTGATCAGCGGCACCGGCACGATCGCCTTGGGGCGCAACCGCCAGGGGGCCGAACATCGCTGTGCCGGCTGGGGCTGGCTGCTGGATGGGGCCGGTTCGGCCATGGACATCGGCCGGGATGGCCTCAGCGCCAGCCTGGCCATGGCCGATGGCCGCCGTGCCGATTCACCCCTGCGCCCGGCTCTCTGGCGGGCCCTGGGGGTGAGGGAGCAGCAAGCCGACGCGGCGGCGGCCATCAAGGCGCTGGTGGTGGGCAGCGGCTTCGGTGCGGCCGGATTCGCCAGGCTGGCGCCGGTGGTGGCCGCAGCGGCCGCCGAGGGGGATGCCACGGCCCAGGCCATCGTGACGCGCAACGGCCGGGCCCTGGCGGAGATGGCCGTGGCGATCAGCGCCGCCCTGCAGCTCAGCGCCCCGCCGGTGTGGGCCCAGGGCGGAGCCCTGGAGCATCTGGCACCGCTGCGCCAGCAGCTGGAGCGACAGCTGGCCGCGCTGTTGCCCACTGCCCATCTGGCCACCCCCGCTGGCGACGGCTGCGATGGTGCCCTGCTGCTGGCCCGCAGCTGTCTCTGAAATCAGGTGGGACAGTCAGGCGGCGTTAAGGTGACAGTCGGCCGTGGCCGCCAGCTCCCTGGCCCAGTGCTGCACCACAGCATCATCGGCCGCCTCCACCATCACCCGCAGCAGGGGCTCGGTGCCACTGGCCCGCACCAGCACCCTGCCCTGGCCAGCCATCTCGGTTTCCGCCTGCTCCACGGCCCGGCGCAACGGGTCGCACTGCTGCCACTGCTGGCGGCGCCCCCGGTCCACCACGCGCACGTTCACCAGGGTCTGGGGGTAGGGACGGAAGCTGCCATCCAGCCAGTCGGCCAGGGTCTGGCCCTGGGCATGGAGCAGCGTGGCCACTTGCAGTGCCGAGAGAAGGCCGTCTCCGCTCATGCCGTGGCGGGCCGAGAGGATGTGGCCGGACTGCTCACCACCCAGACCGGCGCCGAACTCCTCCATCGCCCGGTGCACGTACTGATCCCCCACCGCCGTGCGCTCCAGCAGACCGCCACGGGCCTGCCAGGCGCGCTCGAAGCCCAGGTTGGACATCACCGTGGCCACGATCCGCGCCTGCGGCAGGCTGCAGGCCTCGAGCAGGGCCGAGCCCCAGAGGTAGAGAATCTGGTCACCGTCCACGCAGCGGCCGCGACCATCGACGGCGAGCATCCGATCAGCATCGCCGTCGAAGGCGAAGCCCATCGCCGCACCTCGCTCCAGCACCGCCTGGCGCAGGGCTTCCAGGTGGGTGCTGCCGCAATCCACGTTGATCCGGCGGCCATCGGCATGGCCATGCAGCACGGTGACGTCCGCACCGAGGGCCCGGAACACGGCCTCGCCACAGGCGGTGGCGGAGCCATGGCAGAGATCGAGCACCACGCTGCAACCATCGAGGCGTCGCCCCTCGACGCTGTCGATCAGGCTGCGGCGGTACTCATGGAGCAGGTCGCCGCGGTCGAGGGCGGCGCCATGGCCGTCGAAGGCCGGTGCGCTGGCCCTGCCGGCCAGGCCGGCTTCGATGGCCTGCTGCTGGTCCGGGGCCAGCTTGGCGCCGGAGGGGCCGAACACCTTGATGCCGTTGTCCCCGGGGGGGTTGTGACTGGCTGACACCATCAGGCCACCGGCGGCCCCGCAGCGGCGGATCGCCCCGGGCACGGCGGGGGTGGGGCAGATCCCCAGCTGCCACACCTCCCGGCCAGCGGCGGTGAGACCGGCGGTGAGCGCCGCCACCAGCATCGGCCCACTGCTGCGGCTGTCCATGCCGATCAGCACGGGGCCCTCAGCAGGCAGCACCACCCCACACCAGTAGCCCACCTGCAGGGCCAGGGCCGGGGTGACCTGGCTGCCCACGGCACCCCGGATGCCATCGGTTCCGAAGCCGGCCACCCGATCCCCGAGGGGTTGGCCGACGGGATGGCAGTCCAGCCCGGAGTGCGGCGCAGCCATGAACAGTCCCTGGGAGGCCCCAAGATTACGCGCGATCACAAGGGCGCTCGACGGGCAGTTCCAGAAAACTCGCCGATTTCAGCGCCAGCGCTGGGGGCGCCAGGTCCAGCGCAACAGCTCCAGCAGGGCCCAGAACACCAGGGCGCCCACCACCCAGCCTGGCAACAGCTGGAACGGCAGCCACGGACGCAACAGCCAGGTGAGCCCGGCCAGCGCCAGCAGCTGGAGCGCCCGCTGGCGCTGGCGGCTCCCCGGCAGGCCGGTGGCTGGCGGGGGCAGGAGGGGCCAACGCACCGGGAGCGCCGCAGGGGGTGGTCCCCAGAATGCCCGCAACTGCCCCGGCCTGTCCCCTTGCGTCGCCTCCCCCTTCTTCTGGCTGTCACCTGCCTGGGCAGCGGCGGCCTGCTGCTCCTGGGTGGCCAGCTTCTGCAACTGAGGCCGCCCCTCACCCCCCGGCTGGAGGCCGGCGAGCTGCGGCGCATCCGGCGCCTGGATCCCGACCCGCAGCGCCGTCGGGAGGCCGCCCTGCTGCTCAGCCGCGACCGGGGCAGTCCGGAGGTAGGCGATCCCCGGCGGCAGCTGGACTGGCTGAAGAACCAGGGCTGGGGCAACGATCCCCTGGCGGCCCTGGTGCTGAAACGCCAGGCCGAGGCCACCCGCTCCCTGGGGGACAGCGATGGCGCCAAGCGCCTGTGGGCTGAACTGCTGAACCGCTTCCCGAGCGATCCCGCCAGCGCCGATGCCCTCTACGCGCTGGGCCGGGATCAGCCCGACCTTCGCCAGCAACTGCTGGAGCGCTTCCCGGCCCACCCGGCAGCCCTGGCCGCAGCCCAGGAGCAGGGCAGCGCCGGGGCCCTGCATCTGGCCCGCTGGGGCCCCCGCTGGCCCGGGGCTGCCGCGGCCCTGCGCGAGCGCTGCGGCGCCAGGCAACCGCCACTCCAGGATGGCGAGCGCGAGCAGCTGGCCGCCGGCCTGGCCCAGCTCGGCCTGGTGGAGCCGGCCCTGCAGTGCCTGGGCAACCGCCCGGCCAGCCCAGACACCCAGCTGGCCCTGGCCCGGGCGCTGCTGCGCGACCCCGAGCAGGAGGCCGCCGCTGAAGCCCGCCTGCTGGCCATCGCCCGCCAGGCCCCCAGCAGCCCCAGCGCCGTGGAGGCGGTGCGGCTGCTCAGCGAGGGAACAAGCGCCACCAGCCTGGAGGCACTCAGGCAGTTGCCCGCCGCGCTGCAGAACAGCGCAGCGGTGCAGGCGCGCCTGGCGCGGGAGAGCAAGAGCCGGGACACCACCCTGACCGTGCTGCGCCGCTGGCCCGCTGACCCGGCCAGCTGGGAGCTGCAATGGCAGCGGGCCCGGGCACTGGCCCTGGAGGGCAACTGGAGCGCCAGCCTGCAACTGCTGAGCGAACCGGCGCTGGCCGGGCAGCTGCCCGCCCCGCTGGAGGCGCGGCGCTGGTTCTGGCAGGGTCTGGCGGAGTGGCAACTGGGCCGGCGGCAACAGGCCAGGCAGACCTGGCAGGAGCTGCTGCAACGCCACCCCGGCGGCTATTACGGCTGGCGGGCCGCCGACCGGTTGGGTGAGGGCAGCCTCAACTTGCGCGGCGACGGCGACACCCCCCTGCCGCAGGCGCAGTGGACCCCCCTGAACAGCGGGGTAAGCCAAATCGATCGCCTCTGGCGCCTCGGCCAGCCGCTGGAGGCCTGGGAGCAGTGGCGCATCCACACCAAGGGGGTGAGTCCAACGGAGCCCTCCCAGCTGGCCGTGGAGGGACGGCTGCGCAGGGCCGTGGGCGACCACTGGCTGGGGCTGGGCCAACTGGAGCAGGCCAGCCTGCGGCTGCCAGCGGGGCAGTGCCAGCTGGCCGGCGACCTGGAGCGGGAGCTGCACACTCCGGCCTACGCCAGGGAACTGGACCAGGCCGCCGGCCGGGCCGGGCTGTCAGCGCCCCTGCTGGCGGCGATCGCCAAGCAGGAATCGCGCTTCAGCCCCACCGTGCGCTCACCGGTGGGCGCGGTGGGGCTGCTGCAGCTGATGCCGGACACCGCCGCCGAAGTGGCCGGCACCGCAGTGCCCGCTGCCGAGCTGGAGCAACCCGGGCGCAACGCCGAGCTGGGGGCGCGCTATCTGAAGCAGATGCTCAGCCAGTGGCAGGGCAGCCCGGTGCCGGCGGTGGCGAGCTACAATGCCGGCCCAGGGGCCGTGGCGGGCTGGATCGATCCGCGCCTCAACGAGCAGCCCGAGGTGTGGGTGGAGGCGATCCCTTACCCGGAAACCCGCCTCTACGTGAAGAAGGTGCTGGGCAACCTCTGGAGCATGGCGGCCCCCCGTCCGCCCGCCTGTGGGCCGGAGGGCTGAGTCCTCAGCGCACGATCCAGCGGCCCAGGGCGGCACCAGCCAGCACGAGGGTGGTGAGCGAAGTGGAGAGCACCAGCGGATGGGGCGCCACCCGGATCCGGGCCAGATCGAGCCGGGCCAGCAGGACGGCCGCGGCCAGGATCAGCACGTTGGCCAGCACCCGCAGGTGGAGCAGATACAGCCCGCCCACGGTGACCAGCAACAGGGTGACCACCAGGCTCACCACCCGGCTGGCCGCCATCGCACTGGACACCTGCTGGAGGAGCAGGTCGGGCATGGTGCAGACCAGCACCACCACCACCGCCTGCAGACACTCCAGCACCCAGGCCAGGGACAGCTGGGCGGCGGCCCCTTCCCAGTGGATGCCCTCGTAGACGGCCACCGCCAGCAGCAGCAGCAGCAGCGGCGCCCGCAGCGGCAGCACGACCAGTCGCAGCAGGGACTTGATCACAGACACAGGGGGAACTCAGGGGCCGGAGACACCACCGGGATCAAGCACGAGGGAGATGGCGGAGAAGGGGCAGCTGGGAATGCATTGCTCACACACCAGACAGCGTTGCGCAGCAAAGCTGAGTTGCCAAGCGGGAGCCGCACAGCTCAGGGCGCCACTGGGGCAGACGCTCGTGCAGATCCCGCAATCGACGCAGCGCTCCCGGTCGATGGCGATCTGTCCGGGCGCCCGGTTGAGCGCCAGACCCTGGCTCTCCAGCCAGCTCTCGGCGGCATCGAGCTCATCGATATCGCCGGAGAGCTCCACCACCATGGTGCCGCTCTGGTTCGGGGCGATCTGGGCCCGCAGGATCTTGGCGGCGATGTCGAAGTCCACCGCCAGCCGGTAGGTGATCGGCTGGTGCACCGCTTCCCGCGGGAAATGGAGGGTGAGTCGGCGCTTCACGGGGACAGCGGGCGGAGGGAAGAGAAAGGGGTGGTGGGTTGAGGGCGGAACACTGCCAGAGTGCTGCCAGCCCAGTGCCCTCAGCCTGGGGCATCCAGCCCTGAATGACCATGAACAGCCCCGCCCCTGAGGCTGGTCCCGGCCCCCGCGAGCGCCTCATCTTGCTCACCCTCGCCGCCCTGCTGGCGGGGGCGGTGCTGTGGCTGCGCGGCGGCCTGCAGCCCCAGGCGCCCCTGGAGGCCCTGGCCCGGCGCTCCCCGGAGCTGGGGGTGGCCCTGGCCAGTGGCCGGCCCACGATCGTGGAGTTCTACGCCGACTGGTGTGAGGCCTGCCGCAGCATGGCCCCGGCCCTGGAGGCCGTGGAAAGCCGCCAGCGCGAGCGGCTGAATGTGGTACTGCTGAACGTGGACAACCCCCGCTGGCAGCCGGAGATCGACCGCTACGCGGTGAACGGCATCCCCCATCTCGAGCTGTTCAACGGCCAAGGGGTTGACGTGGGTCGCTCGATCGGCGCGCGCAACCGGGCGGAGCTCGACGGCCTGGCCACGGCCCTGATCGAGGACCAGCCGCTGCCGGTGCTGGCGGGAGTGGGCGCCACCAGCAGCCTGGCCGCCCAGCCCCCCGGAGAGGCGGGCCTGGCGGCAAGCCAGGCCGGACCGCGCAGCCACGGCTGAGCGGGCTGGGTTCGCCCCCCAGGGCGCTCCCATCTCTGCCTCCCCTAGCTTCAGCAGTCGCCAGCCAGCTCCCCTGCCTGCCCCACACCTGCCTGCCGCCCGCTAGCCCTCCTGCCTGCTTCGCCCGCGATGGATCCCCGTTTTCAGGTTGATTGCCTCAGCGCCACGCCGAATCCCCAGCAGTGCGTCTACGCCGCGATGCACCAGGACTACAGCGAGGGCTTCGTGGCGGCCGACCGGGCCGACTGGCCGGATGAGCAGCGCGCCGGTGAGATCTGCGTGAAGCGCCTGCTGGCCGGCGAGCGCGGCCACTACGGCCCACTGGAGCACGCCCAGATCGTGCTCAACGTGGGCTGGTTTCCCCATTCGGTGATGCAACAGGCACGCACCCATCGGGTGGGGGTGAGTTTTGATGTGCAGTCGATGCGGTATACGGGCGAGCGCATCTGCCGCGCCGCCCAAAGTGAATTGGAGCTGGAAGAAGTGTTCTATCTGCGGCCCGTGGGCGACTACAGCGACCGCCAGGGCAAGAAGTATCACTACTCGATCGAACAACGGGCGATTGATCTCGATCTCTGCCGCGCCGCCGCCGAGCGCTACCGCGACCTGCTCGCGGCCGGCTACGCCGAGGAGCACGCCCGCGGCATCCTGCCGTTCGACTACCGCCAGCACTTCGTGGTGAGCTTCAGCCTGCGGGCCTTCCTGCACTTCCTCGACCTGCGCGCCAAGCTCGACGCCCAACAGGAGATCCGCGCCCTCTGCGACCTGATGTGGCCGCACCTGCAGAACTGGACACCGCAGTTCGCCGACTGGTACGAGAAGAGCCGGCTGCACAAGGCCCGGCTGGCGCCTTAGCTCCTGCCAGGCGAAGGCTTACACCCGCGCGAGCGTTACCCGCTCGGGCTGGTGCTGGTATTTGCCGGCCCGGTCCTTGTAGGTGATGTCGCAGGGATCACCCTCGAAGAACAGCAGCTGGCAGATGCCCTCGTTGGCATAGATGCGGCAATCGGCGCCCGAGGAATTGCTGAATTCCAGGGTGAGATGGCCCTCCCAGCTGGCCTCAGCGGGGGTGGTGTTCACGATGATGCCCAGGCGGGCATAGGTGCTCTTGCCCAGGCAGATCACCGTGATGTTGGCCGGCACCCGCATCTTCTCCAGGGCCACACCCAGGCCGTAGGAATGGGCCGGCAGGATGAAGTACTGGCCGTCGTCGTCCTCATGGAGAGGAGCGGGCTCCAGGTTGGCGGGATTGAACCGCTTGGGGTTCATTACCGTGCCCGGCACGTGGCGGAAGATCAGAAATTCCTGGGCGGAGAGCCGCAGGTCGTAGCCGTAGGAGGAGCAGCCATAGCTGAGCACGGGCCCGCTGCGCGACTCCGGCTCCAAGTGCCGGACCAGGGTGGGCTGGAAGGGCTCCAGCATGCCGGCGGCAGCCTGCTCCTTGATCCAGCGGTCGTTCTTGAGCATCGAGGGTAGGAGCTAGAGCCCGCGGCGCAGCTGGGTGACCTGATCGGCCATCGCCATCAGTTCGGGACCCATGGCCGGCCCCGTCAGGATGACATCCATCTGGGCCGGGCGCCGCTCCAGCACGTCCAGCACCTCCTCCCGGCCCACATACCCCAGCTCCATCGCCAGGCCCAGCTCATCGAGCACCAGCAGGTCCACGGCGGCATCCAGCAATACCTGGCGGCTGTGCTGCCACACCTCGGCCACCGCCTCCCGCACCTCGCCGGAGTGCTCCTCGGCGGGCTCGGCCAGACAGGCCGGCACCGCCGGACGCAGCCAGCGCAGCCTGCCGCACAGCCAGGGGCTGGCGGCGAGTCCCTGGTCGACACCGCCCTTGAGAAACTGGCTCACCAGCACCCGGCTGCCCAGACCGGCCGTGCGCAGCGCCTGGCTGAGCACGGTGGCGAAACTGCCCCGATAGGGCGCCGTGTGGATCTGGAGCATGCCCTCCGGCTGGGGAACCAGACGCAGGTGAGGCACCGTGGCGCCCGCCGGCCACTGCCCAGGCAAGGCGCGCTGGCCGCCGCCCCCAGCGCCGCTGCCGGCCTTGGCTGCACCGATGCCGGCGGGAAGACTGGCGGTCATGCGTGAGGCACGGGGCAATCCCGAATGTAGCGGCCGCAGGCCCGATCACAACGGATGGACACCATCCCTGGTGGATACATCCGTACCAGGGCGAACCCCTGGCGGCCTGCGGCCGGGAGGCAGGCCAGAAACCGTGTGGATTGCTACATGGAGGGGATGCGGCGATCCTTAGGGTCCGCCCATCTGCCCGCCCTTTCCCATGGTTGGCGCCACGCGCGGCTTCAGCCGCACAGCCAGCACCCCCAGCTCCGGGGAACCGGGCACCGTGACGGGCATCGGCTCCGCCAGCCAGGGCAGCCAGACCTTGCTGGAGGTGATCCGCGGCCTCAGCGGCAGCAGTGCGGAGACGGTGGAGCGGGGCAAGACGATCTTCTTCCCCGGCGACCCTGCCGAGCGGGTGTATCTGCTACGGCGCGGTGCGGTGAGGCTCTCCCGGGTGTACGAGAGCGGCGAGGAGATCACCGTGGCCCTGCTGCGGGAAAACAGCCTGTTCGGCGTGCTCTCCCTGCTCACCGGCCAGCGCTCCGACCGCTTCTACCACGCCATTGCCTTCACCCGGGTGGAGCTGATCACAGCCCCGGCCACCTCGGTGCGCAAGGCGATCGAACAGGACGCCAGCGTTGGGCTGCTGCTGCTCCAGGGCCTCTCTTCGCGCATCCTGCAGACCGAGACCATGATCGAAACCCTCACCCACCGGGACATGAGCTCGCGACTGGTGAGTTTCCTGCTGGTGCTCTGCCGCGACTTCGGCGTGCCCGGCAATGAGGGGATCACCATCGACCTGCGGCTCTCCCATCAGGCGATCGCCGAGGCGATCGGTTCCACGCGGGTGACCATCACCCGGCTATTGGGGGATCTGCGCCAGGAAGGGCTGCTGCAGATCGACCGCAAGAAGATCACCGTGTTCGATCCGATCGCCCTGGCCAAGCGGTTCAGCTGAGAACTGCTCAGCTGAGAAGTGAGTTAAGGGGGGGATACTGGGCCGAGTCGCCGAAACCCGTGACGGGCTGGCTACTGATTCTGATGTTGCTGGTGCTGGGGGGCGTGCTCTCCACCCTGGGCGACCGGCTGGGCAGCCGGGTGGGCAAGGCGCGTCTGAGCCTGTTCAACCTCCGGCCCCGGCACACGGCGGTGGTGATCACCGTGCTCACGGGCAGCCTGATCAGCGCGGTTTCACTGGGGCTGATGCTGCTGGTGAGCCAGCGGCTGCGCACCGGCCTGTTTGAACTCGACCAGCTGGAAGACAGGTTGAAGCAGAGCCGGGAGCAACTGACCGGCAGTCGCTCCCAGCTTGAGAAGAGCCAGAGCCAGCTGCAGGCGAGCCAGAAGGATCTGGAGGCCAGCAAGGTCGCCCTGCAGTCGAGTAAAACCCAGGTGGCCCGCGCCCAGGAAGGACAGCGACGGGTGCAGCAGGAGCTTGCCCTGGCCGAGCGACGGGCCACGGCCCTGCGGCAGGAACTGGCGCCGCTGCAGCAGGAGCGCAGCCGGTTGGAGGCGGAGCGCGACCGGCTCAGCGGAGAAGTGAAGAGCCGCGACGCCGACATTCGCCGCACCGAGGCGGAACTCGCCCAGCTGGGCGAGAAGATAGCCGCCGGTGCGCGCGAACTGGACGAGCTGGAGGCCAACCTGATCGCCCTGCGCCGCGGCGACGTGGTGCTGACCAGCGGCCAGCCCCTGGCCACCGCCAAGGTGAAGCTGGAGCGACCGGCCCAGGCCCAGGAGGTGATCACGGCCCTGCTGCAGCAGGCCAATCTCAACGCCTTCCGGCGGGTGTTGCCCGGTGAGCCGCCCGACCGCCAGATCCTGCTGGTGCCGGTGAGCGACATCAAGAAACTGGAAGGCCTGTTCAGCCAGCCGGGCAGCTGGGTGGTGAGCATCCGCTCCGCCGCCAATGTGCTGCGGGGTGAGAAACAGGTGCTGGCTTTCCCCGACCTGCGTCCCAACCGCCGGGTGGCCCGCAGGGGCGAAGTGCTCGCCAGCACCACTATCGAGGGGGATCTGCGCGACCCGGAACAGATCGCCCGACGGCTCAACCTGTTGCTGGCGGCGGCCTATGCCCGGGTGCAACGCCAGGGCAGCCTGGCCGATGGCCTGCAGTTCGAGGTGGGCCAGTTCAACCAGCTCACCCGCACCCTGGCCGATCGGCCGGCCGGGCAAGTGGTGCAGCTGGAAGCCGTGGCCAGGATGGACAGCGATACCCCTGATCCCATCGGCGTGGAGCTGCGCCTGGCGCCCAGCCGTGGCGACGGGACCCAGGGCCCGCGACGACCGTGACCCCCCCCGACGGGCTGGGGATCGCCGGGCTGGATCCAGGCCGCAGCAAGTGCGGGCTGGCCGTGACGGATCAGGCGTGCCAGGCGATCGTGGCCGCCGCGATCCTGCCGCCGGCCGCCAGCCTGGCGTTGCTGCTGCAGTGGCGGCGCCAGGGGCTCAGGCTGGTGGTGCTCGGCAACGGCACCGGCAGTGCCGACTGGTGCCGCCAGCTCACGGAGGCAGCCCTGCCCAGCCAGCAACTGGATGAATGGGGCACCACCCTGGCGGCGCGCCAGCGCTACTGGCAGCTGGAGCCCCCCCGCGGCTGGCGCCGCTGCCTGCCCAGTGGGCTGCGCCTGCCCCCGCGGGACATCGACGACGTCGTCGCCCAGCTCCTGCTGGAGCGCCATCTCGACAGACCCCTGGCGCGGCGCTGTGGGCCGGTGTGGCGCCAACCTCCCCCCGTCAGAGGCGGGCTCGCACGGTGAAGACGTAGTCGGCCCCTGGCTCCAGTTGGTAGTCGGCCCGCAGCAGGAAGCGCAGCAGGGCGTCCTGGATCAGGGCCCGTCCCAGGGACGGCTCCACGCTCAGCTCCCCGCGATCAAAGGCCCAGCGGAAGGTCCAGGCAAAGCTGCCGGCACTCACTTCCCCCTCCAGCAGCCGCTCACTGAAGCTCTGGTGCAGCACCCTCAGGCGGGCCGTGGTGGCGGGCAGGCGGGCCATGGGCTCAGCCTGGCGCGGCCAGGCCGCGAAAACCGTTCAACCGGGTACCGGCCCGATCCAGCCCCAGGCGCTGGATCAGGCCGATGCCAGCCTCCACCTCCGTGAGCACGTCGTTGAGCAGGGGGCGCTCGGCGGGGCTGAAGCGCCCGAGCACATGGCCGATGGTGCGGGCCTTGCGCTCCTGCGGGTTCTCCGCCGGGGCACCGATGCCGATGCGCAGGCGGGGAAAATCCTGGGTGCCGAGGTGGCTGATGGCGCTGCGCAGGCCGTTGTGGCCGCCGGCACTGCCACTGGCCCGCAGACGCAGACGACCCAGGGGCAGGTCCATGTCATCGACGATCACCAGCAGGTCCGCCGGCTGCAGGCCGAACCAGTCGAGGGCGGCGCGGATGGAGCGGCCGCTGTCGTTCATGAAGGTCTGGGGCATCAGCAGCCGCAGCCGCGTGGCGGCCTGGCCCACATCGGCGAGCAGCCCATGGAGCCTGGCCTGCTGGCGGAAGGAGCCGCCCAGCTCTGTCGCCAGCCGCTCCACGGCCATGAAGCCGACGTTATGGCGGGTGTCGAGATATTTCGGCCCGGGATTGCCGAGACCAACCACGAGCTGAAGACCAGGCACGGCCGCTCAGCTGGAGGAGCCGTCCTGGGAGGGCTCAACGGCCTTGGTGGCAACAACTGCCTGGTCTGCGGGGGAGGGAGCGACCGCTTCGAGGGAAGCGGGCGACTCGGCCGTGGTTTCCACGGTGGCGATGGCCGTTCGAAATTCCTTCTCGAACTCACTGGAGGCCGACTGGAAGCCCTTGAGGGTGCGGCCCAGGGTGCGGCCCAGTTCCGGCAGGCGCTTGGGACCGAACACCAGCAGGCCGATGGCGGCGATCACCGCCATCTCAGGCAAGCCGATGCCGAAGATATTCATCGCGGCAGGGTGCGAGCGGGACGGGTCACGCCTCAGCCGGCCCCATTCCAGTTGACATTGATGCCCTCAAGCAGCAGGGACTGGTTGTACAGCTGCAGGATCACCAGCAGGAACACCAGGAACAACAGCATGAACACGCCCATCACAGGGGTGGTGCCCCAACCGGGCACGACCTTGCCGTACTCCGAGTTGAGGGGGCGCAGCAGGTCGCCGAGACGGGTGCGTTGAGCCATGGCTGCTTCGGCCTCTCAGGCAAGAAATCGCTCTGGTTACTGTAAGGGTCTCGCCCTCTCCGGCGGGAGTGGCTGTCGAGAGTTGTGATGGAGGCCGCCGCCATCCTCGCCAACTCCAGCCCCAAGCCCAGACCCCAGCCCCACCAGCCAGCCTTTCCCTAATGGATCCCAGCAGCACCGGCTCCCCCGCCCTCTCGGTTGCGATCACCGTGCTGGCTGTGTTGCTGGGGCTCACCGGCCTCGGCATCTACCTGGCCTTCGGTCCGCCCTCCAAGGGCCTCACCGATCCCTTCGACGACCACGACGACTAATCGATCAAGCGGGCCGGATCCGCCAGAACTCCAGCTGCCACGGCCCCAGCCGCAGCTTCGGGCCCGCAGCCGGCCCGACGGGGTTATCCAGACCGTCCAGCCGGGCCAGCACCTGCCAGGCCGGGCCGAGATCCACCTCCTGCCGGCAGGGGGTGTGATTGGCCAGGGCCAGGGCCGCGGTGCCATCGCCGAGGTAGCGCAAGCCCACCATCTCCACCCCCACAGGCAGGGGCGGCAAAGTCAGCTCGGGTGGCGGCGGCTGGGAGGCTGCGGCCGGCCGCAGCCAGAGCGGCTCGCGGAAGGCCTGGGCCTGGGCCGGCAGCCCATCGGCCCGCCAGCCAGCAGCGCAGGGCAGCAGCGCCAGGCGCTGCCGCTGCCAGCCATTGTCGGCGCCGGGATCCGGCCAGGTGGGCGCCCGCAGCAGCGACACTCCCAGGCGCTCGCCCTGCCCTGACACGCCCTGGGGGCCATCCAGCAGCACGGCCAGGCCGCCCTGGGGAGCGCAGGAGGCCAGCCAGCTGATCGCCGCCACCTCCCAGCGGGCCTGTTCGCGGGCGGTGCGGGGCTGGGCGGGCCGCTCCAGCACCCCGCCAGCGGTGTCGGCGGCCCAGCGGTCCGCCCGGTCGGCCAGCGGCACCTCCAGGCGCAGCAGCTCATGGCGCTGGCGCCAGTGGACCCCCAGCACCAGCTCCAGCCAGGGGGTGCCGGCCAGCAGGCGGCCATCCAGGCGCACCGGGCTGTCACCGCAGCGGCCGTGCCACACGAAGCGGGCGCAGAGGGGCCCCTGCTCCCACCACTGCGGCTCTCCCTGCCACTGCCAGGGCAGGGGGTGGTCGGCATGGTCGGCGGCCAGATCCCAGGCATCCCAGAACTCCCCGCGATCGCCAAAGCGCCGCCAGGCCAGCGGTGCCCGCAACTGGGGCCGGCCCTGGGCGTCGCGCAGCTGCTCCAACCCCGCCGGACCCAGCTCCAGCTCCAGCAGGCCATTGCCGGCCCGGCTTCCCTCCACCCAAACCGCGGCCTGCGGCACGGCAGCGAGGCCCGGACCAGCGGCGATCCCCGCCCGGCCCCTGCGCAAGGGCCGGGCGGCGACGCCGGCGATGGCGGGCAGCTGCACCCACACCCCCCCCGCCGAGGCGGGCTGACTGGGGAGGGCCGCACCGTCCGCCTGCCACTCGCCTGCCGGCAGGCGGACGGTGCGGCGCCGCGGCGGCAGGGGGGCCAGCTGGGCGGCCCACCAGCCCTCGGCTGAACCACCATCCCGCCCGGCGTCGCCGGCCAGCCCCAGCCAGGCCGCCAGGGCGCGGTCCCGCTGGCGGCAGGCCTGGCGGCGGGCCGCTCGCCACTGGGGCTCGGCCTGCTCGAACACTTCGGGCACGGAGGTGCCCGGCAGGATGTCGTGGAACTGCTGGAACAGCAGGGGGCGCCAGTCGGGCTGAGGCAGCGGCGCCACCTGGGCAGGCGGGGCTGCCATCGCCGCCAGGGCCACCGCCAGGTCGGCCTCCCGCAGCAGCCGCTCCAGGGTGCGGTTGTGGCGCTTCTGGTCGGGGCGGCTGGTGGCGCAGCCGCGGTGCAGCTCCAGGTAGAGCTCATCGCGCCACACCGGCAGCTGGGAGGCAGCCGGCTCCAGCCCCTGCAGATAGCTGCGCAGGCTGCCGTGGTGCTGGCGGGCGGCCAGGGGCTGGGCCTGCCAGAGGGCCAGCTGCTCGAGCATCTCGGCGGTGGGGCCGCCGCCGTGGTCCCCCACCCCTGGCAACCAGAGGCTGGGGGAGAGGCCGGTGGCGGCCTGCCAGTCCAGCCGGTGGCGCTCCATCGCCACCGGGTCGCCGTCGGTGCCGATCGGCGCGGTCATCAGGGCCAGCAACTCGGCGCCGCAGCGGGAGCGCCAGCGGAACAGCCGGTGGGGGAAGGGATTGGTGGCGTTCCAGAACAGCTTGTGGGTGCAGAACCAGCGCACGCCGGTGGCCGCCGCCACGGCCGGCAGACCGGCGGCAAAGCCGAAGCTGTCTGGCAGCCAGGCCAGCTCGTGCGCCAGCTGCGGGAAGCGCCGCCGGCTGTCGGCCTGGCCCAGCTGGAACTGGCGCAGCAGCGAGGCGGTGCTCACCAGCACGCAGTCGCTCTCCACCCAGGGCCCGTTGATCGGCTCGAAACGACCGGCTGCCACCGCCGCCTGCAGCCGCCGCCAGAGGGCGGGCCGGTGCTGCTCCAGCCAGGCATAGAGGGCCGGCGTGGAATGGGCGAAATGCAGCTGGGGGAAGCGCTCGATCAGGTCGAGGGCCGAGGCGAAGGTGCGCTCGGCCGCCTGCCAAGTGTCGGCCACCGGCCAGAGCCAGGCCAGATCGAGATGGGCGTGGCCGAGCACGTGGAAGCCGGGCGCAGCCGGGGGATCGGCGGCCTCCCCAGCCGAACGGCGCAGCTCCAGCAGTTCGCGGCGCTGGCTGGTCAGCACGCCGCAGGGATCGAGCGGATCCAGGGGCTCCAGCTCCACCCGGCTGAGGATCAGGGCACCGTCGTCGTGGAGGGGACTGCGCAACCGCAGCTCCAGCTCCAGTGCCTCCCCTCGCCACCAGCGCTCGGGCAGCAGCCAGCGGCAGGCGGTGTCGAACAGGTCTCCTTGGTGCACCAGCTGGCCATCCACCCGCAGCTCCACCGCGTCGGCCCACCAACGCAGCGCCAGGCGGGCGGCCACCGCCGGCCGGGGCCGCTGCAGGGGCTGCCAGGCCGCCGGGCAGGGGAGCCGCAGATCCAGCTGCCGCCACTGCCCGCCCCGGGGCCAGATCACCAGCCCCCGGGCCTGCCAGTCGGGCCGATGCCGCGCCCCCCAGGGATGGTCCAGGGCACTGATCGCATCGCCATCCACCCCTGGGCAGCGCCAGAGCGGCCGCAGATCCCAGGGAGCACTGGTGCCGGACGGCTCGTGCAGGGGGCCAAACGTTTCAAATTTGTGAGCGAGCCCAGGCCCCGGGGCCTCAGTCATCGTTGGATGGCCAAGCAGGTCCCATAGGATGATGCCGCCGCTGCGGGGTCGACCAGACCCTCATCCCGGCCCGTCACTCCCTGTCACCACGCCCGTCTCCCGCAAGACCGAACCATGCTGGCTCTCAAGATCTCGGTTTATTCGGTCGTCTTCTTCTTCATCGGCATTTTCGTGTTCGGCTTCCTGGCCAGCGACCCCAGCCGCACCCCCAGCCGCAAGGACCTCGAGGACTGAACCCCTCCTCGGTTCAGCCCTGCATCTTCAATGCCTGCGTCCTTGGCATAAGGTCCCTGTCGACCAGGCTGCTTCGCCTTGACCCACCCGATCCATGGCAGCCCGCCATCCGGCCGAGCGGGGCGAGTGGCCGGAGTGCTCGGGCTTGCCCTGCTGATCGGCATGCCCATGGCGGGTGCCAAGGGGGTCCAGGCCGCTGAATCGGCAGCATTGGCCCCGGCGGCCCCGTCCTTCCTGCTCATCCGGGCCGACCGCCAGACGGTGGATGCCGAGCGCACGGTGCTGGTGGCCGAAGGCAACGTGGAGGCCCGGTTTCAGGGCTGGCGGCTGTTGGCCGACCGGGTGGAGGTGATGGAGCGCAGCCGCACGGTGTACGCCACCGGCCGCCTGCGCCTCTACAAGGGTGATCAGACGATCCAGGCCAGCCGCCTGCGCTACAGCCAGCTGGAGGGCAGCGGGGAGCTCGATGACATCTACGGGGTGATCGACCAGGAGGGTGTGGAGCGGGAGGTGAAAGCTCTCGGCCAGCCCGCCCTCACTCCCACCGACACCGACCCAGTCCCTGACCCGGCCAGCAGCGATCAGGGTTTTGCCTGCCCCGAGCTGCGCAGCCGCGGCGACCAGCGTCCCGTGCTGGAGCTGCTGCCCCCCCGCCGGGTGCCCTGGCCCTCGATGCCCGCTCCCCGCGGCTGTCCCGGAGGCCCGCAGAGCGATCCCGGCAGAAGCCTGGGCGAGCTGCTCGAGCAGAGCCCACCCCCAGCCGAACAACCCGCCGCTGCGGCGCAGGAGCCCATCCGGGATCAACGGGTGGACAACGTGCGCTTCCGCCAGGCGGTGGACACCTCGATCAAGCTCAACCTGGTGGCGGTGATCGACTCCGACGAGGAGACCAGCACCAGTGGGCCGCGGGGCGCCAGCGTCTATCGCCGGCCCAAGCCGAGCCGAGGCAAGGTGAACCGGCTGCGCTTCCAGGCCTCCAACCTGCAGATCCGCGGCAACCGCTGGACAGCCCGGGAGGTGGCCTTCACCAACGACCCGCTCACGCCGGCCCAGTCCTGGACCATCGGCTACGAGGTGGAGGCCCTGCTCGTGGACGAGGGCATCACCCGCATCAAGGCCAGGCGCACGCGGATCCTGCTCAGCAACCGCGTGGCCTTGCCTGGAATCAATCAGGCCGTGATCGGCGACGAGGCCCTGCAGCTGACCCTCGACACCGACAAGCGCGACCGCGACGGCATCTACCTGGGCTACAACCTGCCCACCCTGCGCATCGGCGAGGGCGGCAAGCTCAACATCCAGCCCCAGTTCATGCTGCAGCGGGCGATCCAGGGCCGCACCGACAGCTACACCGCGCCAGGCAAATCCCTGGCCGGACCTGCGGTGAACCAGCCCCTGCAGGGGGCCGACCTGTTCGGCCTCACGGCGGTGCTGAATCTGCCGATCGACCGGTTCCGGCTCCAGGCCGACACCAGCCTCTCCACCCTCAGTCCGGACAACCTGGCGGCGGGCACCCGCAGCAGCGTGCGCCTCAGGACCCCCCTGGGGCTGGCCGGGCACAGCCAATCCGAGGGGCAGCTGTTCGGCACCTACCGGGATCGGGTGTACAACGGCAGCCTGGGCCTGCAGACCGTGGTGTACTCCTACGGCGGTCAATTGGACGGCAACCTGCGCTTCAACCCCGATCCGGCCGATGGCCGCGACGACCCAAGGCGCACGCCCTATGTGGGACCGATCGACCTCGACTGGCGAGCCATGGCCGGCAACTACCAGGCCAACCTGTTTGAACGCAATCGGCTCGACACCCAGTGGCGCGGCCGCCTGAGTGGGGGCCTGACCAGCTCCCTGCGCCTCTGGGAGGCGAGCCTGGAGCCCGACGAGGACGAGCTGTCCACGCTGCGCTATGCCGCCGAGCCGGTGCGGCCCGGGCTGGCCCTGAATTTCGGCCTGGCCAGCTCCCTGGCTCGCTACGGGGAAGGGGAGCGGCAGAACACGCTCACGCTGTTCGGTGGTCCGGCGATCACCCTCGGCCGCTTTCGCCAACCCTGGTTCGACTACAGCCAGGTGGCCCTGCTCGTGGGGGGCACCCTGCTGGATGGGCGCAGCCCCTTCGGTTTCGATCGGGCCGTGGACCTGCGCACCCTCAGTTTCCGGGCAGCCCAGCAGCTATATGGCCCCCTCGTGCTGGAGGCCGGAGCCACCTGGAACATCGACAGCAACTCCAGGTTCTACGGCGATGTGAGCTACTCCTATGTGGAGCTCAAACTGCAGCAGCGCTCCTATGAGCTCGGGGTTTTTTACAGCCCCTACGACGGCATCGGCGGGATCCGGATCCGCTTGAACGACTTCAGCTTCAGCGGCAGCGGCACGCCCTTTGTGCCCAGGCCCGAGCCCCCGGCAGGGCAGACGCGCTCAGAATCCCCGCAGATAGGGCAGTGACCCCATCGTGCTGTCCAGCTCAACGCCATTGGCCAGCAACTGCCCGGTGGCATCCCACTGGCCGCTCACCAGCATCTGGTGGGGGCCGGGGTCGAGGTGCACCCGCCAGCGGTTGGCGCCCACGAACTCGCTCTCCAGCTCCACCTCCAGGGCCTCCAGATCCAGCAGCAGCTCGGCGCCGGGATCGGCGGCGATCGCCTCCTGCAGGGCCCGCACCGTGTCGGGCTCGGCGCTGAGGCAGGGAATGCCCAGGGCCAGACAGTTGCCGAAGAAGATCTCGGCGAAGCTCTCGCCGATCAGGGCGCGGATGCCCCAGCGCATCAGCGCCTGGGGGGCGTGTTCGCGGCTGGAGCCGCAGCCGAAGTTGCTGTTCACTACCAGCACCGAGGCCTCCTGGTGCGCGTCGCGATCAAAGGGATGGGGGCCCGCCGCAGCATTGGCCAGCTCGCTTCGGTCATCCGCAAAGGCACCGCGGGCCAGGTCGTCGAAGGTCACGCACTTGAGGAAGCGGGCCGGGATGATCCGGTCGGTGTCGATGTCGGCGCCCACCACGGCCACGCCGCGGCCGCGGTGCTGGCGGATCGGGCCGGTGGGGAAGGGGGCGGAGCTGGCCATGGCGGGGGAAGGTCAGGAAGGATCCGGAACGGTGCTTGGGCTCAGCACAGACGCAGGCAGCGTGCTCAGGCCTGAAGCAGCTCACGCACGTCGGTGACGCGACCGGTGACGGCGGCGGCGGCCACCATCGCCGGGCTCATCAGCAGAGTGCGGCCGCTGGCCGAGCCCTGGCGGCCCTTGAAGTTGCGGTTGGAGGAGCTGGCGCTGATCTGGCGGCCCTCGAGGCGATCGGGGTTCATCGCCAGGCACATCGAGCAGCCGGGCTCGCGCCACTCGAAGCCCGCCGCGCGGAACAGCGCATCGAGGCCCT
>JBBASN010000022.1:0-26758 GCA_040399225.1 Prochlorococcaceae cyanobacterium | reverse complement strand
AGGAGGGCACCATGCCCGGCGGCGGCGGCTCGGGGAAGAGGTCGCGGTAGTTGGGGCTCTCGGCGTCGAGGTTGAACACCGTGGCCTGGCCCTCGAAGCGGAAGATCGAGCCATACACGTTGGGCTTGCCCAGCAGGACGCAGGCGTCGTTCACCAGGTAGCGGGTGGGGAAGTTGTCGGTGCCGTCGCAGACGAGGTCGTAGGGCTCGATGATCGCCAGGGCGTTCTCGCTGGTGAGGGCGGTCTCGTAGAGATCCACCTGGCAATGGGGGTTGATCTCCAAGATCCGCGCCTTGGCCGATTCGATCTTGGGCTTGCCCACCCAGCTGGTGCCGTGGATCACCTGGCGCTGCAGGTTGGAGTGGTCCACCACGTCGAAATCAACGATGCCGATCCGGCCCACGCCGGCCGCGGCTAGGTAGAGCAACAGCGGTGAGCCCAGCCCACCGGTGCCCACACACAGCACCGACGCCGCCTTCAGCCGCTTCTGCCCCTCCATGCCCACTTCCGGCAGGATCAGGTGGCGCGAGAAGCGGGCCACCTCATCGGGGCTGAGCTGAACGCCGCTGGTGTCGGGAGGAAGCAAGGCCGGCGGGAGGAATCAATCCTCCATTCTCCATGGCAACTGGCGGAGCTCGCGATCCCCGTCCTCCAGCCACCAAGCCCGCAGCTCCCCATCCTTGCCCCGGATCACCATCAGGGCCGGTGGCACACAGAGACGGCAATCGGTGCTGGAGGGCACGGCCCCGCTGGAGGGATGGCTGTGGGCCACCCCGAGCACCTGCCAGCGCCGCTGCCGGGCCCAGCGCTGGGCCACCAGCTGCTCGCGGGGATCGATGGCGAAACGCTCACTCCGCTCCTCCGGCCGGGGCCACACGTTGCAGCAGGGCCACAGCCAGCAGATCTGCCACAGGCTGCTGCCGGCCTCGCCCAGCAGCAGGGCACAGCCCTCCTCGGGATCGGCAGCGGCCAGGAGCCGACCGAGAACGATCAGCACACCCCCATCTGCCGCCAGGCCGGTTGGCGTAAAGCTGGTCACACCGATACCTTATGGGACATTGTCACGGCTTTGCTGCCCAGGTTCATGACCGATACCTCCGTCACCAATCCGGATCAGGACGCCGTGGATCAGGTCACCGAGGCTGTCGGCGACGCCGCCACCGAAGCGGACGGCGCAGGCGTGAATTTCACCGAGCGCTACAGCGAAATACTGGGCAAGGTGAACCAGACCCTGGACAAGGTGGACTGGAGCCAGATGGGCCGCATCGGCAAGTCGGTGGGCATCCTGCTGGCGGTGATCATTGCCCAGGTGCTGATCAAGGGGGTGCTGGACACCATCAACCTCCTGCCCATCGTGCCCGGCCTGCTCGAGCTGCTCGGCCTGGTGGTGGTGGGTCAGTGGAGCTGGAAGAACCTCACCACCGGCGAAAAGCGCAATGCCGTGGTGGCCAAGCTGCAACACCTGCGCCAGGAATATCTGGGCTGAACGCCACACAGGGCCAACGCCTGCGGCTGCTGCAAGCCCATTCCGGCCAGGCTGCCTTCAACCGGGCGGCCTCTGCCGCAGAACGGAGCTGATGCACTGTTGGCTCTGGCCCCAGTAGCCGCCGCCGAACAGGTTGGCATGGTTCAGCAAGTGATACAGGTTGTAGAGGCGTCTGCGCTCCCGATACCCCGCCGGCAGGGGCCACTCGGCTTCATAGCCGGCAAAGAACGCGGCGGGAAAGCCTCCGAACAGCTCCGCCATAGCCAGATCCACTTCCCGGTCTGCCCAGTGGCTAGCGGGGTCGAACAGGGCAGCATCGCCGCTGTGCAGCAGGGCGGCATTGCCGCTCCAGAGATCACCGTGCACCAGCACCGGCATCGGGCCGTGACCGTTCAGCCACTGGGGCAGCAGCTCCAGCAACCGCTCAGCCCCCTGCAGCTCCTGCCCGGCCGCCGCGGCCCAGGCCAGCTGGGGCTCCAGCCGCTCTGAGCGGAAAAACCCCGCCCAGTCCCCGTTCCAGCCATTGCGCTGGGGCGAGAGGCCGATGAAGTTGTCGTGGTCCAGGCCAAACCCCCGGCCACCATTGCCACGGGCACTGGCCCGGTGCAGGCGCGCCAGGCTCTCGCCCAGCTGCCGCCAGCCGGCGCCGGCCCCACTGCCGTGCGCCAGGTCGAGCCAGGGGAGCACCAGCAGGGCCTGACCGCCCAGGATGGTGAGGGCCAGGGGCTGGGGCAGCCGCAAGGGCGGCTCGGCCCAGGCCGCCAGAGCCCGCAGACCCTCCGCCTCCGCCTGCAGCAGGGGCAACCGTTCGGCGCTGTTGGTCTTGGCGAACAGCTGGCGGCCGCTGGCCAGCCGCAGACACCAGCTGCTGTGAATGCACCCCCCACCCACGGGAGCCATGTCCAGCAGCGTCTCGTCCCGTTCGCTCGCCAACCAGGCGGCAAGGGCAGCGGTGGGGAGGGCGGCCACGGGCGGCGCGATGCGAAGACCCGGCTGCCAGCATGCCGTGATGGGGGACTGCAGTCAGCCGGTGGTGGTGGTGGGGGCCGGCATCGCCGGGCTCACGGCAGCGGCCCTGCTGGCCCACGCGGGCCTGGAGGTGGTGCTGCTGGAGGCCCACCACCAGAGCGGCGGCTGTGCCGGCACGTTTCGCCGTGGCCCCTACACCTTCGACGTCGGTGCGACCCAGGTGGCGGGCCTGGAGTCCGGCGGCAGCCATGCCCGCCTGTTTGCCCACCTGGGCATCCCCCTGCCGGCCGCCACTCCCCTCGATCCAGGCTGCGTGGTGGATCTGGGCGATGGCTCGCCAGCCGTGAGCCTGTGGCGCGACCCCCAGCGCTGGCGCCAGGAGCGAAAGCGGCAGTTCCCCGGCAGCGAGCGCTTCTGGCAGCTATGCAGCTGGCTGCATCAGACCAACTGGAGCTTTGCCGCCCGGGATCCGGTACTGCCGCCCCGCACCGGCTGGGACCTGGCCCAGCTGCTCGGTGCCCTGGGCGCCGGCAATCTGGTGAGTGCCCCACTGGCCGCGGCTACGGTGGCCGATCTGCAGCGCCTCTGCGGCTGCGGCGGCGACCAGCGGCTGCGGCGCTTCCTCGATCTGCAGCTGCGGCTCTACTCCCAGGAGCCTGCCGATCGCACCGCCGCTCTCTACGGCGCCACCGTGCTGGCCATGGCCCAAGAACCCCTGGGCCTGTGGCACCTGGAGGGCTCGATGCAGGTGCTCAGCTCCGCGCTGGAGCAGGGTCTGCGGGCAGCGGGTGGGCAGCTGCGCCTGCGCCATCGGGTGAGCGCACTGCGCCGCCAGGCCAATGGCGGCTGGCTGGTGGAGGGCGAGCGGGCCGGCGGCCGCGCCCCGTTCCGCCTCGCGGCCAGCGAGCTGGTGCTGGCCGTGCCGCCCCAGCTGCTGCCGGAGCTGCTCGGGGAGGCCCTGCCAGGCCCCTACCGCCAGCGGCTGGCTGGACTGCCCGACCCCTCTGGGGCCCTGGTGTTCTACGGGGCCCTGGAGCGCAGCCAGCTGCCGGCCGACACCCCCGGCCACCTGCAGTTCGCCTGGGACGAGCCCGGCTCCCTGTTCGTCTCGGTGAGCCGGGAGGGGGATGGCCGCGCCCCCGCCGGCCAGGCCACCGTGATCGCCAGCGTGTTCACAGCCGCCCGCCCCTGGTTCAGCGGGGATCGCCAGGGCTACGAGGCCGCCAAGCAGCAGGCCATGGAGGGAATCCGCCGCGGCCTGGAGCGGGGGCTCGGGCTGGATCCCGGCGCCTGGTTGCACCAGGAACTGGCCACACCGAGGGGTTTCGCCCGCTGGACCGGCCGGCCCTTCGGCTTCGTGGGCGGGCTGGGCCAGCGGCCCCGGCTGTTCGGCCCCTTCGGCCTGGCCAGCCGCACCCCCATCCCCGGGCTCTGGCTCTGCGGCGATGCGATCTACCCCGGCGAGGGCACCGCCGGAGTCAGCCTGTCGGCTCTGATGTGCTGCCGCCAGCTGCTGGCGGGGCGGGGACAGCAACTGGCGCTGGCCTGAGCGCCTGAGCGGACGCCAGGAACTGGGGACGGAGCTGCTGGCTCTCCGCCAGCAGGGCCTGCAGAGCATTCCAATCCCCACGCTCCAGCTGGCACTCCAGGGCCTCCAGGCTGCGGCGGTAACCGGCCAGGGCCTGACGCAGGGCCGGCTGGTTGCAGCGGGCCATCAGGGTGCCCAGCTCCGGGTTGCCGCCGCCCACCCGAGTGGTGTCGGCAAAGCCGCTGGAGGCCAGCTGCCGCACCAAAGCGGGCAGCTGGCCCTCGGGGTCGGCGGCGGCCTGCCGGTGGGCGGTGTGGATCAGGGCGGCGCTCACCAGCACCGGCAAGTGGGAGATCAGGGCCACAGCCCGGTCGTGCTCGGCGGCGCCGCAGCACAGCCACTGGGCGCCCACGGCCCCGGCCAGGGCCTCCACCAACCGCAGGGCGGCAGGGTCGGTGCCGGCGGTTGGTGTGGCGACCCAGGGCCGGGCCTGGAAGAGCTGGGGCACACCGGCCTCAACCCCGGCCTGGGCCGTGCCGGCCATCGGATGGCTGGCCACGAAGCGGGGGTGCAGGGCCTGCCAGCGCTCCAGCACCGGCTGCTTCACCGAGCCCACATCGGTGACCACCGCCTGGGCGGGCAGCACCGCCACCAGCGCTGGATCCGGCTCCAGCAGACGATCCAGGGGTAGCGCCAACACCACCAGAGCGCAGTCGGCCAGCAGCAGGGGATCGGTGGACACCTGCTGGGCGAGTCCCCGGGCCAGGGCCCGCTCGGCGGTGGCCTGGCGATGCACCACCCCCCGCACCTCCAGGCCAAGGTGCTGCAGGTCAAGCCCGAGGGAGCCACCGATCAGGCCCAGGCCCACGATCCCCACCGGACCGCCCAGCTGGGCGCAGGCTGTCGAACCGAGCGGATCGGTGGGCACGGGAGGGGAGCCGGCGGGGGGGGATGTCATCGCTGCTGCAGTGCGATCCGGCCAGCTTCCTACGATTCGAGCCCATCGGCTGACAGCGGATGCTCGAGGCCCGCGCCCACCACCAGCTCAAGGCCCTGCTGCGGCAGGAAGGGGGTGAGCGCTGGCCCCACCACCTCAGCCTCAGCCGGCTGGTGGCCCGCAGCCTGCGCCGCGGCGACCAGACCCTGGTACGGCTGGTGCCCGGCAGTGATCCCAGCTGGCTGATCAGTCTGCTGGTGCCGCTGGCCCTGAGCGAGGCCCCCCTGGCCCTGGTGGTGAGCGACGCCCTGCGCCAGCGGCTGCTGCAGGTGGAGCTTCCCCGCCTGCAGGCCGCCGGCCAGGGCCTGGCCCTGCCCTGCTTCGAGGGGGACGAGCCTGGAAGCGCAAGGGTGTGGCTGCTGAATCACCAGCAGCTGCTGCGGGCGTGGCAGCAGGGCCGACTGGACTGCAGACAGGTGGTGATCCCGGAGGCGGAACTGCTGGATCCCCTGCTCAGGCAGGCCCTGGAGATCCGGCTCACCCCCGAACACTGGGACCAGCTGCGCCGGGCCCATCCCCAGGCGGAGTCCAGCCTGCTGGAGCTGCATAGCCGCCTCAACCGGCTGGTCCTGGGCCATCCCCGCACCGCCGACGGGCTGGTGCCCCTGGCGGCGGATGCGGAAGCTCCCCTGCGCCAGCTGCTGGCCCTGCTGGGTGATCTGCCCGATCCCTGGAGCCACTGGCTGGCCCAGGGTGACGCCAGCTGGACCAGCTGGGCCCGCCGCGATTCCCAGCTGCTGCAGTGGAGCCTCCACCGCCAACCCCTCGATCCGCTGGCGGCGCTGCCGGGCCTGCTGCAGCAGCGCGGCGCTCTGCTGGTGGGTCAGCTGGGGGCGGACTGGAGTTCGCGAGGCCTGCTGGGACGCGAACCCGATGTGACCGTTGAGCTGGGCGACCCGCCCCTGGCCGACCCCCTGCCGCTCTATGCACCGCAGTGCCAACCTTTGCCGAACAGTCCCTGTTACGGCGAGCATCTGCTGGAGCAGAGCCGGCGGCTGGTGCTGGGGCAGGCGGGGGTGAGTGTGGTGCTGGTCGACGACGATGCCCTGCGGCTGACCCTGGCCAGTGGCCTGGCCGCGGAATTCGGCAGCCGGGTGGTGCAGGAACACACCGCCCCCGAGAGCAACGGGGTGGTGTGCTGCCGCTGGAGCTGGTGGCTCGCCCACCAGAACCGGCTGCCCCTGCCCGACCAGCTGATCGTGGCCCTGCTGCCGATCGCCAGCCTGGAGGATCCGCTCACGGCGGCCCAGGTGCAACATCTGCGCCTGCAGGGACGCGACTGGTTCCGGGAGCGGCTGCTGCCCGATGGCATCACCCGGCTGCAGCTGGCGGTGGCCGGGCTGCGGCGCAGCGGAGGCAGGCTGGCGATCCTCGACGGTCGGCTGCGCGGCCGCAGCTGGGGACAGGCGGTGCTGGCCGCCCTGGAGCCCTGGCTGAACCTCACCCGCCTGCTGCCCCACTGACCCGGCGCCGCGTGCGCGGGATGGGACCGCCGGGCTGACTAGCCTCCAGGCACGATCCACCTGAACCGCACCCATGGGGGAAGCCAAACGCCGCCAGATCCAGGGCCTGCCGCCGCGGCAGGCGAAAGCAGACCGCTCCGGTACCGACACCAGCCCCCGGATCACCTCCTGGCTTCCCCTCAGCCGCGATCAGGCCGCCCGCTTCGTGACCATCACCACCAAAGGAGCCTGGATCGGCATTGCCGCCCTGGTGATCTTCTGGCTCACGGTGCGCTTCATCGGACCGGCTGCCGGCTGGTGGACCCTGGCCGACGGCTGAGCGGCAGGCATTCATACCCACGGAAATCTGAAGAAAACCTTATGCTTGTCGGATCACATGGGGCTTGAACCATGTTCTTCCGCCTGGCGGAGCAATACCGCGCCGTGGTCCTTGACCTCGTGCTCAGCCTGCAGGCCCTGGCCCGCAGCCTGCAGGACCGGGGGTTGGCCGCCACCTGCTACACCTGCGGTGATGGACGCAATGGCCAGGGAGCGTCCTTCGTCGCCAATCTGGGCGAGAACCACATGGTGCGCTTTCTGGTGTCGGATTTCGGCATCAGCTGGGTTGAATCCCGCGACGGCCATGAGCTGGTGAAGCTGGAAGGCGCCGAGGCCATCCAGGAACTGCAGCGGGTGGCCGAAATGCTGCAACAGCCAGCCCCAGCCCAGCCAGACCCCATGGAGTCAGCCACCAAGCCAGCCAGAAGCTCACCGTCCAAGCGCTGACCTGCCCCCATCACCTGTGCCAGGGGCAGCTGCCCCTGGCACCGCACCGGCCGAGGGTCGCGGCGGAACGTCAGTTCGCGGCGCCCGCAGGCTCAGCAACCGCTGCCTTCGCAGCAGCAGCCAGGGGCTTCATCGAGTTGGCCGTGACTTCCGAACCCTCGGTGAGCTTCTGCCGGGTGAGTTGCTCGATCACCAGGGCCTGGTCGGGGTTTTGCTCCAGCCAGGTGATGGTGTTGTCGCGGCCCTGACCGATGTTGTCACCCTCATAGCTGTACCAGGCGCCCTTGCGGGTCACTACCCCAGTTTCCTCGGCCAGGTCGAGCAGACAACCCAGGGTGCTGATACCCCGACCGAACAGGATGTCAAATTCCGCGATGCGGAAAGGAGGTGCCACCTTGTTCTTGGCCACCTTCACCTTGGCCCGGATGCCGTACTCCTCCGTGCCACGCTTGAGGGTCTGGATGCGACGGATGTCCAGTCGCACCGATGCGTAGAACTTAAGGGCATTACCGCCGGTGGTGGTTTCGGGGTTGCCGTAGGTCACGCCGATCTTCTGGCGCAGCTGGTTGAGGAAAATCACGGTGCAGCCGGACTTGCCGATGTTCCCCGTGATCTTGCGCATCGCCTGACTCATCAGGCGGGCCTGGCTGCCCACCGCCAGATCGCCCATCTCCCCCTCGATCTCGGCCCGGGGCGTGAGGGCGGCCACCGAGTCGACCACCACGATGTCCACGGCGGCAGAGCGCACCAGCTGGTCAACGATCTCCAGCGCCATCTCACCGGTATCGGGCTGGGAGACCAGCAGATTCTCGATATCCACCCCCAGGGCCGCCGCGTACACCGGATCGAGGGCATGTTCCGCATCCACGAAGGCGGCCACACCACCGCGCCGTTGCACCTCGGCGATGGCATGGAGGGTGAGGGTGGTCTTACCCGAGCTCTCCGGCCCGTACACCTCCACCACCCTGCCCCTCGGATAGCCGCCCCCCAGGGCCAGATCGAGGGTGAGCGCTCCGGTGGAGATGGTCTCCACCCGCATGCGGGAGGCATCGCCGAGACGCATGATCGAGCCCTTGCCGAAATTGCGCTCGATCTGGTTGAGCACCAGACCCAGGGCCTTGTCACGCTCGGCCATGGCCTTGGCGTCGGCAGCGCCCACTGTGTTGGCAGGGGATGGCATGGCGGTGGGAGCTGCGGTGGACGGCGAGCTAGACGGCGATGAGGGGGCAGGCGTAGCGGGAGTGGACACAGCGGCCTTCGGATCAGCAGGCATGGAAAAAGTTGCGATGGAACGGGCCGCCCAGCCATCCTGACGGACCCTGGACCCGGCAGACAGGCACTGCCAGGACAGCGCATGTCACCGGAAGAGACAGGGGGCATGACCAGGTCACACCTCCCGACTCCGACCTCCAGAGAGCAAGTGCCACCACCAGAGGGCCGGCGTCTCAACCGCGTTTAGTACAGAAGTACTGTAGGGCAATCAGGGCCAGCGTGCCAGGGGGGCAGCAAACACTTGCGGCTCAAGCCAGTGGATCCCTGGCGGCAGGTCCTGGCCATCGCAGGGGAGAAGGTAGCCCCAGCTGGCCAGAAAACAGCGCACATCCGCCAGCCCCGGCTGCCTGCACACCGCTTCCAGGGTGGGCCGGCGATCCTCCAGAAACCAGATGGGGCGGTGCTGTTCGCACAGGAGCCTGGTCAGAACCTCCGGCTTGCTTCCCTGTTCATGGCCGTAGAGCGCCCAGGGCTCCAGCCCGGCGGACGCCAGGATCTTTCGGGCGAAAACCCCGCCCTTGGTGGTGAGCACGGCCCAGCTCACCCCCTCATCGCCGAGCCGGCGCAGGCGCTCCGGCACCCCGGGATAAAAGTGATGCAGCCCCAGCCAGCGGTGCAGATCGCTGGCGATGGCCTGCTCACGCACCCGCTCCAGCTGGGCCTGGAGCTGATCAGGCGTCCAGCCCCAGCTCGCCAGCGCCGGCGCCAGCTGATCGGCATAGGCTTCCAGCCAGGGCTGCAGCTGGAAATCAGCCCGGGCCAATTCAGCGGCCACCAACACCATTTCCCAACCCTTGTGGATCAGGGGGCGCAGGTGGCTGAAGCCGGCAGGCATGGCCTCCGGCACCTGCAGCGTGGCATCGAGGTCGAGGGCGGCGCGGCGGGCGGCGAACCAGTACTCGGCCATGCCGTTCACCAGCACGCCGTCAAAATCACACACCAGCAGCGGGGCCACGACCATCAGCGCCAGCCATCCGCATCGACGAGCTGAGCGTAGGAGCTCTGCCGCTGCGGGACCAACCAAACAGACCCAGCAGTCAGCAGCGGAAGCATCCGGGTCCCAGAAAAGGGCTGGGAATGCGGTCTGAACTGGGCCGCTAGGATTCGAACCTAGGAATGGCGGGACCAAAACCCGCTGCCTTACCGCTTGGCGACGGCCCAATGCGAAGTGTCAGGAGCACTGCGACTCCTGGATCTTGCCCAGCGGCCAGGCCGCTGCCCTGCTAGTTACCCACAGCGGCAGGCCCTTCGTCAACGCCCCCGGTTCCGGCTGGCGCTCCGGCGTTGCGCTCAGGCCGGGAACACCCGCACACGCTGCTGTTCGCCATGGCCGAACACAGCCGTGCGCAGGCGATAACGGGCGGCCAGTTCGGCCTGTTGCTGGCGCACGGAGGCACTGCGGGGGAGGAGCTCCACCGGCTGGCCCTGGGCGAGTACCACCTGCTCCACGGCCAGCCGGCACTCCTCAAGGGCGGCGTGGGCATCGTCGAGGGTGCCGGATCCGCAGGCCTCAGGGGAGCCGTGGAGCGGGGGCGAGGCGGGCCGATGACGCTCCAGCAACCGCTCCAGCGCCCGCTGCAGCTGGGGCTGGGCGTCGCTCTTGATCACCAGGATCGGCAAGCCGAGCTCCTGGGCCTGCCGACGCACATGGGGGTCCCGTCCCAGCTGCTGGCGCACACTCAGCACCACATCGGCCAGTTCCACGCTGCCCACCACCTGCACCGGCAGCTGGCGAGCCCGCACCACCTGCTCCAGCAGCCCGCAATTGATGCCGGCGCCGTAGACCCGCAGGGGGGCACTGCCGGGAGCGGGGGCCTCCGGCACCGGCGGCAGGGGAACGGCCACCAGCGCGGGGGGCGTGGGTCGCCGCAGGGCGCGCAGCTGGGGCGGTGGGGGCGGGCTGTCCCGCACCTCCAACCGCCCATCCGGGGCCAGTTCACGCACCTGGGGGCGGGCGGGCTGGCCGCGCAGCAGGGCATCCACCGTGGCGGCCACATCGGCGTGCACCAGCCAGCGCTGGCGGCTGTGCATCTCCACCGCCAGGGGGAATGTGGGTTCGGCAGCCCGCTCCAGCACCGTCTTCTGGGTGCGCCGCCGGCGGGCCTCCTCATCGCCCAGGGTCACCGACTGGATGCCACCCACCAGGTCGGCGAGGGTGGGGTTCTTGATCAGGTTGGCCAGGGCGTTGCCGTGGGCCGTGGCCACCAGCATCACCCCCCTCTCGGCGATGGTGCGCGCTGCCTGGGCCTCCAGTTCCGTGCCGATCTCATCGATCACGATCACCTCGGGCATGTGGTTTTCCACCGCCTCGATCATCACCTGGTGCTGCAGCTCCGGCCGGGCCACCTGCATGCGCCGGGCCCGGCCGATGGCCGGATGGGGGATGTCGCCGTCACCGGCGATCTCGTTGCTGGTGTCGATCACCACCACCCGCTTCTCCAGGTCGTCGGCCAGCACCCGGGCGATCTCCCGCAGGGCCGTGGTCTTGCCCACGCCGGGCCGGCCCATCAGAAGCAGCGACTGGCCGGAGTCCAGCAGGTCGCGCACCATCACCACCGTGCCGAAGACGGCCCGGCCCACCCGGCAGGTGAGGCCCACGATCTCGCCGCTGCGGTTGCGGATGGCGCTGATGCGATGCAGGGTGCGCTCGATGCCGGCCCGGTTGTCGCCGCCGAAGGCCCCCAGCCGCTCCACCACGGCCGCCAGGTCGCGGCGCTGCACGGGCTCCTGGCCCAGGTTCAGGGCCCGACCGGGATAGCGGGCCTCCGGCACGCGACCGAGATCGAGCACCACCTCCAGCAACTGGTCGCAGTCGGGATCGCGGGCCAAGGCGCCGGCCACGGGCTCGGGCAGCACCGCCAGCAGCCGGTCGAGGTCGTCGGTGACCCGCTGGGGTGGGGAGGCCGGCAGCTCGGAGCTGGACACCACGACCAGGCGCTGACAAGGATCAGATCCGTTCTAGCCAGGGCCCCACCAGCTCCCGCGCCAGGACGAGGGCCTGAGGCCAGAGATCGCCCGCCTGGAGCAGGGCCTTGCCCCGCTCCTGCGCCTGCAGCAACAGGGGCTGCAACTGGCGGCGGGCCACACCGCCGAAGGCCACCCCGGCGCAGAAACCCGCTGCCAGCGGCTCCGCCATCAGCAGCGGCAGGCTGCGCCTGTTGGTGCCACCGGCCAGCTGCAGGGGCCCGGGGGGCATCGCCCGCTGTCGTGAGGCCAGCAGAGCCACCGCCGCCCGGGCGGTGCCGTCCCCCACGTCGCCGCTCATCGGCCGGCCGTCGAGCTGCCAGATGGGGCGGAAGCCACTGCGGCGCAGGGCCGCAAACCGCTGCCAGAGCTCCACCGGTGCCACATCGGCGCCGGCGCTCACGGCGAGGCGGCGCAGGCGCACACCGCTGGCCACCAGCTGGCTGAGCCGCTCCTCAAATGCCTGCTGGCGGCCCGGCTGGGTGTGCAGCTCCACTGCATCGGGTCTGAGCTCGCGCAGCAGGGGCGGCACGGCCTGGGGGGCCAGCACCCGGCCATGCTCCTCGATCAGTCCCAGGGGGCAGGCGGGCAGGCAGCGGCCGCAGCCATAGCAGCGCTCCTCGAGCACCCCCGCCTGGCCCGTGGCCAGCTCACCGATTGCCAGGGCCGGACAGGCCCGTTCACAGGGTCGCGGGCACTGCGGCGGACAGCGGAGAGGATCAAACCAGGCCTTGCGGAAGTGGGGATCCTGCCCATCACTGAGGCTCACCATCAACCAGGGGGCGGCAGCGCCGCGGGCCACCGCCCAGGCCACTCCCCGGCGAGCGGCAGCCACCACGGCCCTGTCTGCGGCCACATCCAGGCAGTGAACCCCGGCCAGGGCATAGATCCCGGCCAGGTCCTCGATGGCGGCCAGATCCTGGTTGGAAGCGCCGGCGATCCACTTCACCCAGCTCCCCCCGGCCAGGGCAGCCTCCCCGCGGGCAGAGGCCATCATCCGGGGGCAGGGCCGGCGGAGGGCGTGGGCAACGCCGGAAAACGCAGCGTCAGCGCGGCCCCGCCCAGGGGCGAGCGGCCCAGTCGCAGGCTGCCTCCATGGTTCTCCATCGTGGTGTTCACCACGTAGAGACCCACGCCCATCCCCCCCGCCTGCCCGCCGGTCAGAGCGCCGCCTGCGAGCAGATCAGGTGGCAGGCCCGGACCGTTGTCCTCCACCACCAGCTCCAGGGCATCGGCAGAGCGCCGCAGAGCCACGGCAATGCGGGGCTGGACCGTGGCCGCCACCTGCAAGGCCTCCTGGGCATTGGGCAGCAGATTGGCCACCACGATCTGCAGCTGGGCCCCATCCCCTGCCACCCAGCAGGGAGATTCGGATGCCCGGCAGTCAACGGTGATCCCGGCATCCCGAAGGGTGCCGCGCAGGAACAACAGGGCGCTCTCCAGCACGTCGCTGAGATTCACCGGCAGGTGAGGGGTCTGCACGTTGCGCAGCAGGGCGCGCATCTTTTCGGCGGTCTGCTGCAACTGCTGCGCCTGGTCCCGCTGGGCGGCCAGCAGATCACGGAGCTGGGCAGATGTCGGGTCGGCAGCCTGCTCGAGGCTGGCGAGGGCCAGCTGTGCTCCGATCAACAGGGTGCTGAGGGGCTGCTGAATCTCATGCACCATGGCGGCCGCCGTGAGGCTGGATTGGAGCTTGCGCTCCAGCTCAGCCTGTTGCTGTCGGCGCTGCCGCCGCTCCCGGCGCCTGGCCAGGGCCAGGGCCAGCTCCGCCCGCCGGCGCTCGGTGATATCCAGGAATGCCCCCACCAGCAGATCGTCGAGTACCACGGCGCTGAGCCACACGTCGCGGCGGCTGCCATCCCGGCAGGTCACGCGGTAGTCCCGGGCAGGAATCCGGCCATCGCCCCGCAGTGCGGCGAGCAGATCGCACTCCCAGCGCTGCCTGTAGAAGCATCGCCGCAGGGGATGGGGATAGGCCTTTTGAATCCAGTCGGCAACGCTCTTCACGCTGCCCAGGTCGTAGCCAAAGGTTTCGCTGAAGCAGCGATTCAGATACTCAAGCCTCTGCTCACCCTCAAGCCGGCTGCTACCCACGGGAATCGGCAGGTTGTCGAGGATGCGGTGGAGTTCCTGCTGCTGGTGCTGCAGCTCCTGCTCGCGCTGTTTGAGATCGCTGATGTCGATCATCACCCCCTCCCACAGGAGGCAACCGTCGGCCTGGGGTGTTGGGGTCGACTGGATGCGCACCCAGCTCACCGCGCCGCGCACCAGCAGGCGGCCGTGCCAGAGAAACGGCGTGCCGGCCGAGAGCGCCTCCACGTTGTGCTGGCGCAGGTCTTCACGGTCGTCGGGGTGCACCGCTTCAAACGCCAGCTCTGGGTTGGCCTGAAGGTCCTCGAGCTTCAGGTCCACCAACGCCAGCCAAGCCCGGCTGGCGAACAGGAAGGCTGAGCTGAGATCCGGCCGGCTGCGCAGCACGTCGATGCCGACGGGGATGTTCTCGCTCAGCTCCTGCCAGCGGGCGGCCCGCTCGGGTGTCCCGGGCTGGATGGCCTCCGGGCCAGGCCGGGGATTCACACCAGCTCGGCCAGGGGCTGCCAGCGCAGCGCCCGCGCCCCGCCCATCTCCACCACCAGCTTGAGACGGGGCTCCCGCTGGCTGAGATTCACCAGGGAGGCCCGCTCGGCGGAGGAGAGCACCTGTCCCTCCAGCAGCCAGAGCACCATGGGGGCGTCACCGTCCAGCAGGGCTCCGAGCTGGGGCATCACCCGCTGCACCTCACCCACGGCCGCCCCGCGACCCACGCTCTGATGGCCCAGGTGGGGAGGCCTTACGCCATGGAGCTGCAACAGGTAGGCCTCAGGATCGCCCAGGCCCCGGGCCGAGCAGATCTGCGCCCTGTAGCCATGGGCCCGCAGCCTTCGCAGCAAGCGGGTTTCGGCGCCGCCCTCCAGGGGTGCGAACAGAGCCAGGGCCCCGGCGCGCTCCAGCTCCTGGCGAAAACCGCGGCCGGAGAGCAGCAGGGGCATCGGGGAGAAGGAATGCTCCCCTGAGTCTGACAGCTGAAACGGCCCAGGCCAGATCAGCGGCGCACAGGCGTGTCATCTGTTGTGGGGAGGGGGCAGCAGGGTGTGAGGTATAGTCTTGAGCTGCGCTTTGATCCTGTGCCCGACCGCTAGCCGGGCCTCCAGGTCCCTGCGCCAGATCACCAGTGGTGGTGATCTGCCCCCAGGCCGGGAAACTATCTGAACGCATCGGCCCAGCCCAGCTGTGCCAGGTCCGGTTCAGAACAGTCCCAAGGTCACGCTGATCAGCTTCTGATCGGTCGTCCGGCTAGCTCCTCGGTTGTTCTGATCCGCACGGATTTTCTGATCCGCACGGATCGCCGATCCCAGGACCTCCCAGGCGCTCTGGCTTCACGCCGGAGTTCCTGACAGAACGCGATGTCGGGCCGCCTTCTCAGCACAGCTTCAGCCTTCCCGGGGTCTCCCTGTTTCCGGTTGATCCGGACGTCCAGCTGGCGCTTCTATCCCTCCTATGTCCATCGGCATCCTTGGGAAGAAACTGGGCATGTCCCAGTTCTTCGACGACGAGGGCAGGTCCATCCCGGTCACCCTGATCGAGGCCGGCCCCTGCCGCATCACCCAGCTCAAATCCACCAGCACCGACGGCTACAACGCCGTGCAGCTCGGCTTCGGCGATGTGCGCCAGAAGCTCGTCAACAAACCCGCCCAGGGCCACCTGGCCAAGTCCGGTGACGAGCTCCTGCGCCACCTCAAGGAATACCGGGTCGACAGCCTCGACGGGCTGGAGCTGGGTGGTTCCGTCACTGTGACCGCCTTTGAGGCGGGCCAGAAGGTGGACGTGAGTGGCGACACCATGGGCCGGGGCTTCGCCGGCTATCAGAAGCGCCACGGCTTCAGCCGGGGACCGATGACCCATGGTTCGAAGAATCACCGGGAGCCCGGCTCCACCGGCGCCGGCACCACGCCTGGCCGGATCTACCCCGGCAAGCGCATGGCCGGCCGCTACGGCGGCAAGCAGATCACCACCCGGGGCCTCATCGTCCTGAAGGTGGACGTCGAGCGCAACCTGCTGGTGGTCAAGGGTTCGGTGCCCGGCAAGCCCGGCGCCCTGCTCAACATCCGCCCGGCCAACCGGGTGGGCGCCAAGCCGGCCAATTGAGGAGGACCGAAACCATGGCTAACTGTGTGATTCACGACTGGCAGGGCAAGGAGGCCGGCAAGGCCAGCCTCGACCTCAAAGTCGCCAAGGAGAGCTCCGCCACCGATCTGGTGCATCGTGCCGTGGTGCGGCAGCTGGCCCATGCCCGTCAGGGAACAGCCAGCACCCTCACCCGCGCCGAAGTGGCCGGCGGCGGCCGCAAGCCCTACAAGCAGAAGGGCACCGGCCGGGCCCGCCAAGGATCGATCCGCACCCCGCTGCGGCCCGGTGGCGGCGTGGTGTTCGGGCCCAAGCCCCGCTCCTACAACCTGGCGATGAACCGCAAGGAACGCCGCCTGGCCCTGCGTACCGCCCTGATGAGCCGGATCAATGATCTGGTGGTGGTGAAGGGCTTCGGGTCCGGACTGGACAGCCCGAAGACCAAGGACATCGTGGCCGGTCTGGGCCGGCTCGGCATCCAGCCGCAAGCGAAAGTGCTCGTGGTGCTGGACAGCCCCTCGGAGGTTGTGCGCAAGTCCGTGCGCAACCTCGAAAAAGTGAAGCTGATCGCCGCTGATCAGCTCAATGTGTTCGACCTGCTCCACGCCAACTCCCTGGTGGTGAGCGAGGAGGCACTCGCGAAGATTCAGGAGGTCTACGGCGATGGCTGAACGTTTTACAGGTCGGCTCGCGGATGTGATCCGCCGGCCGCTGATCACCGAGAAGGCCACCCAGGCCCTCGAGCTGAACCAGTACACCTTTGAGGTGGACCACCGGGCCGCCAAGCCCGACATCAAGGCGGCGGTCGAGGAGCTCTTCGACGTCAAGGTGGTGGGAATCAGCACCATGAATCCGCCCCGCCGCACCCGCCGCGTCGGTCGCTTTGCCGGCAAGCGCGCCCAGGTGAAAAAAGCCGTGGTGCGCCTGGCCGAGGGCAACGCCATCCAGCTGTTCCCTGAGTCCTGAGGCGCCCGAACAACCATGGCAATCCGTAACTACCGCCCCACCACCCCCGGCACCCGTACCCGCGTCGCCAGCAATTTCGCTGAAGTGAGCGGCCGCGAGCGCATCAAGGGTCTGGTGGTGGCCAAACACCGTCACAAGGGCCGCAACAACCGCGGCGTGATCACCTGCCGCCACCGCGGCGGTGGCCATAAGCGCCTCTACCGCATCGTCGATTTCCGCCGCGACAAGCACGGTGTGGTCGCCAAGGTGGCGGCCATCCACTACGACCCCCATCGCAACGCCCGCCTCGCCCTGCTCTTCTACGCCGATGGCGAGAAGCGCTACATCCTGGCGCCGGCTGGCATTGAGATCGGCCAGCAGGTGGTATCCGGCCCCGACTCCCCGATCGAAACCGGCAACGCCCTGCCGCTATCGGCCATCCCCCTCGGCTCCAGCGTCCACAACGTGGAGCTGTATGCCGGCCGCGGCGGCCAGATGGTGCGCACGGCCGGAGCCAGTGCCCAGGTGATGGCCAAGGAAGGCGACTACGTCGCTCTCAAACTGCCCTCCACCGAGGTGCGCCTGGTGCGCCGCGAGTGCTACGCCACCCTCGGCGAAGTGGGCAACTCCGAGGTGCGCAATACCAGCCTTGGCAAAGCCGGTCGCAAGCGCTGGCTGGGCCGTCGCCCCGAAGTGCGCGGCTCGGTCATGAACCCCTGCGATCACCCCCACGGTGGTGGTGAGGGTCGGGCTCCGATCGGCCGTTCAGGCCCGGTCACCCCCTGGGGCAAACCGGCCCTGGGCCTCAAAACCCGTAAGCGGAACAAACCGAGCAACCGGTTTGTGCTCCGGAAACGTCGCCGCACCTCCAAGCGGAGCCGTGGCGGACGCGATTCCTGATGATCCACACCGCTTTGCTCGCCGCTTAAACCGCTATGGGACGCTCACTCAAAAAAGGTCCGTTCGTTGCTGACAGCCTGCTTCGCAAGGTTGAAAAGCAGAACGCAGCCGACGACAAATCCGTGATCAAGACCTGGTCACGGGCCTCCACCATCCTGCCGATGATGATTGGCCACACGATTGCCGTGCACAACGGCAAATCGCACGTGCCCGTCTATGTGACGGAACAGATGGTGGGCCACAAGCTCGGGGAATTTGCCCCCACCCGGACGTTCCGGGGCCACATCAAGGACAAGAAAGGAGGCCGCTGATCCATGGCAAACACCACTGCCAACCAAGCCCAGGCCCATGGGCGCTTCATTCGCGGCTCGGCCTCCAAGGTGCGCCGGGTGCTCGACCAGATCCGGGGACGGAGCTACCGCGACGCCCTGATTCTGCTCGAGTTCATGCCCTACCGCTCCACCGGCCCGATCACCAAGGTGCTGCGCAGCGCGGTGGCCAACGCCGAGCACAACCTGGGCCTCGATCCCGCCTCCCTGGTGATCACCCAGGCCAGCGCTGACATGGGGCCCTCCCTGAAGCGCTTCCGCCCCCGCGCCCAGGGTCGCGCCTACGCGATCAAAAAACAGACCTGCCACATCAGCATCGCTGTGGCTCCTTCCGCCTGACCCCCGAGGACACCGCCCGATGGGACACAAGATCCATCCAACCGGCCTGCGCCTGGGGATCACCCAGGAGCACCGATCCCGCTGGTACGCCCCCAGCAAGACCTATCCGACCCTTCTCCAGGAGGACGACCGAATCCGCAAGTTCATCCACAAGAAATACGGCGCAGCCGGCATTTCCGACGTGCTGATCGCCCGCAAGGCCGACCAGCTGGAAGTGGAACTCAAGACAGCGCGCCCCGGCGTGCTGGTGGGCCGCCAGGGCAGCGGCATTGAGGAACTGCGCACCGGCATCCAGAACACCGTTGGGGATACGAGCCGTCAGGTGCGTATCAACGTGGTGGAAGTGGAGCGGGTGGACGCCGATGCCTTCCTGCTGGCCGAGTACATCGCCCAGCAGCTGGAGAAGCGCGTCGCCTTCCGCCGCGTGATCCGCATGGCCGTACAGCGGGCCCAGCGGGCCGGCGTGCTCGGCCTGAAGATCCAGGTGAGCGGCCGCCTCAACGGCGCCGAAATCGCCCGCACCGAGTGGACCCGCGAAGGCCGTGTGCCCCTGCACACACTGCGGGCCGACATTGACTACGCCACCAAGCTGGCCAGCACCACCTACGGCGTGCTGGGCATCAAGGTGTGGGTGTTCAAGGGCGAGGTTCTGCCTGGCCAGAAGGAGCAGGTGCCCGTGGGCGCCGCCCCCCGCCGCCGGACCAGCCGGCAGCCCCAACAGTTCGAAGACCGCTCCAACCAGGAGTGATCAGGAGGCCTGAACCATGCTGAGTCCAAGACGCGTCAAATTCCGCAAACAGCAGCGCGGCCGCATGCGCGGCATCGCTACACGCGGCAACACGATTGCCTTCGGGGAATTCGCCCTGCAGGCCCAGGAGTGTGGCTGGATCACCTCGCGCCAGATCGAGGCCAGCCGCCGAGCCATGACCCGCTATGTGAAGCGGGGCGGCAAGATCTGGATCCGGATCTTCCCGGACAAGCCCGTCACCATGCGTCCCGCCGAAACCCGCATGGGTTCCGGTAAGGGCAACCCGGAGTTCTGGGTGGCCGTGATCAAACCCGGTCGCATCCTGTTCGAGATGGGAGGTGCCGACATCACCCCCGAGATCGCCAAGGAAGCCATGCGGCTGGCGCAGTACAAGCTGCCGATGAAAACCAAGTTCCTGTCCCTGGCGGACCAGGAAGCCGACCAGGCCGCCGAGGCGGTCGCCACCGTGGAGTCCTGACCATGGCACGTCCCTCGATCGCCGATACCCGCAAGCTCGCCGATGGCGAGTTGAACGAGCAGATCAACGCCACGCGGCGTGAACTGTTCGAACTTCGCTTCCAGCAGGCCACTCGGCGCCTGCAAACCACCCACCGCTTCAAGGAAGCCCGCATCAAGCTGGCCCACCTGCTGGCGGTGCAGAAGGAGCGGCAGCGCTCCGGCAGCCCGGCTGCCGCCTCAACCTGAACCGCCTCCTGATTTCCCCCCCAAGTCCCATGGCTACCAAGGAACGGGTCGGCGTCGTCGTCAGCGACAAGATGGACAAAACAGTGGTGGTGGCGGTGGAAAACCGCTTCCCCCACCCCATCTACCAGAAGACGGTGAGCCGCACCAAGCGCTACAAGGCGCACGACGAAGACAACAACTGCAAGGTGGGCGACCAGGTGCGCATCACCGAAACCCGCCCACTCAGCCGCACCAAGCGCTGGACCGTGGCCGAGGTGATCAACACCTCCGCCACCAATTGAGGAGGACCGACCGATGATTCAACAGGAAACCTTCCTCAACGTCGCCGACAACAGCGGCGCCAAGCGCATCCAGTGCATCCGCGTGCTGGGAACCAACCGTCGATACGCCCACGTGGGCGATGTGATTGTGGCCGCAGTCAAGGACGCCATGCCCAACATGGGTGTGAAAAAGTCCGACGTGGTCAAGGCCGTGGTGGTGCGCACCAAGGCCACCCTGCGTCGGGACACCGGAAACTCCATCCGCTTCGATGACAACGCGGCGGTGATCCTGGGTACGGACAACAACCCCAAGGGCACCCGCGTGTTCGGCCCTGTGGCCCGTGAACTGCGCGAGCGCAACTTCACCAAGATCGTGTCCCTCGCCCCGGAGGTGATCTGAGATGGCTACCGCAACCCCCAAGGCCAAACCAGCCGAGCGCATCAAGATGCGCATCAAAAAAGGCGACACCGTTCAGGTGATTGCCGGCAAGGACAAGGGCAAGACCGGTGAGGTGCTGCGCACCCTGCCCTACGAAAACCGAGTGGTGGTGCAGGGCATCAACCTGCGCACCCGCCACGTGAAGCCCACCCAGGAAGGCGAAACGGGTCGCATCGTCACCGAAGAGGCTGCAGTGCATGCCTCCAACGTGATGCTCTACTCCACCACCAAGAAGGTGGCCAGCCGTGTGGAAATCGTCGTTGACAAAGACGGCACTAAAAAGCGGCGGCTGAAGAAGACGGGGGAAACGCTGGATTGATCAGGACCTTCTCCTGACACCGGTTTTTTCTTCAGTCTTGTCATCAATCCTGTTTCTGTCCGCCTTCTGACCCCGACCAGAAGCGCACCCCCCATCCCCAGCCATGTCACTCAAACAGCGCTACCGGGAGGCGATTCAGCCCAAACTTCTCAAGGACCTGAATCTCTCCAACATCCACGAAGTCCCCAAGGTGGTGAAAGTCACCGTGAACCGGGGTCTCGGCGAAGCCGCCCAGAACGCCAAGGCGCTGGAGGCCTCAATTGAGGAGCTGGCCAACATCACCGGTCAGAAGGTGGTGGTGACCCGCGCCAAGAAGGCCATTGCCGGCTTCAAGATCCGCCAGGGCATGCCGATCGGCGTGGCCGTCACCCTGCGCGGTGAGCGGATGTATGCCTTCCTGGAGCGCCTGATTCACCTGGCTCTGCCCCGCATCCGCGACTTCCGCGGCGTGAGCCCCAAAAGCTTTGACGGCCGGGGGAACTACACCCTGGGGATTCGCGAGCAGATCATCTTCCCCGAGATCTCCTTCGACAAAATCGACGCGATCCGTGGCATGGACGTCACAATCGTCACTTCAGCCCGTAACGACGAAGAGGGCCGGGCCCTCCTCCGCGAGATGGGAATGCCGTTCCGCAGCAACTGAGCCCTCTTCGGACCCGACCATGGCCAATCACGACCCAATTTCAGACATGCTCACCCGCATTCGCAATGCGAGTGAGAAGCGTCACGAGACCACCCGCATCCCCTCCTCCAGGCTGCTGCGCAATATTGCCAGTGTGCTGCAGCAGGAAGGCTTCATCGCCGGCATCAGCGAAGAGGGGGATGGCGTGAAGAAAGAACTGGTGCTTGAGCTCAAGTACAGCGGCAAGCACCGCCACCCCACGATCCGTTCGGTGCAGCGCGTCAGCAAGCCTGGCCTGCGCATCTACAAGAACAACCGCCAGCTGCCGAAGGTGCTGGGGGGTCTGGGAGTGGCGATCATCTCCACCTCCAAGGGTGTGATGAGCGACCGCGATGCCCGCAAGCAGGGCGTCGGCGGCGAAGTGCTCTGCTACGTCTATTGATCCGGGAGGTCGTTCCATGTCACGTATCGGTAAAGCACCCATTCCCGTCCCCGGTGGCGTCACCGTGACCCTCAAGGGTCTCGATGTCACCATCAAGGGCCCCAAGGGAGAACTCACACGCACCCTCCCCGACGGAGTCTCCGTTGCCCAGGAAGGCGACACTCTGGTGGTCAGCCCAGACGGCGACAGCCGCCGCTCCCGCGAACGCCACGGCCTCTGCCGCACGCTGGTGGCCAACATGGTGGAGGGCGTCAGCCAGGGCTTCACGCGCAAGCTGGAGATCGTCGGCGTGGGCTACCGCGCCGCGGTACAGGGCAAGAAGCTGGTGGTCAGCGCCGGCTACAGCCACCAGGTGGAAATGATTCCCCCTGACGGCGTGAGCTTCGCAGTTGAAAACAACACCACCGTGCTGGTGTCCGGCGCCAACAAGGAGCTGGTGGGCAACGAGGCCGCCAAGGTGCGGGCCATTCGTCCTCCCGAGCCCTACAAGGGCAAGGGCATCAAGTACGAGGGCGAGCGCATCCTGCGCAAGGCCGGTAAGACCGGTAAGAAATGAGGTCTGCCTGAGCGTCGTTACCCTTTATTCCCATGTCAACTCTCACCCGCAAGCAGCAGACCCAGAAACGCCACCGGCGTCTGCGGCGCAATCTCACCGGCACGGCCAGCCGCCCCAGACTGGCCGTCTTCCGCTCCAACAATCACATCTACGCCCAGCTCATCGACGACGACGCTCAGAGCACCCTCTGCTCGGCGTCCACCGTCGACAAGGAGCTGCGCACCAACGTGCAGACCGGCGCCACCTGCGATGCCTCCGTGGCCGTAGGTCAGCTGGTTGCCAAGCGTGCCCTGGCCAAGGGCATCTCCCAGGTGGTCTTCGATCGCGGCGGCAACCTGTATCACGGCCGGGTCAAGGCCCTGGCTGACGCCGCCCGGGAAGCGGGCCTTCAGTTCTGATCCCTGCTCTCACCATGACCGAAACCAACGACCAGATCCAGTCCAGCGACATCCCATCAGCCGCTGACGTTCCCGCCGCCGCTGACGGACAGGAGCGCCGTGGTGGCCGCGGCGATGGCCGTGGCGACCGCCGCGGCGGTCGCGGCCGCGACAGCCGCCGGGGGGGGCAGGAGCGCGACTCCGAATGGCAGGAACGCGTCGTGCAGATCCGCCGCGTCTCCAAGACCGTGAAAGGCGGTAAGAAAATGAGCTTCCGGGCCATCGTTGTCGTGGGCAACGAGAAGGGCCAGGTGGGCGTGGGTGTCGGCAAGGCCGGCGACGTCATCGGCGCCGTGCGCAAGGGTGTGGCCGATGGCAAGAAGCACCTGGTGAAGGTGCCCCTCACCCGCCACAGCTCGATCCCCACTGTGGGCAACGGCCGTGATGGAGCCGCCAGCGTGCTGATCCGTCCCGCTGCCCCCGGTACCGGGGTGATTGCGGGCGGCTCGATCCGCACGGTGTTGGAACTGGCCGGCATCAAGAACGTGCTGGCCAAGCGCCTTGGGTCGAAGACCCCGCTGAATAACGCCCGCGCCGCCATGGACGCCCTGGCCGGCCTGCGCACCCACAAGGAGACCGCCAAGGAGCGGGGCATCTCCCTCGAGCAGATCTACTCCTGAGGCCTCGCCATGAGCATCAATCTCCAATCGCTGAAAGCCAACCCCGGCGCCCGTCGCCGCAAGCTGCGCAAGGGACGGGGCATCGCCGCCGGCCAGGGCGCCAGCTGCGGTTTCGGCATGCGCGGCCAGAAGTCCCGCTCCGGCCGCCCCACCCGTCCCGGCTTTGAAGGCGGCCAGATGCCCCTCTACCGCCGCATCCCCAAGCTCAAGCACTTCGAGCTGGTGAACCGCAAGGAATTCACCGTGATCAACGTGGCCAAGCTGGCCGACTGCACAGTCGGCAGCACCGTGTCCCTTGACAGCCTGGTCAAGGACGGCATCGTCACCAGCCCCAAGCATCCGCTCAAGGTGCTGGGCAACGGTGAACTGAAGGTGAAGCTCACCGTGCAGGCCGCCGCCTTCACCGGGAGCGCCCGCGCCAAGATCGAGGCTGCTGGCGGCACCTGCGAGATCGTCTGATTCCGCTGGCGGCCCTCCGGCCTAGGGTCTGAGCCGTTCGCCAGGGTTACCGGGCGAACGGCTTTTTGCATGGGAGGCCAGGCCGCTCCCATCCATCCACCCCTCTTTTCTCCCCAGCCACCATGCTTGTCAGTCGGGGACGCAATCCCAGCGCCGGCGAAATTGTCACTCAACTGATCCAGTCGAAGGGGCTGCGTGACCGGGTGCTCACCACCCTGGGTCTGCTGTTGCTGGTGCGACTGGGGATCTACATCCCCGTGCCGGGGATCGACCGGGTGGCCTTTCAGGACTTCCTCTCCCGCGGAGGCCAGCTGATCGGCTTCCTGGACATCTTCACCGGCGGCGGTCTCTCCACCCTCGGGGTGTTCGCCCTGGGGATCCTGCCGTTCATCAACGCCTCAATCATCATCCAGCTGCTCACCGCCGCCCTGCCCCAGCTGGAGGAACTGCAGAAGAACGAGGGCGAGGCGGGCCGCCGCAAGCTGGCCCAGATCACCCGCTACGTGGCCCTGGGCTGGGGGATCCTGCAGAGCACGGTCTTTGCCCTGATCCTGCGGCAATACGCCACCCAGGGGCTGGCCGAGCCGGTGTTCGTGGTCCAGACGGCCCTGGCCCTGGTCACGGGCTCGATGGTGGTGATGTGGATCAGCGAGGTGATCACCGAGCGGGGCATCGGCCAGGGCGCCTCCCTGGTGATCTTCGTGAACATCGTGGCTACCCTGCCCAAGGCCCTGGGCTCCACGATTGAGCTGGCCCAGAGCGGCGACCGGGCCACCGTGGCCGGCATCGTGGTGCTGGTGCTGGTGTTCCTGGTCACGATCGTGGGGATCATCTTCGTGCAGGAGGGCAGCCGCCGCATCCCGATCGTGAGCGCCAAGCGCCAGGTGGGCGGGGCCGGTGTGCTGGCGGCCCGCCAGAGCTACCTGCCCCTCAAGCTCAACGCCGGCGGCGTGATGCCGATCATCTTCGCCTCGGCTGTGGTGTTCCTGCCCCTCACGATCGCCAACCTCACCGGTTCGCCCTGGCTGATCCAGCTGGCCGGCTACCTCAACCCCAACAGCAGCACCCCCTGGCTCTACGCCCTGCTGTTCTTCGCCCTGATCGTGGGCTTCTCCTTCTTCTATGCCTCGCTCACCGTCAATCCGGTGGATGTGGCCGGCAACCTCAAGCGCGGCGGCGTGGCCATCCCCGGGGTGCGCCCCGGATCGGCCACGGCCACCTACCTCAGCGGCGTTCAGAACCGCCTCACCCTGCTGGGGGCCCTCTTCCTGGGCGCAGTGGCGATCATCCCTTCCGCCGTGGAGGGTGCCACCCAGGTGCGCACCTTCCAGGGCCTGGGCGCCACCTCCCTGCTGATCCTGGTGGGCGTGGCGATCGACACGGCCAAACAGGTGCAGACCTACGTGATCTCCCAGCGCTACGAGGGCATGGTGAGGCAGTAGGCCGAAGCCAGCAGTTCAGTCCCATCCCAGGGATCTCCCTTCACCTCTCCGCATTCCGGCGATGAAACAACGTCTCCTCTTCCTCGGTCCCCCCGGTGCCGGCAAGGGCACCCAGGCCCAGCAGCTGGCCGCCCGCCATGGCCTGTTGCACCTCTCCACCGGCGATCTGCTGCGGGCCGAGGTGAGGGCGGGCAGCAGCCTCGGCCAGGAGGCGGCGGCTGTGATGGCGCGGGGCGAACTGGTGAGCGACGCCCTGGTGCTGGCCATCGTGCGCAGCAGGCTGGAGGCGCAGAGCGCCGCCGGCGGCAGCGGCTGGCTGCTGGATGGCTTTCCCCGCAATGTGACCCAGGCGGACGCCCTGGCGGCCCTGCTGGAGGAGCTGGGGCAGCAGATTGAGCTGGTGGTGCTGATGGAACTCGACGATGGCGTACTGGTGCAGCGCCTGCTCAGCCGCGGCCGCGACGACGACAACGAAGAGGTGATCCGTCACCGGCTGGAGGTGTACCGGCAGCAGACGGCCCCCCTGATCAGCTATTACCGCGAAGCCGGACTCCTGCAGGCGGTGGAAGCCGACGGCACGGTGAAGCAGATTGCCGAGCGGATCGAAGCCCTGCTCGCCTGAACGGGGCCTGGAGCCCCCAGTTGACCTGTGTGGTAGGTTGGCGGTTTGCAAATTCGGAGAGCACAACGCCCATGAAGGTGCGTGCCTCAGTCAAGAAGATGTGCGACAAGTGCCGGGTGATCCGTCGCCACGGCCGGGTGATGGTGATCTGCACCAATCCCAAGCACAAGCAGCGCCAGGGCTGATCTGCCCTGCCGTTCACTTTTTTCTGTCTCAATCACGTCATCGCCCGCGCCGCCCTGGCCTTCCGGCCAGTGGTCCTAGCGAGCCGGTGACCCCCCTGACCCCCCTGAAGCGATTACCCCGTGGCTCGGATTGCAGGCGTCGATATTCCCCGCGACAAGCGGGTTGAGATCGCCCTCACCTACGTGTACGGCATCGGTCTCACCCGTGCCCAGAAAATTCTCGCCAAGAGTGGCGTGAACCCCGACACCCGGGTGAAGGATCTCAGCGACGCCGATGTGCAGAAGCTGCGCGGTGCCGCCGACAGCTTCACCCTGGAAGGCGACCTGCGCCGCCAGGAGGGCATGGCCCTCAAGCGCCTGCAGGACATCGGTTGCCTGCGCGGCCGCCGCCATCGCATGGGTCTGCCGGTGCGCGGCCAGCGCACCCGCACCAATGCCCGCACCCGCCGCGGCGCCCGCAAGACCGTGGCCGGCAAGAAGAAGTAAGGACCGCCGTGGACCAGCCGTGGCCGGTTCACGACTCCCCTTGTCCTTCCCCCTCTGTCATGTCGCCTGCGGGCATGACTCCTGCGCTCTGCCGGGCTTCAAAGCCGGACGACCCGTGGAGATCCCCAGGGAGTCGTCCGGCCCAGCGAGGCCCGTCACCAGAGTCCTTCCCAGTTCCCCGATCACCTCAGCTGCCCCGGCAGCGTCACCGCCATGGCCAAGCCAGCCAAGAAATCAGGCCCCAAGAAGGCCAAGCGCAACGTCCCCAACGGCGTCGCCCACATCCAGAGCACCT
>JBBASN010000021.1:0-27136 GCA_040399225.1 Prochlorococcaceae cyanobacterium | reverse complement strand
GAATCAGAGCAAAAGGAACGCCATAAAAATTTGTCCCTTCAGATGACAACAAACAGTTCCAACAGTCATTCGTATCCAGCAATCAGATCTCACAATGAGGCCACAATGGGAGGATTCCCTGTTCGGCCTCCTGCCCCTTCGCGCTGATCAGACGTGCTGACCTGTGTGCTGGTTGAGGATGAGCCCCTGTTGCGGGAGCTCCTCACCGAAGTGCTGAAGAGCCACCCAGCCACGTGCGTAGTGACCAGTGTGGGCACGGCCACCGAAGCCATCGCCCTCTGCCGGCAACGGCCCCCGGAACTGCTGGTGCTGGACCTGAATCTGCCCGACGGCAACGGGCTGGATGTGGCCCTGGCGGTGGCCGCTGAGCGCAGCGACACCCAAGTGGTGGTGCTCTCCGCTGAGGCGGGCTGTTTTGTCTGTCCTCCGGAGTTGCGGCCCCTGCTGCGGGGGGTGATCGACAAGATCCACGCCTACGAAGCCCTGCCTGCGGCGATTGACGAGCTGCTGGCCAGCAAGGCAGAGGCATGACGGAGTCGCCCCGGCGCTTCCTCGGCGTCCTGGGCCTGGGCCTGGCCGTTCTGGCCGCTCTTGGCCTGGCAGCGGGGATCCGCCAGCGCCTGCAACCGGTGAAGGTGGCCGTCGGCGTCGACCGACCACTGGTCTACGGCGCGGCGGTCGATCCCACCGACCTCAACACCGCCCAGCACTTCCTGGAGCAGACCCAGGACAGCCCGATCCAGCTTGCAACGATGTTCAACCATGCCGATCCGCGCCAGGGGCGCAACGATCTGCAAGCCGTGCGCGATCAGGGGATTCGCTTCATCATCAACACCCAGACGTCCAGCCATCTGGTGCCAACCCTGGATCTCTACGACGACGGCCAGGTGCTGGCGATCAACGTGTCGGCCACCAGCACGAAGCTGAGCGGTCGGGACGACTACCTCTTGCGCATCGTTCCCGATCTGGCCCGCGAGCAACGGGCCATCGCCGCCCGCATCAACCAGCTCGACGGCAGTCGCCTGCTGGTGATGCGCGACACCCGCAACCATCGCTACACGGAACCGGCCCTGGAGGAATTCCTGAAGGCCCTACGGACTGGGCGATCCTGGCAAACCACGGTGAGAGAGTTTCGAGCTGATCGCTTCGACCCCCGCAGGGAGCAGGAGGTAGTGAATGGCTCCTATGATGTTCTCTATATTCTATGCGGCGATTTTCTGCCCACCATGGGCAACCTGGCCCAGCAATTTCACCTGGCCAATCCCACTGCGCCGATCCTCCTCACACCCTGGGGCCATTCGCGGGCCATCCTGGAGAATGCGGGGGAGGCCAGGCGTCATATCCTGATCGCCAGTCCCTATCCCGACCGCAGCAGCAACGTGGCGGTGGACCGCTTTCTCAAGGCCCATCAGCAACGCTTCGGCTACCAGCCTTACGCCATGGGACTCGGCACTCGCCAGGCCATGGAGCTGCTTGACCAGGCCTTTCGTCTGGGACTGCGCACCCCTGCGGCGGTGAAGCGCCACCTGCTGCAAAACCAACCGCACCAGACCAGCCTCGGAGCGATCCGATTCACCCCCAGCGGTGATGTGGAAGGCACCTATCACTTCCTGAGGCCCTGATGGTGAGACGGCCGATCAGCTTCTGGCGTTATTGCCTCAACCAGGAACTGATGGCGCTGGCGGTGGCCCTGGGCGTGCTCAGCACTGTGGGCTGGCTGGCCGGACAGGAACTGAATCGCCGCTATCTCAACCTGCACCGCGCCGATGCCGACCGTGTGCAGTTTCACCTGCAGGAGCATATCAGTGGAGCCCTTCAACAGTTCCAGGCAATTCGCAGCCTCCCTGCAGAGGCGCGAAGCCAGGCAGCCAATCTATTTCTCCTCAACTTTTCTGATCTTTACCGCCTGGATCTCGAGACGAAGGTTCTTGAGGTGATTAAATCCAAGCCTGGCAGCCGGGTGTTTCAGGGCTTTTCCTTTTCCGCAAGCCCGATAGCCCCCTACGTGCGCCAGCAGCTCAGGTCTGGCGAGAAGCCAACGCTCGGCAACCCGGAACCTTCAGCTGTCATTCGTGCACCCGAGGACGAAATCGCCAGCATCTATCTGGCGCTGGGGGATAGGGATCAGACCTCTGTTCTGCTGGGACGCCTGAACCTGGACTTCATTCAAAAATTTATGCGCCGCTTCGCGGCGATCAGCGGTTCCCCCCTGCTGCTGGTGAGCCCCGATGGCCTGGTGATGCTCTCCAGCCATCCCGACTTGCCGATCGCCAGCATTGATCTGAATGCGGCCCGATCCAACGGATTCGTCAGGCCGATTCAGGTGGGCTCCGTGCGCTGGCTGCCCGTCGCAGGCGGCAGCGACGGGCTCGGCAGCGCCTTTGTGAACCTGGTACCGGCTCAACCGATGGAGCATCAACGCCAGGTGCTGGCCATCTCCATGCTGGCCGTCTCCCTCCTGCTGATGACCATCTTCATGCTCAAGACCCGGCGGCTGCACGCGAATCTGTTCAATCCAGTGCGCACCTTTGCGGAACAACTGCGCCAGGTGGAGAGCGGTGAGCCAGCCGGCGCTGGCAGCACCATCCCCCAGGAGCGGAACCTGGCCCTTGCGGCCGACCGGTTCCTGGAGATCAGCCTGATTCAGGAGCGGTTCACGGCCATGGTGGCTGCGATCCAACTGCGGGAGAAGGAATTGCGCCAGGCCCTGCGCGCCAGCCTGGCCGCCGCCGCCGTGGGGCATGAAATCAAGCAGCCCCTGAGCACCATCCGGCTGCTCTGCCAGCAGGCCAACCGCAGCGACACCTCTGCCGGGCTGCGGCCCCTGCTCAGCCAGCTCGACAGGGAGTCGGGCCGGGTGGCCAGCACCGTGGAGAGCATGCGCATGCTGCTCAGCAATGTGCAGAGCAACCAGGAGCCCCTCGATCTGGCAGACGCGGCCAGCAATGCGATCGCCTTCACCCACCACCAGCGCCGATCCCTCGGCGTGGTGTTCCAGGCCGAGGGGCTGAATGGACTGCCCCTGGCCGAGTCCCCCCTGCCCGTGATCGGGGATCCGCTGCAACTGCAGATCGCCATCGCCAACCTGCTGCGCAACGGGGCGGAGGCGGCCGCCTCGATGGCACCGGAACAGCGCCGGCTGCGACTGCAGCTGCAACGGCTGCCAGCCAGCGCCGACCATCCCCACGGCCTGGCCGGCGTGCAAGTGGCGGACAGCGGTCCCGGGCTCCCTGGCCAGGATGGGAGCGAGGGGGGAAGGGATCCCGGCCGGGATCTGGGCCGCCACCCTCTGCACACCACCAAGGCCAGTGGCAGCGGCCTGGGGCTGTTCGTGGTGCGCACCACCCTGGAGCAGCACGGCGGCTGGCTGCAGGCCGGGCGGTCTGCCGAACTGGGCGGGGCGGCAGTGAGCCTGTGGTTGCCGCTGCGGCCGCCACGCGAGGCCTAGCGTTCGGCGTTTGCACCGCTGCCATGCAGCCAGCCTTCGACGCGATCGTGGTGGGCTCCGGCGCCACCGGCGGCGTGGCGGCCATGGTGCTGGCCGAGGCCGGGCTGCGGGTGCTGGTGCTGGAGGCGGGTGCGGAGCTGCAGGCCGAGCGGGCCTTCGGCCGCGAACCGGCCAACAGCCTGCGCCGGCTGGTGAACCTGAGCAGCGGCAAGCAGGCCCTGCAACGCCACCATCCCGGCTACTGGAAGCAGAACCCCGAGCTGTTCACCGACGAGCGGCGCAATCCCTATTCCACCCCGGCTGACCAGTCCTTCCTCTGGACCCGCGGCCGCCAGGTGGGGGGCAAGAGCCTCACCTGGGGCGGCATCACCCTGCGCCTCAGCGACTACGAGTTCAGGGCCGCCCAGCGGGAGGGCTCCGGCCCGGGCTGGCCGATCGGCAGCGCCGACCTTGCCCCCTACTACGACCTGCTTGAACAGTGGCTGGGAGTGCGGGGCCAGCGGGACGGGCTGCCCCAGCTCCCCGATGGCTGCTTCGCCCCCCCCCTGCCCTTCACCCCTGCCGAGGCCCACCTGGGGCAGGTGGTGCGTGAGCAACTGGGGCTTCCCTTCATCCATTCCCGGGGGTTCGGCCTGAAACGAGGCCCGGGCTGGCCGGTGAGCAGCAGCCCCGGCAGCAGCCTGGCCCGGGCCCTGGCCACCGGCCGCACCCACCTGCGCAGCCTGGCGATCGTGAGCCATGTGCTGATGGATGCCGACCAGAGCCAGGTCCGGGGCGTGGTGCTGGTGGATGGACGCAGTGGCGCCCGGGAACTGGTGGAGGCGCCGCTGGTGGTGCTCTGTGCCTCCACGATCGAGAGCCTGCGGCTGCTGCTGCACTCGAGCGAACAGGAGCGCAGCGGGGGCCTGATCGACCCCTCCGGCTGCCTGGGCCAGGGGCTGATGGACCACATCTCCTGCTGCCGTTTCTTCTCCCTGCCCGGGCCGTCAGCCGCGCCGGAGCCTGCGGAACTCTCCGGGGCCGGCAGCTGCTTCATCCCCAACACAGTCAACCTCAGCGACCCCACGGCCGAGGGCTTCAGGCGCGGTTACGGCATCTGGGCGGCGCTGCAGCGCTTCGATCCTCCCCGGCCGCTGCGGCGCCATCCGGATCAGGCCAGCGGCTTCCTGATCGGCCATGGCGAGGTGCTGGCCGACCCGCACAACCGGGTGACGCTCAACCACGGCCTGCTGGATGCCTGGGGTCTGCCCACCCCCCATATCGCCATGGCCTGGGGGGAGAACGAGCGGGCGATGGTGGCCCACATGCAGGCACGCATGCAGGCGGTGGTGGCGGCGGCGGGCGGCACGATCCGCCCCCTGGAGGACCTGTTCGTGCTGCCCCTGCTGGAGCCCTGGGTGCGCCAGGGCTGGGCCGTGCGAGCCGATGCCGCGCCTCCCGGCTACTACATCCACGAGCTGGGCGGGGCGGCCATGGCCGCCACGGAGAGCCATGGGGTGGTCAATGCCTGGAACCAGTGCTGGCGTGCCCCCAACCTGCTGGTGGTGGATGGTGCATGCTGGAGCTCAGCCGGCTGGCAGAGCCCCACGCTCACCGAGATGGCGATCAGCTGGCGGGCCTGTGCAGCGGCGGCCGAACGGCTGAAACAGGGCGATGGCGCTCGGTTGGAGCAGCGTTCGGTGTGCACACCCGGATGAAGGTGCGGTTCTGGTGTCATTGGCCACAAACCGCCCGGGGGGAGATCTGCACAATCACGGGGCGACCTGTAACGGGTCGGGCAAGGGAGAACACAGGCGGGGGATGGCTCCCCCGCCTTTTTTTTCGCTCATCAGCGCAGAAACAGCCCGTTGAGATAGTGCTGGTTCACGCAGGCGTCCTTGCAGCCGTGCTGGAACAGGAAACTGGCCAGGGCCGCGGTGATCAGCCGGTACTGATCCCAGTGGGGATTGGCTTGAATGAACTGGCGCATGCCCTCGAACAGCACCTCCGGCACCTCGGTTTCCAGGCTGATGGCAGAACCGGCGGGATCGGCGGACATGGGAGAGCGAACAGGCTGCTGAAGGCCCAGTACGCCACAGGCAGGCCGCTGGCGTCAAAGGGGGGCCATCAGGTCGAAATCAACCCACGTCTGGCTGAGACAGGGCGCCAGCACTGGCGGTCGGGCTGGAATGGGCTGCGCACCGATCCGGCAGGCCCCGCAGCCAGGTGACGTCAAGGGGGGGAGGGCCGTCGATCCGCAGACGAGAACTTTCCCCAGCCTGGCCACCCCGTCTGCCGAGGTGGATCAACGGCTGGGGAAAACCCCGGCAGGCCATGGGGAAAAATTCCAGGCCCTGGGGAGAGGCGTCAATGATTAGTTGTGCTGATCAGCCCCAGATCCGCTGGAGCAGGAGCCCGGCGAGACAGCTGAGCATGGGTAGCTGGCCCCTTCTCACTCGCCGGAGGGGCGCCGCAGGCTGCGGGGCCCCAGGGGATGGTCGGCCTGGGGGTAGGGCGGATGGTGACCATGGGAGTGGCCACTGTCATGACTCCGGCCCTGGTCATGGCTGTGGCTATGGGAATGGCTGTGGCTGTGGTCGTGCCCCAGGGGGAGCGGCACCCCGTCGGGCTGGCAGGCCCCGGTGCATTCGCGCTCGCAGAGGGTGCAACTCTCGGTGAGCCCCTCCACATGGTGGTGGTGGCTGTGCTGGGGGGCGCCCACCTCGGTTTCAAAACCCAGCACCTGGGCGCGGTATTTGCACAGGGAACAGTTCATCTGGGTGTCCCCGCGCACCACCTCGGCCACCCGCTCGGCGAAGGTGTCCAGCACCTGGGGGTGGTCGCCCAGGTAGGGCACCGGCAGGAACTGCACATCGGGATGGTCGGCCGCCACCAGCTCGGTGTGCTGGCGGATGCGGCTCACCAGCACCCCTGAGAACAGAAAGTAAGGAAACACCAGGATGCGGCGGAAGCCCAGGCGCACCGCATGGCGCAGGCCCGGTTCCACCAGGGGAAAGGTGACGCCGGAGTACACGGTCTCCCCCCAGCCGAAGCCCATGCCCTCCACCAGCATGCGGGTGACCTTGGCCACGTTGGAGTTGGCGTCGGGATCGGACGAACCCCGGCCCACCACCACCAGCAGGGTGTCGTGCAGGGGGACGGCAGCCTCCTGGTCGGCCTGCTCGAGGGTGTGGCGAATGCGGGCTCCAGCCGCTTGGATCATCTTCAGATCCACCCCCAGCTCCCGGCCGTAATCCACCCGCAGGCCGGTCTCGGCCGCGTAGGTGTTGAGCACGGAGGGGATGTCGTTCTTGGCGTGGCCGGCGGCGAACAACATCGCCGGAATCGCCAGGATGTGCCGCACCCCGCGCTGGCGCAGGGCCTCCAGCCCGTCCCGCAGGATCGGCCTGGCGAACTCCAGGTAGCCGTGCTCCACCGGCAGGGGAGCGAGGCGCTCGCGCAGGGCCGCCGCCAGCTGGGCGAACTCCTCCACCGCCAGGCGGTTGCGGCTGCCGTGGCCGCACACCAACACGCCGATCGGCCCATGCTCCCCGAGCAGCGGAGCGGGAGGTGCTGAGGTGTGCATGGGCAACGGCTGACCACCTGACCCTATCTGCTGCGATCCATCCCGCTTCGGGCGAGGATGGGGGGATGGGTCTGCGCCTCCCCCCGTTACAGGAACTGCCGCCCCCACCCCGGGCCGAGGCGTTGCTGGAGGTGCCGATCGCCAGCCTGCGGCCCACCCAGATGTGCGTGGGTCTGGCCGAGGTGCGCAGCCGCCAGAGCGACTTCCGGGCGGAGAACAACCGTGAGCGGCGCGACTACCTGGGCAGCAAACCCGTGCCGCTGGTGCGCAGCGGCGATGGCCACGTGTGGATGGTGGACCGTCACCACCGCCTGCGCGCCCTGCTGGAACTGATGCCCGAGGCCACCGCCTTCGGCTACGTGGCACTCGAGCTGGACACAGCGGACCCGAATACGGTGCTGGCCGAACTGGGTCAGCGGGGATGGCTTTACCTCTACAACGGCCGCGGCCTCGGCCCCATGGCCCCCGCCGCCCTGCCCAGCACCCTGCTGGGCCTGGAGGACGACCCCTACCGCAGCCTGGTGTGGAAGCTGAAACGGGAGGGCGTGATCAAGGCCGCCCCACTGATTCCCTTCCACGAATTCCGCTGGGGAGCCTGGCTGCGCAGCCGCTCCCTGCCCCCCTTCAGCTCCCTGCAGCTCACCCCGGCCCTGCCGGCGGCCCGGGCCCTGGCCCGCTCCGAGGCGGCCTCCCACCTGGCCGGCTGGCAGGGGGGGCTCTGACCGTTTCGGAGCAGCCCTGAACGGGTGTCGGCCTAGCGGCGCGAGGGCAGGAAGCTCGCCATGCTGAGCCTCCACTGAACGCGGCTGCCCTTGACTGCCTTCCTGGCCAACAACCCGATGGCGACTTTCGCCCTGGTGCTCGGGTTGAGTGTGCTGGTGCCGCCGCTGGTGCGCCGGCTGCGGCTGCCCGACCTGGTGGGCCTGCTGCTGGCGGGGGTGCTGATCGGCCCCCATGGCCTGGGCTGGCTGCAGAGCGACAGCGAGACCATCCGCCTGCTCTCCGATGTGGGCGTGATCTATCTGCTGTTCATCGCCGGGCTGGAGATCGACCTAGTGGAATTCGCCCGCATCCGCCAGCGCTCCTTCCGCTTCGGCCTGCTCACCTTCAGCCTGCCGATGGCCGGCGGGCTGCTGCTGGGGCTGGGGTCGGGCTACTCCCTGTTGAGCAGCGTGCTGCTGGGCTCAATCCTCTCCTCCCATACCCCGCTGGGTTATCCGATCGTGCGCAGCTATGGCGCGGTGCGGGAGGAGTCGGTGGTGGTGGCCATCGGCGGCACGATCTTCACCGATATCGCTGCCCTGGTGGTGCTGGCCCTCACGGTGGGACTGGCCCGTGGCGCCATGGGGCCCCTCGGGGCTCTGGGCCTGGTGCTGAGGGTGGCGGCCTATGCCGCCCTCGTGCTGGTGCTGATCCAGCGGCTGGGCCGGCCGCTGGTGCGCCGCAAGGTGAATAACGACAGCCAGCTGTTCGTGCTCGTGCTGCTGGCCGTGTTCCTGGCCGCCCTGGCCGCCGAACTGGCCGGGGTGGAGAAGATCGTGGGGGCCTTTCTGGCCGGGCTGGCCGTCAATGGCGTGCTGCCCGAGGGCCGGGTGAAGGAGCAGGTGATCTTCGTGGGCGCCAGCCTGTTCATCCCGATCTTCTTCATCGATCTCGGCCTGCTGCTCAACCTGCCGGCCTTCCTGGCCACGCTGCAGGGTTCCCTGTTCGCCGTGGCCCTGATCGCCACCTTGATCGGCAGCAAGGGACTGGCCTCCTGGTGGGCCGGCAGGCTGTACCACTACAACGGTGCCCAGATCCTCACCCTCTGGTCCCTGTCGCTGCCCCAGGTGGCGGCCACCCTGGCGGCCACGTTTGTGGGCTTCCGGGCCGGTCTGCTCGACGAGCAGGTGCTCAACAGCGTGCTGGCGATGATGGTGATCACAGCCACCCTCGGCCCCTCACTCACAGCCCTGGCCATGCCCCGTCTGGGGCGGGCAGGAACCAGCGGGGGCCAGCCGGTGGGCAGCGCCAGCCTGGCCCTGGTGCGGCGCTCGCTCACCGTGCTGCTGCCCGTGGCCAATCCGGAGAACGAGCGGCCGCTGCTGAACCTGGCCCGGCTGCTGATCGGCGGCGATGCCGACCACCCCGGCCGGGTGCTGCCCCTGGCCGTGGTCTCCCCCAACCAGCCCGAGGCCGGTGCCGCGGCCATCACGGCCCAGCTGGGCCAGGGGCGGCAGCTGCTGGAGCAGGCCCGGCGGATCAGCGCCGAGCAGGCCATTCCCTGCCAGACCCTGCTGCGGGTGGATACCGACGTGGCGGCGGGCATCGCCCGGGTGGCGATGGAGCAGGGCAGCGACCTGGTGCTGATGGGCCTGGCCACCCCCAGCCGCCTGGGACGCTGGCTGTTCGGGGATCTGGTGGAGGCCACCTGCCGGCAGGTGCCCTGCCCGGTGGTGGTGGCCCGGCTGGTGAGCGAACCCAGCCAGTGGCAGCGGCTGCTGGTGCCGGTGAAGGACCTCACGGCTGGCGCCCTGGAGCAGTTTCAGCTGGCCGAGCGCCTGGCCGCCGCCCTCAGCGCCAGCGTCACGCTGCTGCACCTGCACGACCCCCGGCTGAGCGCCCCGGCCCTCGCCGACCTGCGCCGTGACCTGGAGCGCTGGAGTTCCGCCCCGGCAGGGGCGGGCAATGCCACTGGGGCCGGCAACAGCAGGCGCGTGGAGGCGCGCGTGGAGCTGCATCCGAACCACGGGGTGGAAACGACGATCCTGCGCCGGGGGGTGGATCACGACCTGGTGATCCTGCGGTCCCAGCGCCGGCTGGTGGCGGGTCTGCCGATTCCCGCCAGCGACCTCACCACCAGGCTGCTGCAGCGCCTCAGCTGCACCACCCTGGTGATCAGTGACCCCCTGCACTGAGCCCCACCGGGAAGGCGGCTGACACCACAGCACCTGCAGTCCAGTCACAACAAAGGGATTGCAGCTCTGCGCAACGGGCCTGAACCGGCGCCATCCTCTAGGGGAGCGCTTCAGCCGGCATGACCTACCGCCACATCCTCGTTCCGACCGATGGCTCCGAGATCTCCGAGCGGGCCGTGGAGCAGGCCGTGAGCCTGGCCGCCGCCCTCGGTGCCCGGCTGCGGGTGCTGCACGTGCAGGTGAGCTTCCCGATCAGCCTGGTGGGGGTGGGGGAACTGGTGGAGCCGAGCACGGTGGATGCGCTGATGGCCGCCACCCAGCAGCGCGCTGAGACGATCCTGGGCGAGGCGATGGCCCGGGCGGCGGCGGCGGGGGTGGAGGCCGAGCAATCCCTGCTGGTCAATCCCCAGCCCCACCAGGCCATCCTCGAGGAGGCCAGGACCCACGGCTGCGACCTGATCGTGATGGCCTCCCATGGCCGCCGCGGCCTGGAGGGACTGCTGATCGGCAGCGAAACCCAGCGGGTGCTCACCCAGAGCAGCTGTCCGGTGCTGGTGGTGCGCTGAGCCAGGCCCGGGGCTGACCTTTACGCTGCCTGCATCGCGACCGGATCGACGTTGGCCAAGGACGAGATCAGCAGAGCCGATGAACTGCAGGCCATGGGCTGGTCTGCGGAGGATGTGCGCCGCTACGCGGACCTCTGGGACTACCGCCACCGCTGGGGAGCGATCAACCTCGAACCGGAGGATCGCGCCTTCCTGCGCAAGGCCGAGGCGGCCCTGCCCAAGCGCGTCACCGGCAAGGCCGCCCTCAAGAAGCCGCTGCAGGAGAAATCCCACTACCGCTGGCTGGCGTTCTACCGCGAGGCCATGCTGGCCCATGAGGCCGCCCAGCAGCTCAATCCGGGTGAACAGGGGGCCTGGCCGGTGCTGCTGGCCGCGGAACTGGCCCTGCTCGACGAGCTGCAACCGGTGCTGGGGCTGCCCGACACCCTCAAAGCCCGGGAGCTGGTGGCGCTGCGGGAGGAGCTGGTGGCCCAGGCGGCGAAGGAGGGTGCAGCCGCTGGCCTCAGCTTCGACGACGTCGCCCCTCTGGAGGAGCTCAAACAGAAGGAGCGCACCAACTGGAAACCACTGCGCGGGGAGGCCAGCTCGGACAAGAGTTATCCGCTGCTGAGCGCGGATGCCGTGGAACCCTTCCGCGCCCAGGCCACCAGCGTGCTGGGCGATTGGATGCGCAGCCATCTGCCTTCCCTGCAGGGCTGAGGACTTCTCACCCCATCGGAAGCGTTTCAAATCCCATCAACAAGTTCATTAGGGTGATGCCACCGAACTGGCCCGGATGCCGAATAGCAACGACCCCAGGGTTCGGGCGCTGCAGAAGCCCCTGGTTCTTGGCAATTACGACGCCGTCGTCACCGACGACATCGACCAGCTGGCGGAGCACATCTCCCTGGCCGTGCCCGTCCGGGACATCGCCCCTGTAGGTCCCGCTCAGACGTTCCGCCACCGCTCCAGCTATCGCATCGCCGGCGACATGGGCCTGGCAGCAGCCACCGCCACTCCCACCCGCCTGTGGGTGGACGAGAGCAGCGATTGTGCCGTGGTTCTGCTCACCCAGGGCCATGCCCGCTACGCGCTCGATGGCCACGACTACCTGGCCTGTGCCGGATCGAGCGGCATGTTTCTGCCGGGTATGGACTACCAGCAGGAGACCAGCCTGGCCAGTGGACTGATCTACAACCTCTCGCCCCAGTTGCTGGCCCGCTACCTCTGCGAGGCCAGCGGCGAAACGCTCCACCTCGACGAGGCACTCCACCTGCTCAGCCAACCCCAGGCCATCGACCTGGAGCATCCGGCGATCCATCAGGTGCTGTTCGGCCTGCAGGTGCTGATCCGCACGATCGACAGCATGGGCGCGGATCAGCAACCCGACAGCCAGCCCATGGTGCGGCTGCAGGAAGGGATCTACGCCCTTTCGGCGGCCCTGCTTAGGCCTGAGTATGCGCCGAGGGCCCTGAGCTGCTGGCAGCCCATGCCCCCCGCAAGCCTGAATTAACGGCGGCGTGCAGCCGCCAGCAGCTCCAGCACCTGGGCGTCCGTGAGCTGCTCAAAGTGGCGGTACCAGAGGCCCACGGCCTGGAGATCGAACACCGCCGCCAGCACCGTGGTCCGGTCCACCAGAGCTGCAAGCCGCGCCAGCACCTGCCGATCGGCCACCGGCACCGCCAGCTGAAGGGAAGCCGGCAGGCAGTTCCGCAGCGACAGCAGGGCAGCCTGCAGGGTCATGCCGGTGGCCACACCGTCATCCACCACCACCAGGGGCAGGCCCCGCAGGCTGGCGGGGTCGGGATCGCCGAACAGCTCACCCCGCCGCGCCAGTTCCTGACGCTGGGCCTGCAGCCAGCCCCCCCGGCGCGCCGCCGCTTCATGGCGGCTGGCCGCACCCCCGTTGCGCCACACCGTGACAGCCCCCGGAGCCACCGCGCCGATGGCCAGTTCGGGATTGGCGGGATCAGCCACCTTGCGCACGCACCAGGTGGCCAGGGGCAGCGCCAGCTGCTCGGCCATCGCCGCGGCCACCGCCACCCCTCCCCGGGGCAGGGCCAGCAGCAGGGTGTCTGGCGGCAGATCGGCGAGCAGCCCCGCCAGGGCCAGGCCGGCCTGGCGGCGATCGTCCCAGAGGGGGGGCAGCAGTGTTGGTGGGGATTCGCCCACAGAGGTGTCGAGCAGCACAGGAGTCCTAGCCAGCTCCGGGTGCAATGGTCGATGAACCGTTCCGTGACAGGAGCCCGCCGATGGCCACCTTCACCATCACCCTCGAGGACGGCCGCAGCTTCAGCTGCGCCGATGACACCTACATTCTCGACGCCGCCGAGGAACAGAGCATCGACCTGCCCTATTCCTGCCGGGCCGGCGCCTGCAGCACCTGCGCCGGCCGCATCGTCTCCGGCAGCGTGGATCAGTCCGACCAGAGCTTCCTGGACGACGACCAGATCGCCGAGGGATTCGCCCTGCTCTGCGTGAGCTATCCGATGAGCGACTGCACGATCAAGCCAGAGGTGGAAGAGGAGCTCTGAGCGGAGCAGTTTGTTTCAAGAAACAGCACGACTGTCAGATGCCTGGCCCGGCAGCCAGAACCGGCCGGGTCAACCGGGGAGCCTCCAACAACGCGGCGGGATTCACAGCCATAACACCTCCCTCACCCCGCCGCCGCAACTCAAGGTGGAGATGGGGGGTGCTCGCACTGCCGGTGTCGCCCACCCGTCCAAGTCTCTCCCCGCGGGCAATGGGCCTGCCGGCCCTGACCTCCATGCCTTCCAAGTGGGCATAGAGAGTCTGCCAACCATCGCCATGGTCGAGCAGAACGGTGAGGCCATAGCCGCTCACCCACTCCGCCAGCACGACATGGCCTGAACGGGCAGCAAGAACAGGCGTCCCGGAGGTCACGATCAGGTCCACACCGGTGTGCATGCGCCAGGTTCCCCTGGCCTCAGACCATCGCCAGCCCCAGGGCGACTGTTCTCTGGCCTCAAGCGGCAGGGGATGGAGCCACACCTCTCTGCTGCCCTCAGCCAGTGGAGCGAACGGACCCTGTGGGGCGAGGTCGCCCACCGCGACCTGGCCAGGTACCTGCTCCGGCCGCTCAGGCCGGGATCCTGACCCTGACCCTGGAAGTTCCACCGACTGTGGCTTCGCGGTGGCAAGCAGTCCAGGCCACTCCTCGGGGAGAGGGGTGGCCATCACCGTCACTATCGACTGCAAAGCGGTTGCGGTCGCCAGCAACCCAGCCTGTAAGAGCCCTGGCAACCTGGCCGCCACGAAGTGATGGAACAGACAATCGCACCGGTTGTAGCGGCTTGATCTTTAGATGCCAGGGGGAACACTGCCAAGTCAGTCGGCCAGCAGGGGCTGGCTGGGCACGGGCAGCGGCTCCACCTTCCAGATCCGCTCGGCATACTCCTGGATGGAGCGGTCGCTGGAGAAGAAGCCGCAGCCCAGCGTGTTGGCCAGCGACATCGCTGCCCAGCGGCTGGGATCGAGCCAGGCCTGATCCACGGCATCCTGGGCCCTGCGGTAGTCGGCCAGGTCGGCCATCACCTTGAAGGGGTCGTGGCTGGTGAGGCTGGCCAGCAGTGGGTGGTAGAGATCGCGGTCGCCATCGCTGAAGTGGCCGGAGCCGATCAGGGAGAGCACATCGCGGGCCATCGGGTCTTGCTCGATCCAGGACATCGGGTGGTAGCCGAGCCGGTCGAGCTCCGCCACCTGTTCGGTGGTATGGCCGAACAGGAAGAAGTTCTCCTCGCCCACCCGCTCGCGGATCTCCACGTTGGCGCCGTCGAGCGTGCCGATCGTGACGGCGCCATTGAGCGCCATCTTCATGTTGCCGGTGCCGGAGGCCTCCTTGCCGGCGGTGGAGATCTGCTCGGAGAGATCCACCGCCGGATACACCAGCTGGCCGAGGCTCACACTGAAGTTGGGCAGGAACACCACCCGCAGCCGCCCCTGCATCGCCGGATCCAGATTCACGATCTCGGCGATGCCCACCAGCAGGCGGATGATCAGCTTGGCCATCGCATAGCCGGGTGCCGCCTTGCCACCGAAGAGGAAGGTGCGTGGCGGCAGATCCTCGCCGTTTCGAAGGCGCAGGTAGCGCTCCACGATCAACAGGGCCGCCAGGTGCTGGCGCTTGTATTCATGGATGCGCTTCACCTGCACATCGAACAGGGAGGTGTGATCCAGCAGCAGCCCGAATTGCTGCTGCACGTGGTCGATCAGCCGCCGCTTGCCCTGGCCCTTCACCTGCTGCCAGCGCTCCAGGAAAGCCGGATCCCCCGCCAGCGGCGCCAGCTCCTGCAAGGCCGCCAGATCCTTGCGCCAGCGGCCCCCCAGCACCTCGTCGAGCAGGCCCGCCAGGGCTGGATTGGCCACGGCCATCCAGCGGCGGGGGGTGACCCCGTTGGTCACGTTGGTGAACCGCTCCGGCCAGAGCTCAGCGAAATCGGCCAGCAGATGCTGCCGCAGCAGGCGGCTGTGCAGCTCGGCCACGCCATTGGTGCAGTGGCTGCCCACCACGGCCAGATGGGCCATGCGCACCCGCCGCTGGGGCCCCTCCTCAATCAGCGACAGGCGGGTGAGCTTGTCCGGCTGCCCGGCAAAGCGGATCCGGGCCATCCGCAGGAAGCGGGCGTTGATCTCGTAGATGATCTGCAGGTGGCGCGGCAACAGCTGCTCGAACAGCTCCACGCCCCAGGTTTCCAGCGCCTCCGGCAGCAGGGTGTGGTTGGTGTAGCTGAGGCTGGCCGTGGTGATGGCCCAGGCCGTATCCCAGTTGATGCCATACACATCGATCAACAGCCGCATCAGCTCTGCCACCGCGATCGCCGGATGGGTGTCATTCATCTGCACCGCGAACTTGCGGTGGAACTGATCCACCGGCAGCCCCTGACCCTGCAGGATCCTGAACATGTCCTGCAGGGAGCAGCTCACGAAGAAGATCTGCTGGCTGAGCCGCAGCCGTTTGCCCTGGTCGAATTCATCGTTGGGATAGAGCACCTTGGAGAGGGTTTCCGACTGCACCTTGCGCAACACGGCGCGGGTGTAGTCGCCGGCATTGAAGGAGGCGAAGTCGAAGGCATCCGGGGCCGCCGCCGACCACAGGCGCAGGGTGTTGGCGGTGTTCACGCCATAGCCGAGGATCGGTGTGTCGTAGGCCACGCCGATCACGGTGTGGCCGCCGATCTCCACCGGATAGCTCCACTCCGGGCGGATCACCTCCCAGGGATTGCCCTGGGCCAGCCAGGGATCCGTGCTCTCCTGCTGGCCCTGAGGTGTGATCTGCTGGCGGAAGATGCCGAACTCGTAGCGGATGCCGTAGCCGATCGCCGGCAGCTCAAGGCTGGCCATCGACTCCTGGAAGCAGGCGGCCAGCCGCCCCAGGCCCCCATTGCCGAGGCCCGGTTCCGGCTCGAGGGCCAGCAACTCCTCCAGCTCAAGGCCGAGCTCCCGGCAGGCCAGCTCGGCCTCCTGGCGGATGCCCAGATTCACCAGGTTGTTGTCGAGGTGGGGACCGAGCAGGTATTCGGCTGAGAGGTACACCGCCGTGCGCACCTGTGCCTGGGTGTAGGCCTCGGCGGTCTGCACCCAGTTCTGCAGCAGGCGGTCTCGCACCGCCAGGGCCAGGGCCCGGTAGTGGTCATGGCGGGTGGCCAGCGACTCCGACTTGGCCTGGCTGAAGTAGAGGTGGCGGCGGATGGCCTGGGCCAGTTCACTGAGCGTGGTGGATTGGGCCATGGAGCTCCGGCATCGCAATTGCGCTGGGTCAGATCTGCATCAACCCTGCCCTTGCTGGCTGCCTGATCAGCTACCGAAGCAGCAGGCTTAAGCATCTCTACCCAGATTCAACAGGGCGGCGGCGGCCCCGTTGTCTGGCAATCCCGTAACAACGGCAGCAACAGCAGGGCAGGGTGACGGCCTTGGCTTGGGGTACCGGCACTCCCGAAGCCCCATGCCCTCCCAGCCCCGTCTCGATGCGATCGAGAAGATTCTCAACCGCGAGCCCGTCGCTACCGCACCGATCCAGTCGCTCGATGAGCTGTGGGCCAGCGATGTCTTCACGCTCGACAAGATGAAGGCGGCGCTGCCGAAGGAAATTTTCAAGTCGGTGCAGCGCACCATCAAGGAGGGCAGCAAGCTCGACGTGTCAGTGGCCAACGTGGTGGCCCAGGCGATGAAGGAGTGGGCCACCGCCCGCGGCGCCCTCTACTACTCCCACGTCTTCTACCCGCTCACCAACTCCACGGCCGAGAAGCACGACGGCTTCATCTCCCCCCAGGGCGATGGCACGGCCTTCACCGAATTCACCGGCAAAGTGCTGGTGCAGGGGGAGCCAGACGGCTCCTCCTTCCCCAACGGCGGCATCCGCTCCACCTTCGAGGCCCGGGGCTACACCGCCTGGGACATCACCAGTCCGGCCTATCTGATGGAGACGCCCAATGGCGTCACCCTCTGCATCCCGACGGTTTTTGTGTCCTGGACGGGCGAAGCCCTCGACAAGAAAACGCCCTTGCTGCGCTCGATCGCCGCGGTGAACAAGCAGGCGCACAGGCTGCTCAGCCTGCTGGGTGAAACCAACATCGCCCCGGTCAACTCCAGCTGCGGCGCCGAGCAGGAGTACTTCCTGATCGACAACGCCTACCTGCCCCTGCGCCCCGATCTGCTGCTGGCCGGCCGCACCCTGTTCGGGCGGCCGTCAGCCAAGGGTCAGCAGTTTGACGACCACTACTTCGGCGCCATCCCGGAGCGGGTGCAGGTGTTCATGCAGGAGGTGGAGCGGCAGATGTACAAGCTGGGCATCCCGGCCAAGACTCGCCACAACGAGGTGGCACCCTCCCAGTTCGAGATCGCGCCCTTCTTCGAAGCCGCGAACGTGGCCACCGACCACCAGCAGCTGACGATGACCATCTTGCGCGCCACTGCCAAGAAGCATGGCATGGCCTGTCTGCTGCACGAGAAACCCTTTGCCGGCATCAATGGCTCGGGCAAACACGTCAACTGGTCGATCGGCAACGCCACCCAGGGCAACCTGCTCGATCCGGGCAAGACGCCCCACGAAAACCTCCAGTTCCTGCTCTTCTGCGGAGCTGTGATCCGCGGGGTTCACCTCTTCGGGCCGCTGCTGCGGGCCGTGATCGCCACCGCCAGCAACGACCACCGCCTCGGCGCCAACGAAGCGCCCCCGGCAATCATCTCGGTGTATCTGGGCAGCCAGCTGGAGGATGTGTTCAACCAGATCCGCGAGGGCCGGCTGAGCGGGTCGGCGATCGGCGGCGTGATGAACTTCGGCGTCGACACCCTGCCGGAATTCGACAAGGACGCCGGCGATCGCAATCGCACCTCGCCCTTCGCCTTCACCGGCAACCGCTTCGAATTCCGGGCCGTCGGCTCCAACCAGTCGGTGGCGGGGCCGCTGGTCACCCTGAACACGATCCTGGCCGACTCGCTCGAGTGGATCGCCGGTGAGCTCGAGAGCAAGCTCAGCAGTGGTGCTGGCCTTGAAGAAGCTGCCCTGGCCGTTCTCAAGACCACGATCACCAACCACGGCGCCGTGGTGTTCGGCGGTAACGGCTATTCAGAGGAATGGCACCACATGGCCGTGGCGGAGCGGGGCCTGGAAAACCTGCGCACCACCGCCGATGCCCTGCCGGTGCTGGAGCGGCCTGCCATCCGCGAGTTGTTCGAGCGCACCGGGGTGCTCTCGGCCGTGGAACTGCAGAGCCGCTTTGAGGTCTACGCCGAGCAGTACATCCTGGCGATCGATGTGGAGGCGAAACTGGCTGTCCAGATCGCCCGCACCCAGGTCTATCCGGCGGCAATCCGCTACCTCGGCGAACTGGCCGAATCCCTGCAGCTGCAGAGTGCGCTCGGTCTCCAGGTGTCGCCGGAGAGTTCCAAGCAGGTGGCTGAGCTCTGCCAGTCGCTGATGGACATCAGCGGCCGACTGGAAAGCGCCATTGCCCAGCCGCCCCATGGCACTGAAGCGCACCTGCACTACAGCGCGGACACCCTGGTGCCGCTGATGGCCGAACTGCGGGAGGTGGTGGATGGCCTCGAAGCCCTGGTGGACGACAACCTCTGGCCCCTGCCCACCTACCAGGAGATGCTGTTCGTGCGCTGAGGCACAGCCAGCAGCGCCAACACAGCGAATCGGCAGCGCCTAGGGTGACGGATTCTCAACAACCTTCTGAGTTTCACGGTCACCCCCGGCGCTGTCCCGCGTCCCCGGCAACGCCAGGCCCACCAGCCCTCCCGCGGCCCTTCTGGTTCGACTGAACCGGTCCAGGCTCAACCATCCCAGCCGGTTCCCACACTCCGGCGGGTACTTCACGGTCTGGGCCCGCCGTTCATCCTGCTGATGCACCTGGGCTGCGGGCTGCTGCTGATCGAGGGCCTGGATCTGATGGCCGGTCTCTGGGCTCTGGCGCTCTATCTGGTGCGCATGCTGGGCACCACGGCCATCTACCACCGACTGGTGACCCATCGCAGCTACGAGGCCCCAAGGCTGGTGTGGTGGCTGGGCTGCCTGATCACGGCCTCCGCGGGACAGATGGGGCCGAGCTGGTGGAAGGCCCATCACCAGGCCCACCACCGCCATGTGGACACCAGCGCAGATGTGCACAGTCCCTTGCTCAGCGGTAGCCGCTGGTGGGGCTTCTGGCATGCCCAGGTGGGTTGGCTGCTCGGCCCCGGCTTCCACCCCGCCAGCCTGCCGGCCGACGTGGAGGCCGATCCCGTGCTGCGCCTGATCGACCGGCTGCACATCGTGCCGGCCCTGGCCCTGGGCTGGCTGTCCTGGCAGCTCGGCGGGCTGGCCTGGCTGGGGGCCTACTGCCTGAGCACCACCCTGCTGTTTCACGGCGTGGCCAGCGTGAATTCCCTGGCCCACCTGGCTGGAGACCAACCCTTCGCCACCGGCGATGGCAGCCGCAACAACGCCTGGGTGGCCGTGATCACCCTGGGGGAGGGCTGGCACAACCTCCACCACGGTTTCCAGAGCTCGGTGCGCCAGGGCTTCAGCCTGCGCCGGGGCCGGGTGGTGACCCTGCCCGACCCCACCTACCGCTTCATCCGGTTGCTGGAGGGGCTGGGCTGGGCCCGCAGGCTGCGCGTCCCCAGCGAGCGGGCCCTGCTGGCCCGGGCCCATCAGGGTTGAGCCGAATCGAACAGCAAAAAGCGCCGCCGCAGCGGCGCCTGCTCCTCCCTGGATCGCGCGACAGGAGCATCGTGCGACCCACCCCACCGTACGCAGCGGCTGAGACGCGCTCGACAAGCAACCAGATCACCACAGCTTTACGAAGCCTGTGAGGATTTGAGTCAACAGATCACAACATTGCGTGGTTTGTTTGAGCGTTGTGCCGTTTTCCCAGGGGTACCTGGCCTCACGGGCTTTAGCCCATCAGGATGAGGGCGAGAACGTGGAATCCAACCCATCTGCTCTACACAGCTGAACAGCCAGGTGCCCACCGCTGGGGAACCACTGTTGAGAACCGCCCAGGTCACGCCATGAGAACCCTGCATCTGATCCCCGATCCGGTCCGAGGTTGTGACAACCCGATGCAGGTGGTGTCCCGTGCCCTGCGTTATTTCTCGGCCCACGGCAGTGATCCGCTGCCCATCCCCGATCTGGCCGAGGCACTGGAGATCAGTGAGGATTGCCTGGAATACAGCTTCGATCGGATCCGCGGCATGACCACAGCTCAGGCCCTGCAGCTGCACCGCCTGAATCGCCTGTTTGCCGTGCTCAGTGCCGAACCCCGCCAGACCCTGGACCAGGCGATCCGCCGCTGTGGCCTGGGCCAGACCCGCGGCGTGGTGCCCCTGTTTGAGAAGACATTCGGCATCGAGATGGCCCTGTTTCTGCTCACCTGCCGCCGGGCGGCGGAGGACCGCCTGTTCCGCCGCCAGCATCAGGATTCCCAGTCGCTGGTGCTCAGCGGCCCCGGCCCCGGCCCCGGGAGTTGACCGCGGCCTTCCCCTGGCGGTGAGAAGCTGACCGTCCAGTCGTCACTCCCGGATCGATGGCCAACAGCTGGCAGCTGGTGCCCCACCGTGCCGCCATCCCAGGCGAACTGCTGGCCGGCATGGTGGTGGCCCTCGGCATCATTCCCGAGGCGATCGCCTTTTCGATCGTGACCGGTGTCGAACCCCAGGTGGGCCTGTTCGGCTCGATCTGCATCCTGATCGTGGTGTCGCTGCTGGGGTGCAGGCCGGGGATGGTGTCGGCCTGCACCGCCGGCGTGGCCCTGCTGATGGGCGGCCTGATGCAGTCCCATGGGCTGAGCTATCTGCTGGCCGCCTCGATCCTGGCCGGCGTGTTCCAGATCATCTGGGGCTATCTGCGGCTGGCCCAGCAGATGCGCTTCGTGCCACGGGCCGTGACGGTGGGGTTTGTGAATGCCATCGGGGTGTTGATCTTCCTGGCCCAGCTGCCCCAGCTGGGGCTGGGCCGCGATGGCGACGAGGTGATCCCCAGCCTGGCCGCCAGCGGTGCGAGCGTGAGCTGGCCCTGGGTATGGGCCCTGGTGGCCCTGGGCCTGCTGATCATCTATCAGCTGCCCGGGCTCACCAGGGTGGTGCCTTCCACCCTGGTGGCGATCCTGGTGATCAGCGGGCTGGCGGAATGGGGCCAGCTGCCGGTGCCCCGGGTGGGTGACCTGGGCCAGTTGCCCACCAGCCTGCCGCTGTTCCAGATCACGCGCAACCTGGCGATTGCCGTGCTGGTGGGGGTGGCCCTGGCCGGAATCCTGTTCAGCCGCAAGGTGGCGAAGGTGATCGCGGTCACGGCCACCCGGCGGAGCGAGGAGTGGCTGCACTACAGCGTGCGCGGTCAGCTGTTCTTCGTGAGCACGGTGTATTTCCTGGCCGGCTTCAAGCAGCACGAGCATCCGGCCCGGGTCACGATCGACCTGGCCGAGGCCCACATCTGGGACCAGACGGGCATGCGGGCCCTGGATCAGGTGGTGCGCAAGCTTCGTCAGGGCGGCTCTGAGGTGGAGCTGCTAAATCTCAACGCCGGCAGCCTGGATCTGTTCCAGCGCATCAGCGAGAGCAGCGATGCCCTGGTGGGCTCCTGACGCTCAGTTCAGGGCCTGGACATCGGCGAACTGGCCGGCGATCTGCCGCGCTCGCACCTGCAGGCTGGCCGCCAGCTGCTGGATCGCCGGCTGATCAACGATGTCGCGGCGCACCACCAGCGCGTCGCCGCCGAGCAGCTGCAGGTCCCAGTCGAGCCGGGTGGTGCAGGGCATCAATGCCTCCGTGAGGCTGTTGCCATAGAGGAGCGTCACTCCGTCCCGGGAACGGCCCTCCCAGTCGTCCGGGTCGTAGCGGTAAAACTGCACCGCCTGCCGCCAGAGTCCCTGCCGGCGCAGGTGGCTTTCCGTGTGCGGAAACCAGCCCGTCGGCAGTGCCAGGCTGGGAAAGCGCTCCAGGTCGCACTGGCGAAGCTGGCGCGCGGCCGCCAGCGGGTGATCCGCTGAAGCCAGCAACTGCAGCGGGGCCCGCAGCAGATCGAGCACCCACCACTCAGGGTCATCGGCTGGCGGCAGATTCGGCTGGTAGCTGCACAGCCAGGCATCCAGCACCCGCTCCCGCAGCAACGCCAACGGCCGTTGCAGCCCCGGCAGGTCGAAGCGGCCGCTGATCCAACCGCCTGGAACGGGATTCAGAAACCAGGGTCCAGAGGCATAGTTGGCGTCGATGCGCAGGGGAGCGAAGCCCTTCAATCGCGCCAGCTGCTGCACCACCCGTTCGGCCCGCAGCAGCTCGAGATCGCCCTTCAGCCTCGGGCCATCCGGGCGGCGGATCAAGCGCAGGCCCAACAGCCGCAGCACGGCAGCCTGCTGGCGCGACACCGTGCTCTGGTTCACGTCCAGCACCTCAGCCGCCGCTGCCCCGCTGCCCAGCCAGAGGGTGAGATCGAGGGCAGCCAGCTGGTCGAAACTGAGCATGGCGACGAACCGCGGCGAAAGAGCTCGGGGCGGAGCGGTCTCTGCGGGAGAGGAGCAGAGTGGGTGAATATAGGGGATCTGCAGCCAGGCAGATAAGACCCCTACAAGGCTGAAACAGCTCCACGCGAACATCACCAGGGAGCAAGCGCTGGCGTGATGTGCTGCCAACCGGAGCAGGCGAGGAGTCGATTTCCCTCAGAACTGCTGCAGACCGCGGTCGAGCAGCTCCAGCAGCAGCTCGGCCTCGCTGCGCCCGGTGGCAGCTGAGGTGCGCTGAAGCCAGTCGGCCAGATCAGGTGGCAACTGCAACTCAATCCGCTTGGGAAACCGATTGGAATCCAGGGCAAAGTCGTCCAGGTTCTTGCTCATCGTACGTCCTTCAGTCGCGATCGCTGCGCGAGCGGATCGCAAGATCGTAGGCACCTTCATCACCGAGATATTTCCTGATCGCGAGCTCAATCAAAGCAACCATCTTCTGATTGCGCTGCAATGCCAATAACTTTAAAGCCATGTGTTCACGCTCAGCAATCGACAGTGTCACCCGGGGCATCTGAGCACCAATGCTTGAAAGTTAGATGGTACCTAAGCTGAGCAAGCATGTTATTTGCTGGCGTAGCACTAAAGCATCAAATACAGACTGTTTTGCGGCCGATCTGCAGCAACGACCACAGGCCTGCAGCCAATAACCACAACTCCAAAGGAGTAGACACAACATCCCTTTCAGGCTCTGCCAACCACTGCAGCGAGATTGACAGCTGATCACACCAATGCTCCAGCGCCAGCAGAGGGATGCGGATTGCCAGCACACGTTCGCGGAGCGTCAGCACCTCACCTCGACTTCAACCGTATCCAGATCAAGGCAGACAGGGCTCTTGTTCTTACCCTTGGCCCATCGCGCTTTCCCGCATCAGCCACGATCCCGCCGTGATGGGCGGCAAGCCGGCTGGCATCGATGAGGCCCTGGCTTAGGCCGCCTGGCGGCTGGTCGGAGGTCGGCGATCCGAGAGCGCAGTGCTGCCAAGATCCGCGCCTTCGAGGAGGTCTTTGAACCGCTGGGGCTCACGGCCCTGGCCATTCAGGTGCTGACGGGGCTATGGCTGGGGTGAATCTATTTGCCTGGCTTCCAGGGCCTGTTCACCCCCGCCAACCCGATCGGGATGCTGGTGGGCGTGAAGCTGCTGCTGCTCGCCGGCACCGCCGCCCTGGCCGTTCATGCCCGGCTGCGGCTGATCCCCAATCTCACCGACGACAACCTCAGCGGCCTGGCCTGGCACATCCGCGGCATCACTGCCCTGGCGATCGCTTTTGTGGTGGTGGGCGGACTCATTCGCCTGGGTGGGCTGGGCTGACCCATTCGCCAGCCACAACAAAGCCCGGAACGTTGGCCCCGGGCATTTGTCTGCTCAGCCGTGGTGTTGTCCCAGGGGGATCGGGCGCAGCTGTGCTTTGGGTTTGGCTTGGCAACAGCCGTGATTGGGTTGCCTGATCAGATGGTCTTCAATTGTGGGCGGAGCTGCCGGCGCTGGCACCTGGGGCCAGGTGTCGATTGGGACGTTCCGTTGGGTCCGGGGCACCTAGGACGGTGCAGTGGACGGCGACTCTGGCTACACGCCAGGAACGTCACATCTGGTCAAAAATGTTGGAGCAGGGGCCGGATCGTCAGCGCGCTCCTGGCTGGTGCTCAGGGGGGGTGTCGTCCATCTGTGGAGCCTCCGAATCCCGTTGCAACCACGATGGATCTGCCGGCCAGGGCCGGCAAGGGCTGCAGCGACTTATGCACCATTCGTTACCGGCGGCAATGGGTCTTCATGAAGGGACCTTCATGGCGGACGCCAGGATGCGGCAGCATCTCCGTTCAGCTGGCCCCCAGTGGCATCACCCCTGCAGATCCGTCCCTATCAACCCGCCGACTGGCCGGCGGTGTGGGCACTGCTGGAGCCGGTGTTTCGTGCCGGCGAAACCTTCCCCCACGACCCAGCCATCACCCAGGAGCAGGCCCAGTTTGCGTGGGTGGAGCAGAGCCAGGTGGTGATGGTGGCTGTGGATGGGGCCGCCGGCACGGCGGTGGGCACCTACTACCTCAGGCCCAATTCGCTCGCGCTGGGAGCCCATGTGGCCAACGCGGGCTACGTGGTGGCCGAGCACGGCCGGCGCCAGGGAATCGGCAGCCGCCTCTGCCAGCACTCCCTGCAAGAAGCACGGCGACTGGGCTTTCGAGCGATGCAGTTCAACCTGGTGGTGAGCACCAACACCGCCGGCATCCGCTGCTGGCAGCGCAACGGCTTCCGGGTGGTCGGCACCCTGCCGGGAGCGTTCCGCCATCGGCAGCTGGGCTATGTCGATGCGCTGGTGATGGTCCAGACCCTGGTCGCTGGGCCGAAGCCATGAAGGTGATTCCACCCCCGGCGGGGTGCTTCAGCTGGGGAGCTGGCAGAGCAGGGGGCAGAGCAGTGGCGCCGGCAGGCGGCAGGTGCGCCAGTTGCCATCGCCGGTGGCCACATCCACCCCGATCAGCTGGGCGGCGTGGTGGGCATCGGCCAGGGGCTCCACCCAGGCAATCGCATCGGCGATCGCCTCCTCGAGGCTGGTGTACTGGCCATCGAGCTGGCGGTGCGGTTCACAGCCGCTGTCGATCAGGCGGTAACGGGAGAGCACGGCCTGGCTGGTGAAACGCTGCATCGCCCTTCGTTCTGGAAGGTCACCATCGGCGCTTCTGCGCGGTTGGTCTGTATCGGGATAAACATTGAGATCAGTCTTCACAGAGAACAAAGGGACGCCAGGCGGGTGAGGGGGCTGCCGCCCCTACCCAGCACTCGCCACTCTTTCGCACGAACAATGCGCCCAAACGGTGCCGCTGCGCAGAGGCTGCACGCAGCACGACCCTGCATCCTGTGGCCCGTTCAAGTCCCCCTGCCCGTTCGGCGCCCTACGCCCCGCCCAGGCCCCTGGAGGACCTGCACATTCTCGACGTCCTCGAGCTGGCGGGCTCCCAGCACAAGGCGGCGCGGGCCCTGGAGATCCACCAGACCACGGTGTGCCGCAGCCTGCAGCTGATGCAGCAGCAGTTCCGGCTGGCGAATGCTCCCGGCTCGTCGATCTACCGCCACGGCCACAACCCCTGCCTGCACTACCTGCGGCTGGCGTATCGCGAACACCGGCTGATGGCGGGCCAGCTGCGAATCGGCAGCGATGTGCTGCACCACGGCCTGCTGGTTGCCATGGCCGGCGTGCAGGCGGTGCCGCCGCGCTTCCGCAGCGCCGAGCACTGGGTGGCGCTAGTGCAACACGGCCTGCTGGATGGGGCAATCCTCAGCTCCTTCTCCCTGGCCAGGCCCCTGCCGGCGGACCAGGAGCCGGCCTGGGCGGGAATGGCTGTGGTGCCGCTGGGTTCGCTCAGCCTGCAGCTGGTGGCCCCGGCCGGCCAGGGGCGCAGCGTGCTGCTGCCCCGCAAAGCTGCGATGCCCCTGCTCCACCAGGCGCTGGAGGGCCACGGCTATGCCGTGGAGCAGCAACCTCAGGCCTGTCAGGAACCCGAGGCCTGGCTCAAGCGGGCCCGCGACCGCCAGCTGACCCTGCCGCTGTGCGCCGAGCTGCTCGGCCGCCGCTGGCTGCAGACCAACCGCCTGGAGCTGCTGAACGAGCAGCCGGCCTTGAACGAGCAACTCTGGCTGCTGCTTCCGCAGCACATTGTGGCCAATCGAGCCGCCCGACTCTGCCTGCGGCGCCTGCGCCTCCAGCTGGCCAGGGTGAAAACAATGCAGGATTCGCATGGAATCCAGTGCTGATCTGTGTTTCGGAGCCTGCAAGATGGCTGCCAAACACAGCAGATTGATGCAGGGTTGCGATAGGGCTGATCCCGATGCCTGAAGGTGCGTCGTGCACTGCCGCAGCCATCGCTGGCTGGTGGAGGAGGTGGAGCCCGCCGAGCACCCCGACGGCGACACGGTTGTGCGCATGGCCTGCCTGGACGACGACGCCAACGGCCAGCGGCTGGAGGTGTTCTGGGAGCGGGAGGTGGATTCGCAGGTGCTGGGCGAAACCACCTGGGACACCGTGGGCCAGCGGGGCTTTGATCAAGCTCAGGTGTTCGGCAGCTACCTGAACACCCTGCGCTGGAACTGTGTGACCAGCACCGATCCGGGCCTGTTCCAGGCGCCGCTGCGGGCAGGGATCGACGTGAAGCCGTACCAGCTCGAGCCCCTGCGCAAGGCGCTGCGCATGCCGCGGGTGAGCCTGTTCATCGCCGATGACGTGGGCCTGGGCAAGACGATCGAGGCCGGGCTGATCCTGCGGGAGCTGTTGCTGCGCCAGAAGGTGCACCGGGTGGTGGTGATCGCCCCGCCTTCTGTGGTGCTGCAGTGGCAGGGAGAGATGCAGAGCCGCTTCGGGCTGGGCTTTGCGGTGATGGATCGCGCCTACATCTCCGAGATGCGGCGCCAGCGGGGCTGGGGCATCAATCCCTGGGCCACCCACACCCGCTTCATCATCAGCCAGGCATTGGTTCGCGATGAGGCCTATGCCGGGCCGCTGCGCGACTGGCTGGGGGAGGAGGGCAAGCAGGCGCTGCTGATTCTCGATGAGGCCCACAACGCTGCGCCGGCCAGCGGCTCGACATTCGCGATCGACTCCAAGCTCACCCGCGCCATCCGTGATCTGGCGGGGCGCTTCGAGCACAAGCTGTTCCTCTCGGCCACGCCCCACAACGGCCACAGCAACAG
>JBBASN010000020.1:0-27180 GCA_040399225.1 Prochlorococcaceae cyanobacterium | reverse complement strand
GCGGCAGCTACTGGATCACCACCTTCGGCTGCCAGATGAACAAGGCGGATTCCGAACGCATGGCCGGAATCCTGGAGGCGATGGGCTACCGGGAAGCCCAGGCCGAGCTCGAGGCCGATCTGGTGCTCTACAACACCTGCACGATCCGCGATAACGCCGAGCAGAAGGTTTACAGCTACTTAGGCCGGCAAGCGCAACGCAAACGCACCAATCCCAACCTCACCCTGGTGGTGGCCGGCTGCGTGGCGCAACAGGAAGGCGAATCGCTGCTGCGGCGCGTGCCCGAACTGGATCTGGTGATGGGGCCCCAGCACGCCAACCGGCTTGATGTGCTGCTGGCTCAGGTGGAGCAGGGCCAGCAGGTGGTGGCCACAGAAGAGCACCACATCCTCGAAGACATCACCACCGCCCGCCGCGACAGCAGCATCTGCGGCTGGGTGAATGTGATCTACGGCTGCAACGAGCGCTGCACCTACTGCGTGGTGCCCTCGGTGCGGGGCCAGGAGCAATCGCGCCTGCCCGAGGCCATCAAGCTGGAGATGGAGGGGCTGGCCGCACGCGGCTTCAAGGAGATCACCCTGCTGGGCCAGAACATCGACGCCTACGGCCGCGACCTGCCGGGCATCACGCCGGAGGGCCGCCGCCAGCACACCCTCACCGACCTGCTGCAGTTCGTGCACGACGTGGCGGGCATCGAGCGCATCCGCTTCGCCACCAGCCACCCGCGCTACTTCACCGAGCGCCTGATCGATGCCTGCGCCGAGCTGCCCAAGGTGTGTGAGCACTTCCACATCCCCTTCCAGAGCGGCGACAACGACCTGCTCAAGGCGATGGCGCGCGGCTACACGGTGGATCGCTACCGCCGCATCCTCGCGCGCATCCGCGAGCGCATGCCCGATGCCGCGATCAGCGCCGATGTGATCGTGGCCTTCCCCGGCGAAACCGACGCCCAGTACCGCCGCACCCTGGCGCTGATCGAGGAGATCGGCTTCGACCAGGTGAACACCGCCGCCTACTCACCGCGGCCCAACACCCCCGCCGCCGACTGGCCCAACCAGCTCAGCGAGGAGGTGAAGGTGGAGCGCCTGCGGGAGCTCAACCCGCTGGTGGAGAGGAAAGCGAAAGAACGCAGCGCCCGCTACGCCGGCCGCATCGAGCAGATCCTGGTGGAGGGGATCAATCCCAAGGATCCGGCCCAGGTGATGGGCCGCACCCGCACCAACCGGCTCACCTTCTTCCCCGGCCAGCGGCCCGACGGCACGGCCATCCAGCCGGGCGAGCTTGTGAACGTGCGGATCGAGGAGGTGCGCGCCTTCTCCCTGAGCGGCAAACTGGCCTGAGTTTTGCCTGGACCGTCCACCGGCGGTCTTCGAGCGGTCCGATGCCTGAGGTCTCCCCCCACGCCCCCTCCAGCCCTGGTCCAGTCCGCGTGGGCCTGGTTTTCGGCGGAGCTTCCGGGGAGCACCCGGTGTCGATCCGCTCGGCTGCCACGGTGCTGCGCGGCCTGCAGGGCGGTGGCAACGCCAGCCGCTATGCCGTGAACTGTTTCTATATTGACACCGCGGGGCGCTGGTGGGGCCCCGAGCTGGCCGCCGCGGTGCTGGCCCAGGGCACTCCGGCCAGCCCCGAGCAGCTCGCCGCCGCCCTGCAGCAGGCGGGGCTGCCCGCCGAAAGCCGGGGCCTCGGAGCCTTGCCGGCCGGGGCCACGGAGGTGGAGGTGTGGTTTCCGGTGCTGCACGGCCCCAATGGCGAGGACGGCACGATCCAGGGACTGTTCACCCTGATGCAGGTGCCCTATGTGGGCTCGGGCGTGCTCGGTTCGGCCATGGGCATGGACAAGCAGGCGATGAAGGCCGCCTTCGCCGCCGCCGGCCTGCCCCAGGTGCCCTACGCCTGTGTGAATGCGGCCGAGCTCTGCGGCGATCCCGAGCCGCTGCTGGAACGGCTGGCGGCCCAGCTGGGTTACCCCTGCTTCGTGAAGCCCGCCAACCTGGGCTCCTCGGTGGGGATCAGCAAGGCCCGCAACCGCGTCGACCTGCTGGCTGGGTTGCGGGAAGCCGCCGCCCTCGATCCACGCATCGTGGTGGAGCAGGGCGTCACGGCCCGCGAGCTGGAATGTGCGGTGAAGGGGGGCGGCGCCGCACCCCTGCAGGCCTCCGTGCTGGGCGAGATCTGCTTCGACGCCGACTGGTACGACTACGAGACCAAATACAGCGACGGCAAGAGCCACACCGTGATCCCGGCCCAGGTGCCGGATCGGATCAGCGAGCGGGCGAGGGCGATGGCGATCGAGGCCTGCCGGGCCGTGCACGCCCAGGGGCTGGCCCGGGTGGACTTCTTCTATTCAGAGGCCAGCGGTGATCTCTGGCTCAATGAGATCAACACCCTGCCGGGCTTCACCAGCCAGAGCATGTACCCGATGCTCTGGGCGGCTTCCGGTGTGGATCTTGAGCAACTGGTAGCCGAACTGGTGGAAGGGGCGACACAATGCCACTCCCAGATTCCCCCGGGGGGGCCATCGGCATGAGTCAGGGCCTGCTGTGGTTGCCACTGCTGCTGGTGTTCGTGCTGCTCACGGCCCTTGGCTGGCTGGAGCGGCGCAGGCAGCACCTGTTCCGCGAGTGGGCCAAGGGCGCGGAACTGGCCAAGCTCGACAGCTGCGGCGCGGCCCGGCTGGTGGACGGAGTGCTGAGCTGGAGCAGCTTTGAAGCGGGCCAGCTCAAGCCCGAGGGTGACTTCGTGATCAAGCAACTGGAACTGGTCGAGCTGCTGGCCCTGCGCTCCGGCGAGGCCCCCCTCACCGAGGAGGCCCAGGGGGCCTGCCGCCTGCGCCTGGTGGGTGGTGGAGTGCAGAAAGACCTGCCCTTCGCCGACGCCGAGCGGGCCCGCCGCTGGATCGGCGAGCTGATGGCCCGCTCCCGTTGCGAGCTGTGAGCCAGGCCCGTCCCCTCTCGCCGGGCGCTGAACGGCGCCGGCAACTGCGCCTTCAGCAGCGCCAGGAGCGCCTGCGCAATGCCTGGCGGGTGCTGGTGTTCCTGGGTTTGGCCGGTGGCCTGGGCTACGGCTTGCTCAGGCTGGGCTGGACCCTCAGCGGACCTGAACAGGTGGAGGTGATCGGCAGCCGTCAGGTCACCACCACCGAAGTGATCAGTGCCGCCGACATCCGCTTCCCCCAGCCCCTGCTCACCCTCGACCCCCGCCGCATCGCCAGCGGCCTGGCGGGCACGCTGCCGGTGGAGGAGGTCCGGGTGAGCCGGCTGATGGCCCCTCCGCGGCTACGGGTGGTGGTGGTGGATCGCCAACCGGTGGCCAGGGCCGAACGCCTGAGCCCCCAGGGCCTGGAACGGGGCTATGTGGACCGGTTGGGCAACTGGATGACCGCCCGCCAGGGTCAGGGGCTGCGCACCGAGACCACCGACAAGCTGCTGGTGAAGGGCTGGCTACCCAGGCACCGCCAAGCCCTCACCGAGGTGCTCCGCCAGCGCGACGGACTGATCGAGGACATGCGCACCCTGCGCTTTGATCCGGCAGGCAGCATCTGGGTGGACAGTGCCAGCCTCGGAGCGGTGCGGCTGGGCCCGGGGGATGGACAGCTCCCGCAACGGCTGCAGGTGCTGGAACACCTGGTGGCCACCTTGCCCGCCCAGCTCAAGGGCAAGCGGCTGCAGAGCATCGATCTCACCGATCCCAACCAGCCCGAGCTGGCCCTGGTGCCCGGACCGGCCCCCGCCAGGCCGGCACCCACCAACCCCTGAGACTCCGGCCTGAGATTCCGGCCTCAGACACCATGGCTGGTGTGCTCAAACCCGCAAACGTGTGAGAATCGGAAGATAAAAGTGCTCCCGGGCCGACATAATGCACGCGCAGATCAGCGGAGATCGCGCCATGGGCACTGACGGCCCAACTGCCAACGGTGCCTTACCGAACACCCTTCCCATGAGCCAGAGCCCCAGCAGCGGCATCGTCCCCAGCCAGTCAGCCCGGATCGAAGTGATCGGTGTTGGCGGTGGCGGCAGCAACGCCGTCAATCGGATGATTGCCTCCGACCTGCAGGGCGTGGGCTACCGGGTGCTCAACACCGACGCCCAGGCCCTGCTGCAGTCGGCCGCCCAGAACCGCACCCAGCTGGGCCAGAAGCTCACCCGTGGCCTCGGGGCCGGTGGCAACCCGGTGATCGGCCAGAAGGCTGCCGAGGAATCCCGCAACGAGCTGCAGGAATCCCTGCAGGGCGCCGACCTGGTGTTCATCGCCGCCGGCATGGGTGGCGGCACCGGCACAGGGGCTGCGCCGATCCTGGCCGAGGTGGCCAAGGAAGTTGGTGCCCTCACCGTGGGCATCGTCACCAAGCCATTCGGCTTCGAGGGCCGCAAGCGCCTGCGCCAGGCCGAGGAGGGGATCGCCCGCCTGGCCGAACACGTGGACACGCTGATCGTGATTCCCAACGACCGGCTGCGGGACGCCATCGCCGGCGCCCCCCTGAACGAGGCCTTCCGCGCCGCTGATGACGTGCTGCGCATGGGTGTGAAGGGCATCACCGACATCATCACCAGGCCCGGCCTGGTGAACGTGGACTTTGCTGACGTGCGTTCGGTGATGGCCGACGCCGGCACAGCCCTGCTGGGCATCGGTGTGGGTTCCGGCCGCAGCCGGGCCACCGAGGCCGCCCAGGCGGCGATGTCCAGTCCGCTGCTGGAGTCGGCCCGCATCGACGGGGCCAAGGGCGTGGTGATCAACATCAGCGGCGGCAAGGACATGACCCTGGAGGACATGACCACCGCCTCCGAGGCCATCTACGACGTGGTCGACCCCGACGCCAACATCATCGTGGGTGCCGTGGTGGACGAGCGGCTGGAAGGCGAGATCCACGTGACCGTGATCGCCACGGGCTTCGAGAGCGGCGCCGCCTACCGCCAGGAGCGTCCGGCCGTGAGCTTCGCCTCCGGTACGGCCTTCAATCCCGAGCCGCCCCAGCCAGCCGGCAGCGGCAGCGGCGACGATCGCGGCGCCAAGATCCCCCCCTTCCTGCTCAACCGCCACGCCCGCAACGAGGAGAGCTGAGCCTCCCCTTGGGCTGGGCGGACGACCGTCCGGCTAATGGCTTCACAGCCACTCCCTTCACAGGCACTGCCTTCAACTTTGCCCCGGCATCGCAGGCCCTCGATCCACTTGGGCTGGAATCCAGTTCAGCTGGAAATCAGTTCAGCTAAACATCTGTTCAAGTTGAGCCCAGCTGAGTGGGACACAGGCGGGTGGCATCAGTGCTGATAGCACTGCACCCCGTTTTCATGGGAAGAGGGTGACCCGGAATCCACGCCTGCCTTGAGCATCCCGTGTGGCTGCTCCCTTCCGGTCCTGACCAGGTTTAGGCGTCAGGGCCGCGTGGGTCCGAGTCAGGACGATGCTAGCAATGCCTCTCCCCTCCCCCTCAGCCGTGCCTTTGCGCCCCGCCGATCTGGCCCGCCGCAAGCAGGCCGGGCTGCCGATCACGGTGCTCACCGCCTGGGATGCCCTTTCCGGGGCCCTGGTGGCCGAGGCCGGCGCGGATGCCGTGCTGGTGGGCGACTCGCTGGCCATGGTGGTGCTCGGCCATCCCACCACCCTGCCGGTGACCCTGGAGGAGATGCTCCATCACTGCCGGGCCACCGCCCGGGGGATGGCCAGTGTCTGCGCCCTGGGCCAGGAGCCGCTGCTGATCGTGGACCTGCCCTTCCTCAGCTATCAGTGCGGTGCCGATGACGCCGTGGCCGCCGCCGGTCGGGCGCTCAAGGAGAGTCCGGCCGCCGCCGTGAAGCTGGAGGGGGCCGAACCGGAAACCCTCACGGTGATCGACCGGCTGGTTCGTTCCGGCATTCCGGTGATGGGGCACGTGGGCCTGACGCCCCAGTCGGTGCACCAGCTCGGCTACCGCCGCCAGGGCAACGACGCAGCCAGCCGACTGCGGCTGGAGCGCGACGCCCTGGCCCTGCAGAAGGCGGGTTGCTTCGCCCTGGTGCTGGAGCACGTACCGCACGACCTGGCCGCCACCATCACCGCCCAGCTGGCCATTCCCGTGATCGGCATCGGCGCCGGCCCGGCCTGCGACGGCCAGGTGCGGGTCACCGCCGACCTGCTCGGCCTCACCCCCCGCCAGCCCCCCTTCAGTCCGCCGCTGCTGCAGGGACGCCAACTGGGGGTGGAGGCGCTGCGCCGCTGGATTGCCCAGCAGCAGCCAGCCGCGTCTGCCACCACTGCAGGAGCTGGGCCAGCACCCCATTGCTGAGGGCCAGGCCGGCCGGATCACTGAGCCGCCAGCGCGCCCCTTTCTCCAGCAGCAGCCCCCGCTCCAGCCAAGGGGCCAGCTCCTGGCGCAGCTCGGCCAGCGCGACAGCCACGGCGGCGCCATCCAGCCCCTCGCCCGCCAACAGCTGCGCCAGCCGCACCCCCTCGCGCCGGCGCAGGCCCACCAACAGCCGCTCATCGAGGGGCAGGCCCGCAGCCGGTGCGAGCGAATCGCCGGCGGCCGGCGGCCAGGAGCTGGCCAACCAGGCGGCATAGGTCTGGCGGGTGCGCGGGCGGGCCTGGCGCTCACCCCAGGGGGCCGCGGTAGCCCCCAGGCCGAAGCCCCACCAGCCGGCACCACTCCAATACACCCGGTTGTGACGGGAGGCGTGCCCGGGCAGGGCGTAGTTGGAGATCTCGTAGTGGCCATAGCCGGCCGCCCGGAGCTCGGCCCAGGTGAGATCCATCAGATCGGCCGCCAGGTCGTCGTCGGGGAGCTGGAGCTGGCCCCGCTCGGCCCGGCGGCCGAACACGGTGCCGGGCTCGATCGTGAGGTCGTACACCGAGAGATGGGGCGGGCCGCAGGCCGCCGCCTGGCGCAGCTGCTGCCGCCACCCCTCGAGGGTCTGGCCCGGCACGGCCTGGATCAGATCGAGGCTCCAGCTGGCCAGGACGCCCTCGGCCCGGGCCTGGGCCAGCCAGGCGGCGGCCTGGCGCAGGTCATCGCCGCTGTGGCGCCGGCCCAGGGCCTGCAGCACGCCGTCGTCGAAGCTCTGGCCCCCCAGGCTCACCCGGTTCACGCCGGCGGCCAGGTAGCCCGCCAGGCGGCGTTGATCGAAGCTGGCCGGATCCAGCTCCAGGCTGATCTCAGCTGCCGGCGCCAGGCCATAGCGGCGCCCCATGGCCGCCAGCAGGTCGCCCACCTGCCCCGGGGTGAGCAGGGAGGGGGTACCGCCGCCTAGATACACCGTGCTCAGGGGAGGGCCAGCCGGCGCCGCGGCGATCTCGGTGTGCAACAGCTCCAGATAGGCCGCGATCGAGGCGGAGCCCGGCGCGCCCGCCTCAGCCCCCGCCCGATCCCCCAGGGGCACCACCGCGAAGTCGCAGTAGAAGCAGCGCCGGTGGCAGAAGGGGATGTGCAGGTAGGCGCTGCGGGGCGGCCAGGGCGGGGACACGGTCAAGGGCGGTTACCCCGGCAGGCCAGCCGCGCCGGTTTCAGGCATGCTGCCTGCGTGCGTGTGGCCAGGTCCAGGGGCAGCGGGAATGGTGGACTCCCTCATCCTGGTGTTGTTCCTGGTGTCCGGCGCCGCGGCCGGCTGGCTGGGGGTGGACCTGCTGCCGGAATCGCTGCTGGTGCAGGTGGACAGGCCCGAGGGGCTGCGCACGGTGCTGGCGGGGTTCGGCGCCTTCTTCGGGCTGCTGGCGGGCTTCTTCTTCGGCCAGCTGCGCAAGCGGCTGATGAGCCAGGTGCGCTCGATGCCCACCGACCTGCTGATCAGCCGGGCGGTGGGGCTCATCCTGGGCCTGCTGGTGGCCAACCTGCTGCTGGCGCCGATCCTGCTGCTGCCGCTGCCCTGGGAGGTGGTGTTCGTGAAGCCGCTGGCGGCGGTGCTGAGCAATGTGTTCTTCGGCGTGTCGGGTTACAACCTGGCCGAGGTGCATGGGCGCACGCTGCTGAGGTTGTTCTCCCCCAGCAATGCCGAGGCGCTGCTGGTGGCCGAGGGGGTGCTCCAGCCCGCCAGCGCCAAGATCCTCGACACCAGCGTGATCATCGACGGCCGCATCCGCGGCCTGCTCGATTCGGGGCTGCTGGAGGGCCAGGTGATCGTGGCCCAGTGCGTGATCGATGAACTGCAGGCCCTGGCCGACTCGGCCAACGCCGACAAGCGGGGCCGGGGCCGCCGCGGCCTCAAGCTGCTCAGCGAGCTGCGCGAGCAGTACGGCCGCCGGCTGGTGGTGAACAGCACCCGCTACGAGGGCAACGGGGTGGACGACAAGCTGCAGGCCCTCACCGCCGACACCGGCGGCACCCTGCTCACCGCCGACTACAACCTGGCCAAGGTGGCCGAGGTGAAGGAACTCAAGGTGCTCAACCTCAGTGAGCTGGTGATCGCCCTGCGGCCGGAGGTGCAGCCGGGCGACGAGCTGCAGCTGAAGGTGGTGCGCGACGGCAAGGAGGCCGAGCAGGGGGTGGGCTACCTGGACGACGGCACGATGGTGGTGGTGGAGGGGGCCCGCGGCCGCCAGGGGGAGCGCCTGGCGGTGGTGATCACCGGCGCCCTGCAGAACCCCACCGGCCGCATCGTGTTCGCCCGGCTGGAGGGGGCGAATGCCGGCGGCGAGAAAGGCAGTCAGGAGAAAGGCAGCCAGGAGAAGATGGGTACTGCTCGCACCGAGCGTCCCAAGGGGCGCTCCCGCTAGGCTCGATTGCAGTGCCAGCCAAAGGTCTGCGGATGTCGGTGTCAGCCCCCTATTACGGCGATTCCGCCGTGATGCGCACCCCGCCGCCCGATCTGCCCTCCCTGCTGCTCAAGGAGCGGATCGTGTATCTGGGCCTGCCCCTGTTCAGCGACGACGACGCCAAGCGCCAGATGGGCATCGACGTGACCGAGCTGATCATCGCCCAGCTGCTCTATCTGGAGTTCGACAACGCGGAGAAGCCGATCTTCTTCTACATCAACTCCACCGGCACCTCCTGGTTCACCGGTGACGCCATCGGCTTCGAGACCGAGGCCTTCGCCATTGCCGACACCATCCGCTACGTGAAGCCGCCGGTGCACACGATCTGCATCGGCCAGGCCATGGGCACCGCGGCGATGATCCTCAGCGCCGGCACCAAGGGCCAGCGGGCCGCCCTGCCCCATGCCTCGATCGTGTTGCACCAGCCCCGCAGCGGCGCCCGGGGCCAGGCCAGCGACATCCAGATCCGCGCCAAGGAGGTGCTGCACAACAAGCGCACCATGCTGGAGATGCTGGCCGAGAACACCGGCAAGAGCGTTGAGCAGCTGTCGCGCGATTCCGACCGCATGACCTACCTCACAGCCCAGGAAGCCAAGGACTACGGCCTGATCGACCGGGTGCTGAGCAGCCGCAAGGACCTGCCCGGCGGCAGCGCCGGCGCCGAGCTGCCCAGCGCCGACCGCAGCCCGGCCGGCATCGGCTGAGCGATCGGCCCAGCACCCCAGGCCCGCGCTGCCTGCTTTCTCTCCACACCGTTCCGCACTCCACCACTCCCCTTCACCTGAGCCATGCCCATCGGCACCCCCAGCGTTCCCTACCGCCTGCCCGGCAGCCAGTACGAGCGCTGGGTGGACATTTACACCCGCCTGGGCGTGGAGCGGATCCTGTTTCTGGGTTCAGAAGTGAACGACGCCGTGGCCAACGCCCTGGTGGCCCAGATGCTCTACCTCGACTCCGAGGACAGCAGCAAACCGATTTACCTCTACATCAACTCCCCGGGGGGATCGGTGACCGCCGGCCTGGCGATCTACGACACGATGCAGTATGTGAAATCCGACGTGGTGACCATCTGCGTGGGCCTGGCTGCGTCGATGGGCGCGTTTCTACTGGGCGCCGGCACCAAGGGCAAACGGCTGGCCCTGCCCCACAGCCGGATCATGATCCACCAGCCCCTCGGCGGCACCAGCCAGCGCCAGGCCAGTGACATCGAAATCGAAGCGCGCGAAATTCTGCGCATCAAGGACATGCTCAACCATTCGATGGCGGAGATGACCGGCCAGCCCTTCGAGAAGATCGAGAAGGACACCGACCGCGACTACTTCCTCAGCGCCGCCGAAGCCAAGGACTATGGCCTGATCGACCGGGTGATCGCCCACCCCAGCGAGGCCTGAACCGGCCGATGGTTCAGCCCCAGGGCGATGCACTTGCCCGCTTCGCCAACGAAAACAATCTCGATCACATCATTCTGCTTGGCCAGCCTTACGCCAACAGGAGCGGCCGCGAGGGGTTCAGCCAGGATTCGTATTGTCTCGAAGCCGGTCAGTTGCAGCACTGGGAGGCAAGCCCAAGGGTCAGCGACTGCATCACCGCCATCCGGCTCACAAGCTTCAAGCGGTTCGCCAACAGCCTGCTCCAACTCACCCATGCCTGCATGGTTGGACGATCGCTCGGCGTCAAACGGCTGCACATCCCGGCTTTTTGGTATCTGCGGGAAGGCATCCATCACAGCAGCAACGGCCTGGAGATACGAAACACGGATGACCTGGATCTCAGCGCCGACGCATTGGTTCTGGCAGGAAGCTTTCTGAAGATGAAGGCCCTCAAATCCCTTTGCCCTCGCCGGGTCAACCCCAGGAAAGAGCTCCGCAGCCTCCGGCCACTGATCAATCTCAACCTCAACGCCACTGCCTATCAAAAACAGGACCTGGTCATCCATATTCGCTCAGGCGACATCTTCATCACTCCCCATCCCGGTTACGGCCAGCCGCCACTTGCCTTCTATCAAAAAGTTGTGCGTTCGAAACAATGGAACACGGTACGGGTTGTGTTCGAGGATCGCCTCAACCCAGTGATTACACCATTGCTGGATTGGCTACCTCACCATTGCGGCCAGGTTGAGGTGGTGAGCGGCAACTTGAAAGATGATCTCGAAGTGTTGCTACGAGCCCGTGCCATCGTGTCTGGCAGGGGCACATTCATTCGCGGGATTTCTGCCCTGTCACGAAACCTGAAAAAGGTTTATCATTGGCATGACGAATCCTTCAACGCATGGGGGAATCGCAGGCTGAAGGTGTTCAGAGTCGTCGACGGTACGGGAACCTACGCCAAAGCTATCTGCCAGGGAAACTGGCAGAACACTGCGGAGCAGCAGCAGCTCATGGTGACGTATCCAGAGGAAGGATTGAGCATTCAGCGTCAGGTGTCAATCCCCTGAGGGAACTCCCATTGGGGCCAAGTCCCCTTCACGGCAGCCACCTTTTCAGGCCATGGAACCAGACCCACTCTCCAAACCGTGAAGCCTTGGCCACTTGCATGATACGTTCTTGGCTCGCTGAACGGGCCCTTGATTACCTCGCTTTTGGTAAACTCAAGCGCGGCAAGTATCGACTAGCCCAGCTCGCTTCCAGCCTGCTCGATGGCATCGTAATCCATTCAATCTATGGCCCCCTGTTGCACTGCCGCTTCGCAGACAGCACCTTCTGGTTGGCAGCCCGCTATGGCAACGAGGAAGTGATAAGGCTCCTCTCAGACCTGAACCCCAACGACGGCTTTATTGATGTTGGCGCCAACATTGGCCTTACAAGTTGCTTTGCTGCAGAAAGAGGGGCCTCAGTTTTAAGCCTCGAACCGAGCGCAAGAGAGTACACAGATCTCATCCGCAATCTCAGTCTTTTGAGCAATCCCCCCGTAGCATTGCCAATCGCAGCAAGCGATCGGGCCGAATTTCTTCCATTTCGCATTGGTCATATCTCCCATTCCGGTGGCAATTCACTGGGCAGCGCACGTCATGCAAGCGAACAAGATGTCCTCGTCCATGGCGCGAGGCTCGACGATCTTCTTGATGACGATCAATTGCAGCGGTGGCCATCCATGCACAATGCTTACAACAATCACTCGCTGGTTGTAAAAATCGATGTAGAGGGTTTTGAGTTCAAAGTAATTCAAGGAATGCAACGCCTATTGCGCGAGCATCGCTGCCGCAAAGTCATCGTCGAAGAAAACGCCCACAGGGCAAAGGCTCTGACAGGCGACCAGAATCTACCTGCCGCGATGGCTCAATTCGGCTATGAACCCACCATCCAGCCAGCCGGTCGTGAACACTTTGATCAGTGCTATGTGCCCACTCATCCGTAAGCTCAACAATTCCGCCTCGGCATGGCATCGGGCCTCAACAAATAGCAATGGAAACAACCTGCCCAGAAGCGCACTTGATCAGCTCAGACGGGCAGTTGGCCCATTGCCGCCGAGATGGCCAGGCTGTTCTGCGAACGATCAAGCACAGGCTCCAGCCCGTTTCCAGATTGCGGCAAAGGCATCGAACGTCTCCCTGATCGACCGGGTGATCGCCCGCCCAGCGAGGCCTGAGCCACCCTCAGCCCTTGTCGGTCCATGCCAGCAGTCGGGAGGCTGTGGTGGGATCCACGGGCAGGCCGGCCGGATCAAACAGTCCCAGCTGGGCGAGCAGACCCGCCTGGTCCCAGTAGATGTGCTCGTAGGCCACCTTGCCGTCCTGCACCCCCACGATCACCACCAGCGCCATCTCCACCCGCCGGCCGGTGGCGGGCACCCCCGGCAGCAGGTGGCCAATCGGCTCAGTGTGGGTGAAGCGAATCACCATCTCATCCACCAGTCGCTCACCATCCACGGTGCGGGAAATCGGGATGAATTCCACATCGGCAGGAAAGAACTGGCCGATCAGGTGGGTGGCATAGAAATCACGCACCCCCTGAGCTCCCTCACCACCGGTGCCGGAGGCCAGATTGAGCAGGTGGGGCTCGGCCACCATCGTGGCCATCGTGCCCTCCAGATCCGCTTCAAGCTCCGCCTGCATGTGGGCCTGGAACAGAACGGCAGGATCGGCGGCAGCGTTCGCGGTGGAAACGTTCACAGGCTTGGGATCAAAGGGTTGGGATCAAGAGGTTGTGACCAGGAAGTTGTGTGAAGGGGTGGAAGCGGCCCACACTGGCTGCCCGGAAGCTAGGAACGGGGCCTGACTGCGTCAGCTGGGGGCATCCGCTCGGGGACCGGAGCCGTTCCGGCACGCGGGTAGGCTCATTCTTTGCCCAGATCGCCACCCGGCATGGCCCAGCTCTTCTACGACTCCGACGCCGATCTCTCCCTGCTGAGCGGCAAGACCGTGGCGATCATCGGCTACGGCTCCCAGGGCCATGCCCATGCCCTCAACCTCAAGGACAGCGGCATCGACGTGGTGGTGGGTCTCTACGAGGGCAGCCGCTCGGCGGAAAAGGCCAAGGCCGACGGCCTGGAGGTGCTGAGCGTGGCCGACGCCTGCGCCAAGGCCGACTGGATCATGGTGCTCCTGCCCGACGAGGCCCAGAAGGCCGTCTACGAAAAGGAGATCGCCCCCCACCTGAGCGCCGGCAAGGTGCTGAGCTTCGCCCATGGCTTCAACATCCGCTTCGAGCTGATCCAGCCCCCCGCCGACGTGGATGTGGTGATGATCGCCCCCAAGGGCCCCGGCCACACCGTGCGCTGGGAATACCAGAACGGCCAGGGCGTGCCCTGCCTGTTCGCCGTGGAGCAGGACGCCTCCGGCAACGCCCGCGCCCTGGCGATGGCCTACGCCAAGGCGATCGGCGGCACCCGCGCCGGCATCCTGGAAACCAACTTCAAGGAAGAGACTGAAACCGACCTGTTCGGCGAGCAGGCCGTGCTCTGCGGCGGCCTCAGTGAGCTGGTGAAGGCCGGTTTCGAGACCCTGGTGGAAGCTGGCTATCAGCCCGAGCTGGCCTACTTCGAGTGCCTGCACGAGGTGAAGCTGATCGTGGATCTGATGGTGAAGGGCGGCCTCACCGCCATGCGCGATTCGATCTCCAACACCGCCGAGTACGGCGACTACGTGAGCGGCCCACGCCTGATCACCGCCGACACCAAGGCCGAGATGAAGCGCATCCTGGCCGACATCCAGGACGGCACCTTCGCCCGCAACTTCGTGGCCGAGTGCGAGGCCGGCAAGCCGGAGATGGCCAGGATCCGCGAGCGCGATGCAGCCCATCCGATCGAGCAGGTGGGCAAGGGCCTGCGCTCGATGTTCTCCTGGCTGAAGGCCGCCTGAACCAGCCCCTGCTGCTGGTAGCCCTGGCCCTGGGGCTCGACCGCCTGGTGGGGGACCCGCGCTGGTGTCCCCATCCGGTGGTGGTGATGGGCTGGGTCATCAACCGCCTGCGCGGCCCGGCAGAAGACTGGGCGGGCGATCGCCCCTGGGCCCTGCGCCTGGCCGGCGGCCTGATCACCCTGCTGCTGGTGGGAGCCAGCGGCATGGCCGGCTGGCTGCTGGAGCGGCTGGTGCTCACCGAGAGCTGCCGGGAGCTGGGCCTGTTGGTGCTGCTGCTGGGCCTGGCCAGCGCCCTGGCCGGTCGCGGCCTGGCCCTAGCGGTGGAGGCGGTGCTGGAGGCACTGCCCGCCGATCCGGCGGCGCCCGCCGCCGCCCTGGAGCCGGCCCGCCAGCAGCTCGACTGGATCGTGGGCCGCGACACCGCCGGGCTCAACCGGCCCCAGATCCTCAGGGCCCTGGCCGAAACCGCCAGTGAGAATGCGGTGGACGGCCTGTTCGCCCCCCTGTTCTGGATGCTGGTGGGCGCCGGCCTGTGGAGCGCAGGCTGGTGGGCCGGGCCCGGTCCGCTGGCCCTGGCCTGGGGGTTCAAGGCCGCCAGCACCCTCGATTCGATGCTCGGCTACCGGCGCGGCAGGCTGCGCTGGCTGGGCACCGCCGGTGCCCGCCTGGACGACCTGCTGGTGTGGCTGCCCTGCCGGCTGGTGACCCTCAGCCTGCCCCTGGCCGCCGGGGTGCCTCCAGGCCGCTGGCCTGCCTTGGTGGGCCGGGCCCTGCGGGATGGCCGGCCCGATCCCTCCCCCAACGCCGGCCTCTCCCAGGCGGTCTACGCCGGAGTGCTGGGCGTGCAGCTGGGGGGGGTGAACCGCTACGGCGGCCAGCTGCGCAGCAAGCCCCTGCTGGGGGCGGGCGGGCGGGCACCGGCAGCAGCGGATGTGCGGCGCATGCTGCGCTGCAGTGCCCGGTTGAGCTGGCTGTGGCTTGCTGCCGCAGCGCTTCCTGGCGCCTGGGTGTTCGTCACGAAACCTCTCAGCTGATTGCCGCGGACTGCGGGGCTGACGAAGCTGCGGGCACCTCCTGGGAACCATGGCGATTCGCGAACTCCTTGAAAGCGCCCTGAGCGAACCGGAGATCGGAACCACCCCGCAGTTCCGTTGGCACGTCACACCGGTGGGCATCGCCGCCCTCTGGAACGCCGGCTCGCCGCCCACCGCCCCGCCCTACGACGCAGCACTGCAGGAGGCCCTGCAGGTGGGCCTCGACCTGAGCCGCGAGGAACGGGAGTTTCACCAGCTCACGTCCGGCCTGGTGCTGCTGTTCCATTCCTGAAGGCCGGATCGGCGAACACCAGGCGCCAGTCGTGCAGGGTCCAGCGCACACAGCCCTCAGCGATCAGCGGATCGCAGCGCACGAGGGCCTCGGCCTCCGCCCGGTCGGCGGCCTGGAACACCAGCATGCCGCCGGCCCCCTCCCGACCCACCCGGTCACCCCAGTAGCCACTGCTGGGCCGGTGCCCGGCCCGCGCCAGGCTCTCCAGCCACTGCAGATGGGCCGGCACCACCGCATCGAAGCGGGCCTTGTCCACCACCCCCTCCTCCAGCTTCACGAACCAGGGCATCGGCTGCGCCCTGCCCTCAGGGATACGAATGGAGACGGGCCGTGTGCACCGGCACCTCCTGATCACTGAGGCGCCATTGCTCCACTCCCCAGCCGAGCAGCACCACCAGGGAGCCGGCCGCAGCCAGCAGCGCCATGGGGAGCGGATCCAGGCAGGGGGCGGACCGTCGCAGGGACCGTGGCATCGGGGATGGGGCCGGGCAGTGCGACGGTACCCAGCCGGGCCCGGATCGCCATAGGTGATTCCACCCAGCACGCACGGCCGCTCAGGCCGCCGGACAGGTGCTGTCGGCGGGGCCGGGTTCGAGCCGGGCGCTGCCCAGGGCATAGGAGCGGGCAAAACGCTTGCCACGGCCGGCCCAGGGCAGACAGGAATGCTGGGCGGTCATGGCCAGCAGCACCAGGTCCTGCCGGCTGAGGGGCACCCCGCTGCTCTGGGCCAGGGCAAGGAAGGCGTCGGCATGGCGACAGCGCCGCAGTTGCTCCTGCAGCGCCGGGGAGGCGGTCATCCGCTGAAGAAAACGGTCGAGGGAGTCGGAACCGATCACCTTGCAAGCCCTGGAGCCGACGCCCCCATCGTCGACCACCCCTGGCACCGCCGTCATCCGTTGCACTACTGGAATCGGGCGAGCAACCTCAGCAGCTCAGCGGACAGCCCGCGGCCACGCGGCCAGGACAGGACCCTCCGTTGCCTTCAGCGGGCTATGCGTGTATGGTCATATCAGTGTTTGATCTGACCGTCATGGCCGCTGCACCGGCGCCCGTCACCGCCCCCTCCCTGTCCCCGGTTTCCCTGGACGCCGCCGCCGGCGGCAGCAGCCTGCTGTTCCGCCAGTTCTTCGATGCCGAAACCGGCACCTTCACCTACCTGCTGGTGGATGTGCCAAGCCGCCAGGGCGTGCTGATCGACCCGGTGTTCGAACAGCACGCCCGCGACCTCTCCCTGATCCGCGAGCTGGGGGTGGAGCTGGTGGCCTCGCTCGACACCCATGCCCACGCCGACCACGTGACCGGCAGCTGGCTGATGCACGAGGCCACCGGCTGCGCCATCGGCCTGGCGGCCGCCGCCCGGGCCGAGAACGTGACCCTGCCGCTGCAGCACGACGACCACGTGGCCTTCGGCGGCCGCTTCCTGGAGGTGCGCAGCACCCCGGGACACACCGATGGCTGCATCAGCTTCGTGCTCGACGACCGGAGCATGGCCTTCACCGGCGACGCCCTGCTGGTGCGGGGCTGCGGCCGCTGCGACTTCCAGCAGGGCAACGCCCACAGCCTGTGGAGCTCAATCACCGAGCAACTCTTCAGCCTGCCGGAGTCCTGCCTGCTCTATCCGGGCCACGACTACACCGGCCGCACCGTCACGTCGGTGGCTGAGGAGAAGGCCTTCAACGCCCGCCTGGGCGGGGCTGCGACCGAGCGCGACTTCGTGGGCCACATGGAGAACATGAAGCTGCCCCACCCCCACCGCATCGCCGAGGCCCTGCCCGGCAACATGCGTTCCGGTAAGCCACGCCACCAGCTGGAGGTCAGCTTGCCAGCCTCCAGCTGGGCGCCACTGCAGCGCAGCTACGCCGGATTGCCGGAACTGCTGCCGGCCTGGGTGGCCGCCCACCGCGATCAACTCACCGTGCTGGACGTGCGCTCCAGCGAGGAGTTCGCCGGCCCCGATGGCCGGGTACAGGGCAGTCTGCTGATCCCCCTGCCCGAGCTGGAAGCCCGCAGCGGCGAGCTCCCCGACTGCCGGCCGCTGGTGGTGGTGTGCCATTCCGGCAGCCGCTCGGCCCTGGCCACCCAGCAACTGCTCAAGGCCGGGCACCAGCAGGTGGCCAACCTGCACGGCGGCCTGAGCCGATGGGCCGCCGAGGGCTACCCGCTCGATGGCGTGCAGGAAACCTGAGCCGCCCCCAATCCCCTTTCCCACTGCCCACTTCCCTCCCGCCGCCCATCCCCTTTGCTGCCATGACCTCCACCCTCCCCAGGCGCATCAGCGCCCATGACCTGGCCGACCAGCTGGCCGAACAGCGCGTGCGCGTGATCGACGTGCGCGAACCGATGGAATACGCCGCCGGCCACATCGCCGGCAGCCTCAACGTGCCCCTGGCCCGGATCAGTGAGGCCGACCTGCCCGGCGGCCCCCTGGTGCTGGTGTGTCACAGCGGCAACCGCAGCAGCCAGGCCCTCAGCCGCCTGCTGCAGAACGGTCACCCCCACCCCCTGGCCGACCTGGAGGGCGGCATCCCCGCCTGGCAGGAGGCCGGCCTGCCGGTGCGCAAGCTCAACAATGCACCGTTGCCGCTGATGCGCCAGGTGCAGATCGCGGCCGGCTCGCTGGTGCTGCTGGGGCTGATCCTGGGCACCTGGGTGGCCCCGGGCTGGATCGCCCTGAGCTGGTTCGTGGGAGCCGGCCTGGTGTTTGCCGGGGTGAGCGGCTTCTGTGGCATGGCCCGCCTGCTGGCGGTGATGCCCTGGAACCGGGTGCGTCTGTGATGGATGGCGCCGGTTTCGCGCTGCTCACGGGCGGTGGCGTCCTGATCGGCTTCCTGCTCTCGGTGCTGGGCGCCGGTGGCTCAATCCTGCTGCTGCCCCTGCTAGTGAGCGGCGCCGCCCTGCCCACCCGCGAGGCGGTGCCCTTGTCGCTGCTGGTGGTGATGCTGCTGGCCCTGGCCAACCTGGGGCCATACCTGCGCCGCGGCCAGTTCGCTCTGCGCCCGGCCCTGATCCTGGGCCTGCCGGCCCTGGCCGGCAGCTGGGTGGGTGGTGGCTGGGTGAAGGCCGGCCTGGTGCCTGAGGCGGTGCAGCTGGGGGTATTCGCCGCCGCGGCGCTGCTGGCCTCCTGGCTGCTCACCCGCCGCAGCAGCCTGGGCACGGGGGCCGCCACCGCCAGCCGCCGCGGCAGGCCCCTGCTGCTGGCGGTGCAGGGGGTGCTGGTGGGCCTGCTCACCGGCATCGCCGGGGTGGGCGGCGGCTTCGCGATCGTGCCGGCCCTGGTGCTGCTGGCCGGCCTGCCGATGGCCCTGGCCAGCGGCACCAGCCTGCTGCTGATCGCCGTGAATGCCCTGGTGGCCCTGGCAGCTCTGGGCCACTGGCCCGCCAGCAGCCTGCCGCTGATGCTGCCGCTGCTGATCGGCGGTGCCCTCGGCGCCGTGGCAGGCCAGCGCCTTGCCCCCCACCTCAACGACCAGCGCCTGCGCCAGGGCTTCTCCCTGCTGCTGATCGGCTCGGCCCTGCTCAGCGGCGCGGAGGCCTGGCGGCGCCACGGCAGCAACGGCGCCAGCGCATCGCGCTCAGCTCTGAACCCTGCTGAGCGGCGGGGCGGCACCGGGCCGCTGGCGCCGCTCGGGCAGGTTGCCGAAATGGTCCCGCGCCAGGGCCAGCAGCTCGCCCTCGCTGGGGTGGGCCTGATCCAGGGTGACCACGCCCACGATCCGATCCAGCAAGGGGCGGTGGTGGCTGTGCAGGTGGTTGAGCAGCAGCTGACGCATGTCGCTCTCGCCGGTGCCGTGCCCCAGCAGCAGCACCGCGTCGGCCTGCTCAATCGCCCCAACGAGGCCACGCAGGTAGGCGTGATCCAGGGGGGCCCGCTGGCCGGCGATGTCGCGGTCGTGGCGGTGGCTGAGGTTCTCGCCGCTGCCCCAGAGGCCGTGGGGGCGCAACTGGGCGTGCTCCACGCCGTCGCCCTCCAGCAGGAAGGCGTCGGTGTGGGTGTGCGTGAGATAGAGCACCAGCCGGATGGCCTGGTCGCCCCGGGGACGGCGCGCCTCGGCCTGGGGGTGATCCGGGCCCACGCCGGCGGCCTGCAGCAGGTGGCGCACGCGCATCAGGGCATCGGCATCGAGAAAGGGCCGGCCCAGGCCGCAGCTGGCGTGAATCCAGGTTTCCTCGCCGCCGGGCATCTGGATGCGCAGGCGTCGACCATCGAGGGGCGTCACCGAGGCGCCGAGGTTGCGCAGCAGGGCCTCCACCTTGGAGGTGCGCAGGTCGCGGTGCAGGGGGTGGGCAAACAGGGCTGCCAGCGTGCGCTGGTGATGGCGCTGGATGGCGGCCGGGGGTGGGGGGCTGTCGGCCATGCCACGGCTCAGGGTGCTGAAGCCGTTATGGCGAGCTCAGCGGCAGGCGGCTGACGCGGGCAGGGGCAGAGCAGCCACGGGCTGTGGATAGCGGCGAATGCGCACGCGGTAGGCACAGTGGGCCGGCCCGAAATGGTCGATCAGGGCTTCGCGGGCCTCGTGCTGCAGCTCCTCCAGGGAAGCGGCACTGATGGACAGGGGCAGGACTTCGGCCCTCGCCTCCAGATGGCCCGGCCGTTCGACCAGAACCCGGAAAACAACCTCTTGCATGGCGGTATGACTCTCGCTCTAGTTCCATCCTTGGCCCGGAAGGGCCGTCCTGCGGGTGCCCCTTGATACGGGGAACCGGCCTGATTGCCTCAGCCCCGCCCGGGGGTGGCGTGCTGGAGGCGGCCCAGGCTGCCCCTGATCTGCAGCACCAGCCGCTGGGGGCTGCTGTAGCGCTGGGGCAGCGAGCGGTGCAGCGTGTCCAGCCGGCGCCAGCACACGCTGCGCTGAATCCGCTCGATCGGGGTGTCCTCCCGGATCAGGATCCGCAGCGCCTTGCAATAGATCTCGTGATTGGCCTCCAGTTCCTCGATGGTGAGAGCCGTGGTGAAGGTGGTCTGCGTCATGGAACGCCGCTGGTGATGCGTTCCAGATTCGGCCTGAATCGGCAGGGGGCGATGCCCCCTTTTGGGGGCATTTCGGAGCCGTTGATGGTCACGAAACAGGGTGAAGATGCAGCATGGTGAGGTTGTATGGCAAGGGCATCGATGGCTGACTCTCCCTATCTCGTGGCCCTGGCCCTGATCGAGCAGGACGGCCGCCGCAGCCTGCCGCTCACCGGCAAATCCCAGCCCGCCGCGGCAGCCGCTGCCAGCGACCCGGGCGAGACCGGCCGCAGCCTGGCGCTGGAGCTGTTGCTGCGGATCTGGCAGCGCAGCGACGACGGCCTCCTGCGGCGGGCGGCGGGCCCGGACAGCCTGCTGCTGGTGGAACTGCCGCTGGAGGTGATGAGCGAGCAGCTGCCGGTGCTCAAGGCCAACTGGATCGCCACGGGGGATACGGCGGCGCTGCTCGACGGATTGAAAAACCTGGTGGTGCGCGGCTGGCGCATTCACTTCTCCAAGTACGAGCCGGTCTCCTTCCCCAGCTGGCCCTGATCCCGGTCTGGCGGGATCGGCTCGGGGGGCTTGGCGCGGGGGATCAGTGCGTCAGTTGTATTCGCCGGGGATGTCCTGCTTGGTGACGGTGACCCGACCCACCTTCTGGCCGGAGAGGCGAAGCAGCTCATCGCCGGAAAACTCATAACCGAGGGAGGCAGCGATCTGGGCCACGTCGTCGGCCGTGGCCGCAGCCAAAACCGCCTGGCGCAGGCCCTCCTCCTGCTGCATGCGGGTGAGGAACGCCTTCAGCTGATCGAGGGACATGGGCAGGGGCTCAGGGTGCGCTGGCGCTCGGCGGCCATATCCTGATCCACCTGGGCGAGGCGCTCCAGCACCAGCTCGAGATCCACGCTGGCCAGTTCACCGTCGCGGCCCCACTGCAGGCAGGTGCGGCCCAGACAACTTGCCAACGAACTGGCTGGATAGCTACCCAAGTCACTGCCAGGCTGGTGGCTGGTTGCGCGCTTCATCCCGGACACCGCTGGATCGACCTCCATCTTCAAGGGCCGGGCGGCCCTGCTGAGCCCCCCAAACGGGGGCATTTGCGCAGCAGCCGGGCCGATGGGCCGCGCCGATGCAGCAGATGGCATCACAGACCATCAATAGCGTTTAACCGACTGTCTGGGGGCAACCGGCCATGGCCACGCTGTCCGTTCCGCCGGCGCTGGCGGCGGTGCTCAGCGCCGCCGATGTGCGCCTGGGTGGCGATCGCCCCTGGGACCTGCAACTGGCGGACGGCACAGCGATCCGCCGCCTGATCACGGCGGTGCTGCAACGGGGCTCCCTCGGGCTGGGCGACAGCTACGTGGATGGGCTGTGGGAGTGCACCGCCCTCGATCAGCTGTTCACCCGGCTGTTGCTCGCCCAGGGCGAGAGCCGGCTGGCCCAGGGCAGCCGGCTGCGCAGCACCCTCTGGCTGCTGCGCGAGCGGCTGCTCAATCTGCAGTCACCGGCCCGCTCCACGCTGGTGGCCCGCCGCCATTACGACATCGCCCCCGCCGTGTACGCGGCGATGCTCGATCCCTGGCTGCAGTACAGCTGCGGCACCTGGCAGCGGGCCGATGGGCTGGAGCAGGCCCAGGAGCACAAGCTGCGGCTGATCTGCGAAAAGCTGGAGCTGGGCCCCGGCCAGCGCCTCCTGGACATCGGCTGCGGCTGGGGCGGCCTGGCGGCCTACGCCGCCCGCCACTACGGCGTGGAGGTGGTGGGCATCACCCTCTCGGGCGAGCAGCTGCGCCTGGCCCGCAGCCGCTGGCGCGACCTGCCGCTGCGCTTCGAGCACTGCGACTACCGGCAGCTGGAGCAGCTGGGCTGCGCCCCCTTCGACCGGGTGGTGTCGGTGGGGATGTACGAGCACGTGGGGCCGCGCAACGCCGCCGCCTTCTTCACGGCGGCCGGCAACGCCATCAAGGACGACGGGCTGTTGCTGCTGCACACGATCGGCTACCGCTGTCAGACCCCCCACTGCGATGCCTGGATCGACACCCACGTGTTCCCCAATGGCCGACTGCCGGCCCCGGGCGAGCTGGCCACGGCGGTGGAGAGGGGCTGGCTGATCGAGGACTGGCAGAACTTCGGCGCCGACTACGACCACACGCTGATGGCCTGGCACAGAAATGTGGACGCGGCCTGGCCCGCGCTGGCGACGGAGCTGGCAGCCACCTGCGGGGGCAGGGCCGGGGCGGAGCGGTTCCGCCGCTTCTGGCGCTACTACCTGCTCTGCTGTGCCGGCTTCTTCCGCTCCCGCCAGGGGCAGCTCTGGCAGCTGGTGCTGAGCCGGAGCCAGCTGAACACCGCCTGGCCGCGGCCGGCTTACCGCTCGATCCGGGTGGGGCCCTGCCCGCTGGAGAGGTCCCGCTGCCAGGCTGTGGGACGTTAACGCAGGGGCACCGCAGCCCGCCACCGCCCCATGGACCACCCCCTCTGGATGCTGGTGCCCTGGGTGGTGTTTGCCCTGGCGCTGGGCGTGAAGGCCTGGCGCTTCGGCGCCCTGTTTCGCCGCCAGCTGCGCACCAGCGCCTCCCTCAGCACCGCCAAGGCCCGCCAGCGGCTGGAGCGGCTCTGGCAGCAGGATCAGCCAGGCAGCTGAACGGAGGTGCGGGCATGCAATCCAGGGCCCCTGCCGTGCAGCTGCTGCTGTCCTTGATCCTGGTGGTGCTGGCCGGCTGCAGCGGACAGGGGAGGAGGTGGGCGGACGGGGCCTGCAGGGATGGCACAGCCAACTGCGCTGCCGCCCAAGCCCCCGCCGGCATGCGCCAGCTGCGCAGGGGCCACAGGATGGTGAGCACGGAGTGGGTGGAGCGCCCCAACCGGGAATCGGGAGGCCCGGATATCGGCCTGAAGGCCCGGTGGGCCCCGGTGAGCGAGCGGCGCTGAACACAAAAAAACCGCCCCACGCGGGGGCGGCTGGGCTTTTGAGACCTGATACCTCAGGGCTGCTGCTGGATACGACGACGCAGGCGGCGGCTGTAGCCGAAGGCAGCAGCTGCACCGAGCACCGGCAAGGGGCCGGGGACTTCAACAGCTCCGATGGTCAGACCGAACGTGGAGGCATTAGCAAGATTGGATGCCTGCCAGGAAGCTACTGTAATATTGGGAGAAAGAGCTGTACCAGTAGTCGTTGAGGTGTTGTTCAGGGCATCAAAGCCGGCAAGCTCGGAATAGGCCTGTCCCATAGACCGCACTCTTATAGTACTAGCATTACCTACTGTATAGTGCTAGCATTACCTACTGAAAATACAAGAGAATAATGGATGTTTGTTAACAGCTGATAGTCGAAGAGGGATCCAAGCTCGGCTAAATCATCTAGCACCGTGTACCCATTAACACCAGTTGCACCAAAATTTCCGCTAGTATTCAAAAGCGGCGAAACTGATGTAGTGGCCAAAGGCTGATTAACCGGCCTAAATCCACCCGTTATGTTAACGGTTGGTGAACCGTTAATAGCTGAACCAGAATCTGACGAGTTGTAGAGAGATATTACCAGAGGACGTACGGGTGCTCCATCAGTATTGGCAAGAGCAAGGCGCAATGACTTCAACAAATAGGCGGAAGAAGCAACCGGTGTTTTGAACGAATGGACCAACCAGTTGGCATTGTTTATCCCTCTATCGTTGGTGGCGTCTGGAAAAGCAGCACTTCCGATATTGTCGATCACCGGCACAGGAGCCATGGCCCTGGCCTCCGGGGCCACGGCTAGGGCCAGGGCGAGCGGGGCAAGCCCGAGCAGGACCCCTTTGGATACCAACTGAGCAGCAGGCTTTCCACGAAGACGGAAGGGGTGAGTCTTGCGGAAATCAGCCTGAGATAGAAAAGCGACATGGCTGAAGGTAAACAAGCAGCTTTATTGATACATTCTTAGAGCATTTCCAGGGCGTTGCGCAACAGCAACGGTCAGCGAATCCATCAATTTCCGAATCCAGGCCTGGCTTTTTCGCTTTATGTAAAAAACCGGCAGCAAGTGGTTTGATGGCCGCTGGCCTCAGTAGTACTGTCCACTTGACGTTGCCAGTCCGGCGATCATTCTGGGCTACTTGCTCGAATCGCTCCTTTCTTGGCGAGCAGAAACGAACACGCCCCCATGACCTCACCAGGCAACAGCGCATCAGGCAGTGCACCGGCCTTCATCGATCCCCATCTCGCCATGTTGGTGAGGGTGAGCGGACGCACCCTGCTGCTCATCTTCCTGGTGGCTGTTGCGGCCGCCATCGTGCCCTTCAACCCGCGCTCGCTGGATTGGGGCATCCAGTTCTCCAACCGGATCGTCGAATCCCTCTCCGGATTGAGAGAAGAAGGAGGAGGGCATCACCCATCACGGCTGTGGTGCTGCGGGCGCCCCGTCCGGGCTGCGCTCGCTCTCCCTCTTGCCAGGCTGGGAGCAGACAATGGCCCCTGGTTCTCCAGCAGACAGCCATGGCCAGCGGCATCACCGTCACCTCCAACCCGGATCCTGCGCAGCTGGAGAGCCTGGGCGTGATGAGCTGGACCACCTGGGGCTGCGAGGTGAGCACCTTTCCCTGGACCTACGACCAGCAGGAGACCTGCCTGCTGCTGGAGGGCGACGTGACCGTCACCCCCGATGGCGGGGAGCCTGTGCGTTTTGGGGCGGGTGATCTGGTGGTGTTTGACGCCGGGTTGCACTGCACCTGGGATGTGCACGCCCCGGTGCGCAAGCACTACCGCTTTGGCTGATGGCGACCGCCAGAGTGGAGCCCATGCAGACACCACCCCGGCCAACACCGCGCGAGAGAACCGAGGCGATGGTGCGCAACATCGGCCGGGAGCTGGCGGAGATCGAGCAGGCCATCGGCCGCTGCCGGGGTGATGCGGTGGCTGAGCCGGAGCTCACGGGCACCTGGATGGCCCACCTGCTGATCAGCAGCAATGCGCTGCTGCACAACCTGCTGATCGAGTCGGCCCGGCGGCCGCAGCGGATCAGCGGTCCGGGGTAACAGGCCGGGTCCAGCGCCGGTAGAGCCAGAACCCCCCACCACCCCAGAGCAGGCTCCAGAGGACGAAGGTGGCGGCGGTGCCCAGCTGGCCGCCCTCCAGCGAGTAGACGCCGGCGTTGATCAGGCCGGCATCGATCAGGGAGCCGCCGATCCCCCAGCCCAGCACCCAGGTGAACAGAAAGCCGATGGCCTGGAGGTTGCCGGTCATGGGAGAAGGGATGCAGCGGTGGCCATCAAAAACCCCCGGGGATGCCGGGGGTGATATCTGTCTGCTGGAGCCGAGCAGGGGCTCAGAAGCAGAAGGGCAGGAACTGGGTGCGGCAGGCGGCATAGCCATCCACCAGGGCGCCCAGGCCGATCTGGTGGGCGATGCCCGAGCCGGTGATCGCCTCGGTGAGGATGCCGATCACGATGCCGAGCATGGCGGCGCGACCGTTGAACAGTTCCACGCGCTTGAGCTGCTCCATGTGAATGAGCTCCTCGGCGCGGTTCTGGAACCACTGGTCGTTGGCGGGCGTGTTGGTCATGGGAGTGTCCTCGGGAGTGGTGGAAAAGGAAGCGGCAAGCTGGTGGCGTCAGTCGGCAGTGCTGGGCTGCAGCACCAGGGCACTGATCAGCCAGGCACCGATCAACAGCAAGGCGGCGGTGGCTGTCATCGGGGGCTGGTGGGGGCGAGATCGCTGGGGCGGCTGAGCACGAAGACGGTCATGGTTGTGAGCAGCACCACCAGCGCGGCGACGGCAGCGATGGCGGTGGAGTAGTCGGTACCCATGGCGATCAACCGAGCCCGATCTGCTGGAGGATGCTCTGGCCAGTGAGCAGCTCGGTAGCCAGGCCGATCACGAAACCGAGCATGGCCATGCGGCCGTTCCAGGTTTCCGCGAATTCGACAAACCCAAAGCGGGGAGCGGGTGCAGCCATAACTGTTTCAGATTGTTACGGCAACTGTAACGCCATGTGAAGCAGTGGGGCAAGGCGGGTTGCCGCATGGAGGCCGCAATGGCGGGGAGCTTCTGCGGCCGTCAGCCCACGGACTCCATGCCCTCCTCAGCAGCAGGCGTCGAGCGCCGGGCCGGCAGATAGATCCACTCCCCCGCCGGCAGCGGCGTGGAGGGAAGAAAACCCGGCACCAGAAGCTGCATTCCAGCCGGGGGGGGTGGTAGAGTGGTAGACGGGCAGCAGCAGGGTGGTGCCTGTAGGCAACGGCTCAGTGCTGGGCCAGCTGCTGAGCTCTGGGTTGAACTAGCGCAGCAGGGAGAGGGTGAAACTCTGTTCGGCCGCCACGCTGCTCAACGTCTCCCTCTCACTGGTGAGGTATACCTCGCTCTGCTGCAGCACCGGGTTCAGGCTGCGCAGCTTGGCTTCTGTGGTGCCGTGCCGCCCGGCCAGCACCGCCAGGGAATCCCCCTCAACGGCGGTGATCGTCTGAGTGCTCTCCAGCTGCGGGTTGATCCGCCGCAAGGTGGCCACGGTGGTGCCGTAACGCTCGGCGATCAAGTTCAAGGTGTCGCCACCTCTGAGCACCAGCAGGCCGATGCCACCGGGGCCGTAGTCCGCTCCGAAAGGCATCACCAGGCAGCCGGCGAACTGGGCCACCCGGCTGTCGATCGCCGGGGTTGCTGCAGGGAGAGACACCAGCTGGCCCCAGAGCGGCGCACCCCGCAGGGGGTTGAGGCCCTGGTTCTGCGGTGAGAGGGGCTGTTCCATCACTCAGCTCCGCACCAACGATCCCCGGAACGGGTCCGGGTTGCACTGGCGCCAGTTCTGCAGCCGCGGCAGCAGCAGCGCCAGCTGGCCGATGTGCTGGCTGCGCTGTTTCCCCAGCACCACCGCCGGTGAGGGGCCTGAGGGGTTCCACTCGCTCTCGGTTTCCTCGAGCAGCAGCT
>JBBASN010000019.1:0-27891 GCA_040399225.1 Prochlorococcaceae cyanobacterium | reverse complement strand
CCACCTGCTGCTGCACGTCGCGGTAGGCCTCGGGCTCGAGGATCTTGAAGGCCAGGTCCTCCAGTTCCCACTTGAAACGGCCGATGCCCAGCCGGTTGGCCAGGGGCGCGTAGATCTCCCGCGTCTCGCGGGCGATGCGCAACTGCTTCTCCGGTTTGAGCGCCCCCAGGGTGCGCATGTTGTGCAGGCGGTCGGCCAGCTTCACCAGCACCACGCGGATGTCGCTGGCCATCGCCAGGAACATGCGGCGGAGGTTCTCCGCCTGGGCTTCGGTCTTGTTGGTGAAGTGGATGCCGCCGAGCTTGGTCACGCCCTCCACCAGGGCCCGTACCTCGGCGCCGAAGTGGCCCTCGATCTCCTCCGGGGTGACGTCGGTGTCCTCCACCACGTCGTGGAGGAAGCCGGCGGCGATAACCCCGGCGCTGGCGCCGATGTCGCGCAGCAGGTCGGCGACGGCGATCGGATGGATGATGTAGGGCTCGCCGCTGGCGCGGAACTGGCCCTGATGGAGCTGGAAGGCGAAATCAAAAGCCGAGGCCAGCAGGGCCTCGGCATCGGTGGGGCAACTCTCTCCCGCCCCGGGGGGAACATGGTCGATGCAGCGCTGTAACCACTCCGGCAACGGCACGCCGTAGTCGGCCGGCGTGTGGATGGGAGGTCGTGTGGGCGGGTCGCCGGCCAGGTTCGGAGGATCAGCGGTCGCCCGAGCCGTGTTCGCCCGAGCCGTGATGGCTCCCGGTGAGGGCTCAGCAGCCCTGAGGGCCTGCGGAGAGGGATCCAGATCGGTGACCGCCCGGAGCATGCGACCCTGCGCAGTCACCTCATCGTATGCAGTCGCTGCCACCATCGGCAGCAGATCTGCGTCCGCGCACCCAAGCTAGGGGCCATGACCCAGCCCGTTCTCCGCCTTGCCGGCCTCAGCGTGCGCTACCCCCAGGCGGAGCGCTTCACGCTCCAGCAGCTCGATCTGGAGCTGAACCCCGGGGAGACCCTGGCCCTGGTGGGCCCCTCCGGCTGCGGCAAGAGCACCGTGGCCCGGGCAGTGCTGCAGCTGTTGCCCCCGGGCAGCAGCTGCACGGGCAGCGTGCTGCTCGCGGGCCAGGACCCTCGCCAGCTGGCCCGCGCCGACCTGCGCCGCCTGCGGGGCGAGGCGGTGGGCCTGGTGTTCCAGGACCCGATGACCCGTCTCAATCCCCTGCTCACGATCGGAGGCCATCTGGCCGACACCCTGGCCGCCCACCGGCCAGCCTGGCGGCGCCCGGAGGTGCGCCGCCAGGCGGAGGAGCTGCTGGAGCGGGTGGGCATCAGCCCGCAGCGCTACGGCAGCTACCCCCATGAATTCAGCGGCGGCATGCGCCAGCGCCTGGCGATCGCCCTGGCCATGGCCCTGCGGCCGCCCCTGGTGATCGCCGACGAGCCCACCACCAGCCTGGATGTGGCGGTGGCGGGCCAGGTGATGGCGGAACTCACCCAGCTCTGCCGGGAAGCGGGCAGTGCCCTGCTGCTGATCAGCCACGACCTGGCGATGGCCGGGCGCTGGTGCGACCAGATCGGAGTGCTGGACGAGGGCCGGCTGATCGAGCGCGCCCCCTCCTTCCAGTTGCTCACCTCCCCCCGCTCAGCCCTGGCCCAGCGCCTGGTGGCCCGGGCCCGGGAGCGGGAGGGGCGCGACAGCCAACCGCCCCAGGCCGCGCCCCTGCTGCTGGAGATCGAGGCGCTGCGCTGCTGGCACCCGCTGCCGGGCCTGCCCTGGCAGCGCCAGTGGCTGAAGGCCGTGGACGGGGTGAGCCTGCGGCTGCAGCAGGGCGAGACGATCGGCCTGGTGGGGGCTTCCGGCTGCGGCAAGAGCACCCTCTGCCGGGCCCTGATGGGCCTAGCGCCGGTGCGGGGCGGTGCGGTGCGCCTGGAGGGGGTGGACCTGCAGCAGTTGAAGGGAGGTTCGCTGCGGCGGGCGCGGCGGGCGATCCAGATGGTGTTTCAGGACCCGCTGGCCTGTCTCAACCCGCAGATGCGGGTGGGGGAGGCGATCGCCGATCCCCTGCTGATCCACGGCCTGGCCAGCCGCGCCGCCGCCCGGCAGCGGGCCCGGGAGCTGCTGGAGGCCGTGGGACTCACGCCGCCCGAGGCCTTCGAAAACCGCCTGCCCCGCCAGCTCTCCGGGGGGCAGCAGCAGCGGGTGGCGATCGCCCGCGCCCTGATCCTGGAGCCGAAGGTGCTGCTCTGCGATGAGAGCGTGAGCATGCTCGACGCCGAGGTGCAGGCCGATGTGCTCGACCTGCTGCGCGGGCTGCAGGCCCGCCTGGGCCTGGGCATGCTGTTCGTGACCCACGACCTCTCGGTGGCCAGCGGCTTCTGCCACCGGGTGATCGTGCTCGACGGCGGCCGGATCGTGGAAGAGGGGCCCGGCTCCCGCCTGCTGGCGGAACCCCAGGCGGCGATCACCCGCACCCTGGTGGAGGCCTGCCCGAGGCTGCCGGTTTAGGCGGCCAGGCTCCACCAACGGGGCTTCATGAAGTAGTCCTCGTCCTCGTACTCCACCAACGCGCCGTCAGCGAACGCCACCAGGTCGGCCGGCGACACGGTGAAACCCAGCTCGCGGGCCATCGCCGCCACCTCATCGGCATCCGCCGCCCGGGTAGTGGAGAGCTGCTCCTCCAGGGCGGCGTCCTGCTGCACCCGCTGGATGAAGGCCTGGAGATCGCTCTGCGCCATGGAACGGGATACAACCGGCAACACCGCTGCAGTCTGGGGGTCGGGGTGCTGGCGGCGAAGCACGGCGAGCAGTTTGTCAAACACCGCCGGCAGCGGCGCCTCGCACACCATCCGCTCGCCCGATACCGGGTGGTTGAGCCCCAGCTGCACCGCATGCAGGGCCTGGCCAGGGAGGGCCACCGGCAGGCGCCGGGCCCGGGAGTAGGTGGGATCGCCCACGATCGGGTGGTTGATGTGGGCGCAGTGCACCCGGATCTGGTGGGTGCGACCGGTGTCGAGCTTGAAGCGCAGCAGGGCGTAGTCGCCCAGCCGCTCGATCACCCGCCAGTGGGTGCAGGCGTGGCGGCCGCTGGCGTCGTCGACCACGGCATATTTCTTGCGGTCGGCGGGGTGGCGGCCGATGGCGCCCACGATCGTGCCGGCATCGGCGGCCGGCTGGCCATGCACCACGGCCAGGTATTCGCGCGAGGCGATCCGCTTCTGGATCTGCACCTGCAGCTTCACCAGGGCTTCCTGGCTCTTGGCCACCACGATGCAGCCCGTCGTGTCCTTGTCGAGCCGGTGCACAATCCCGGGCCGCAGCTCGCCGCCGATGCCGGGCAGGTCAGGACAGTGGTGCAGCAGGCCGTTCACCAGGGTGCCGTGCTTGTTGCCCGGTGCCGGATGCACGGTGAGGCCAGCGGGCTTGTTGAGCACGATCAGGTGCCCGTCCTCGAACAGCACATCCAGCGGGATGTCCTGGGCCACCAGGTAGGGCAGCGGCTCCGGCGGCGGCATCCACAACTCCACCGTGTCGCCGTGGCGCAGGGGGGTCTTGGCCCGGCCCGTGATGCCGTTCACCCGCACGTAGCCGGCATCAATAAACTTCTGGATGCGGGCGCGGCTCTGCTCCGGCCGCTGGGCTACCAGCCAGCGGTCGAGCCGCATCGGCAGGGGCCTGGGATAGGTGAGGGTGAGCAGCTCGCCTTCGCCTTCGCCGAACCCCGTATTGACCTGCGTCGCTCCCATGGGCTCAACCGTACGAGCCGGTGGGGCTGGCTCTGGCGATGACCTCCACATCGATCACGTCAACCCCGATCAGAGAGCCCTGGTGGCTCGCCTGGGCGGCGGGGCTCCCCTCAGCGGCAGCGCAGCTCGTTTTTTTCAGCTAGGCGGCAGCTCCAGGGCGATGGCACCCAGGCGGCTGCAGCGGAAGTCGTCGAGCAACTTGGTGGCCATCCGCAGACTGTCGCCGCCGGTGTGGCGCTCGGCCGCAGCCGCCAGCCAGCCCTCCACATCGGGCCCGCCAGCGGCAAGTTCACCCAGGGGAATGCGGTAGCGCGCCTCCAACAGGCCCGCCGCCACCCCGGAGTCCGCCACCCCCTCCAGCAGCCGCAGCAGCTGGGCAAAGGCCAGGGCGGCGCCCTCGTTGTCGTAGGCGGCCTGGCCGATGTCGTCGCAGAGGGCCAGGCGCAGGGCGGCCTGCTGGTCGTCGAGCCGGGGGGGCAGCACGCCGGGGGCATCGAGCAGGTCGAGCTCCTGGCCCAGCCGCACCCAGCGCAGGCTGCGGGTCACGCCGGCACGGCGGGCGCTCTCCACCACCTTCTGGCGCACCAGCCGGTTGATCAGGGCCGACTTGCCCACGTTGGGGAAGCCCAGCATCAGGGCCCGCACCGGCCGGGGTTTCATGCCACGGCCGGCCCGGCGGGCATTGAGATCCGCGCCGGCGCGGATCGCCGCCTGCTGCAGTTGCTTCACACCGGTGCCGGCCTTGGCGTCGCACCACCACACCACCTGTCCCTGGGCGCGGAACCATGCGCTCCAGGCCTGCTGGGCGGCGGGCGGCACCATGTCGCGCCGGTTGAGCACCAGCAGGTGCTGCTTGCCGCTGATCCAGCGCTGCAGGCGCGGGTGGCCGGTGGAGCGGGGAATGCGGGCGTCGCGCACCTCGATCACCAGGTCCACCTTGGCCAGGGCCTCATGCAGGGCCTTCTCGGCCTTGGCGATGTGGCCCGGATACCACTGGATCGCCGGGGCATTGACGCTCAGCTGAGCGGCGAGCTCAGCCATCAGGGCACCACCAGCACCGGACACGGGGCCAGCTGGATCACCCGGGCGGCGGTGCTCTGCTGATCGCTCTCCAGGGTGATGCCGCGGGTGCCCATCACGATCAGGTCGGCGTTGATCTCGTCGGCCACATCGCCGATCACGAAGGCGGCCTTGCCCTCCCGCTCGATCACCTCACAGGCCACGCCGGCCTGCTCGAAGCTGCCCCGGGCCTGCTGTAGCAACTCGGCCACAGCCGCCTCCTCGTCGCCGGCCTCCACCACCGAGAGCAGCACGAGGCGACTGCCGTGCTGCTGCACCAGCTTCAGGGCCACGGCGGCGGTCTCCAGCGCCTGGCGGCTGCGGTCGATCGGGAAGAGAACGGTGGGGAACATGGTTGGCGTGGCCGTTGGCAGGGCCCGGGGCCATCCGGGTGCTTCCAGTCTGGCGGGGCAGGGGCAGAAGGGAAGCGCGAACCGGCCGGGCTAAGCTCCCGCGCGTTTATCAACCCTCACGGAGCCGTTCCATGGCGAAGCGATCCCTGGCCAGCCTCAGCGCCGATGAGCTGCGCGGCAAGCGCGTGCTGGTGCGGGTCGACTTCAACGTACCGCTGGACGACTCCGGCGCCATCACCGACGACACCCGCATCCGCGCCGCCCTGCCCACGATCAACGATCTCACCGGCAAGGGCGCCAAGGTGATCCTGGCCGCCCACTTCGGCCGGCCCAAGGGCCAGGTGAACGAAGGCATGCGCCTCACCCCCGTGGCCGCCCGCCTGAGTGAGCTGCTGGGCAAGCCCGTGCTGAAGACCGACAGCTGCATCGGCCCCGACGCCGAGGCCAAGGTGGCTGCCATGGCCGAGGGCGACGTGGTGCTGCTGGAGAACGTGCGCTTCTTCGCCGAGGAGGAGAAGAACGACGCCGGCTTCGCCGCCCAGCTGGCCGCCCTGGCCGATGTGTATGTGAACGACGCCTTCGGCGCCGCCCACCGCGCCCACGCCTCCACCGAGGGCGTGACCAAGGCCCTCAGCCCCAGCGTGGCCGGCTACCTGATGGAGAAGGAGCTGCAGTATCTGCAGGGCGCCATCGACGAGCCCAAGCGTCCCCTGGCGGCGATCGTGGGCGGCTCCAAGGTGAGCTCCAAGATCGGCGTGCTCGAGGCCCTGCTCGACAAGTGCGACAAGATCCTCGTGGGCGGCGGCATGATCTTCACCTTCTACAAGGCCCGCGGCCTGGCGGTGGGCAAGAGCCTGGTGGAGGAGGACAAGCTGGAGCTGGCCAAGGAACTGGAGGCCAAGGCGGCTGCCAAGGGCGTGCAGTTCCTGCTGCCCACCGATGTGGTGCTGGCCGACAACTTCGCCCCCGACGCCAACAGCCAGATCGCCAAGGTGGAGGCCATCCCCGACGGCTGGATGGGCCTCGACATCGGTCCTGATTCCGTGAAGGTGTTCCAGGACGCCCTGGCCGACTGCCAGACCGTGATCTGGAACGGCCCGATGGGTGTGTTCGAGTTCGACGCCTTCGCCGCCGGCACCAACGCCATCGCCACCACCCTGGCCGATCTGAGCGGCAAGGGCTGCTGCACGATCATCGGCGGTGGCGACTCCGTGGCCGCCGTGGAGAAGGCTGGCCTGGCCGACAGGATGTCGCACATCTCCACCGGTGGCGGCGCCAGCCTGGAGCTGCTCGAAGGCAAGGTGCTGCCCGGCGTGGCCGCCCTGGATGAGGCCTGATTCAGGTCCTTTGGAGCCGAAAAAACAACAGATCGGTCCCCGGCACAGTGCCGGGGACTCCAGGGGGCCTCAGGCCCCCTTGTTGTTGCCTGACTTCCCTTTGCCCGGTTTCTGGCTGCCGTCCTTGTCGCCGCCGCGCTCAGCTCCCCAGCCGGGCAGGTTGTAGCGGCGCTGCAGCTCGGCGAGCTGGTTCATCTGGCTGCGGCGCGCCTCCTTGCCCTTGCGGATGAACTGCTTCTGGCAGCGCTCCACCGCGGCGGTGTCGCGGGCCTTGAGCACGCAGCCCTCCGTCTCCTTGAGGGCCTCCTGGCGCTGGCTGGAGTGGCGCTGCTCCAGCTCGCGGCGGGCCGCGAAATACTGCTGCCGCTGTTGGCTGCTGAGCTTGGCCATGGCTTCGGCCTGCTGGCGTTGCGCCGCCTCGCGGCCCTCGGCCAGGGCCTGGCCGCCCTGGAGGGGGCTGGCCAGCAGCAGCAGGGCAGCGGCCAGCAGCAGCGGGCGGCGGCGGGAGTGGGTGGTCATGGCACCTCGGTGTTGACCGCTCCAGCCTGGCCCACTCGCTTGACTGGGATGTGACTCAGCGTTGGGCAAGTTGTGACCAGATCTGACCGGCCGGCCCTGGGCTGGATCGGCCTGGGGGCCCTGGGGGCACCGATGGCCGCCAACCTCCTGGCGGCCGGCTTTCCCCTGCGGGTGCACAACCGCAGCCCCGGGCCCGAGCAGCCGCTGCTGGCGCGCGGGGCCCGGCTGGCGGGCAGCCCCGCCGACGCCGCCTGCGGGGCTGCCCTGCTATGTGTGTGCGTGAGCGACGACCAGGCCGCCGAGGCGGTGATCGAACAGGCCGGGCCCGGCCTGGCGCCAGGCAGCCTGGTGGTGGATTTCTCCACCATCGCGCCTGCCAGCAGCCGGGCGCTGGCCAAACGGCTGGCCAGCCGGCAGGTGGCCTACATCGACGCCCCGGTAACCGGCGGCACGGAGGGTGCCAGGGCCGGCAGCCTGTCGGTGCTGGTGGGCGCTGCGGCGGCCGACCTGGAGCGAGCCCGGCCCGTGCTGGAGGTGGTGGGGGGCCGCATCAGCCACCTGGGGCCGGTGGGCGCCGGCCAGCAGGCCAAGGCCGTGAACCAGGTGCTGGTGGCCGGCAGCTATGCCGCCGTGGCCGAGGCCCTTGCGCTGGGGCAGCGGCTGGGCCTGCCCATGCCCCAGGTGTGCGAGGCCCTGCGGGCGGGGGCGGCCGGCTCCTGGGCACTGGACAACCGCGCCGCCAACATGCTGGAGGGCCACTTCCCGCTCGGCTTCCGGCTGGCCCTGCACCGCAAGGATCTGGCCATCGCCCTGGAGGCCGCCGCCGAGGCCGGCCTGGAGCTGCCCATCAGCCGGCTGGTGGCTGAGCTGGAGGACGACCTGCTGAAAGCGGGCCACGGGAACGACGACGTGTCGGCCCTGGCCCGCTGGTTCAGCCGCGCAGGCTGAAGGGCGATCTGGCAGGTGGTGTCCGCCGCTGGCTCAGCAGCCCGAGGCCACCCCACCGAGGATGCCGCCCACCGCCGCGCCCATCGGCAACGCCCAGATGCGGTTGCGGGAGCGGGAGTTGTGGGCCATCACCGCGCCCACGGTGCCGCCCAGGGCTGCCCCCACCAGCGGCACCACCGGCTGGCAGGTGCGGGGCTGCTGGCCCAGCCCATTGCCGCCGGCCAGGATGGGCGCGGGACGCGAGGGATAAACCGGCACGGGGTAGTCGGTGACCGGGTAGCCGTAGCGGCTCACCAGCGGCGGAGCGAAACCGGGATGGGGGGCGTAACCGGGCTGGACCACGGGCAGGGGGCGGTAGTAGGTCTGGGGTCGGTAGACCGGCTGGGGCTGTGGTTGGCTCACCACCACATGGCGACGCACCAGATAGGCGGTGGGCTGCTGGGCATAGGGCTGCTGGGCATAGCCCTGGGTCTGGGGATAGGCGTAGACGATGGTGTTGGGTTGGCTGTGGGGGAAGGCCTGGGCCGGGGTCTGCAGGGCCAGGGCGGCGAGGGCCAGGGTGAGGCTGGAGATGCGCAGGGTCATGGTGAAGAGGGGGTGTGGAGTGAGGGCGGGCAGCCTCTGCGCTGCCGCCCCTGAACTCTGCGGCGGGCGCCACGGCGAAGTGCTACGCACCCTCCCCGAATCTGTGACCAAATCCGTCCAGAAGCCCAGACCCCTTGCAGCCAGTGGGCTCAGCCCGGGCAATCCGGGGCCGGGGACGCCGCGATCGAGCGACCACGGATGGCGATGCCGAAGCGCTGCGGGCCGCTGCCGCTGCCCTCCAGCCGTTCCAGCTGGCCGCCGTGGCCCCGGGCCACCCGCGCCGCGATTGCCAGCCCCAGGCCGCAGCGGCCGCTGCCGCCCCGGGCCGCATCCAGGCGCTGGAACGGCATCAGGGCCTGCTGCCAGCGCTCGGCGGCGATGCCAGGCCCGCCATCCCACACCACGATCCGGAAGCCCAGGCCCTCCGGCGCAGCCGCCTCCAGCTGCAGGAGCAGGGGAGGGGCGCCGTAGCTGCGGGCGTTGTCGATCAGGTTGGCCACGGCGCGCCCCAGGGCCACCGGCCGCACCACCCGCTCCAGCGGCTCCAGGGCCAGGGCGAGGTCGGCCGAGGCGATGCCGGCGGTCTGCTCGGCAAGCAGCAGGTCGAGCGGCACCGCCACGGCGGCCTCCTGGTCCACACCACCGGCGAACTGCAGGAACTGGCCGGTGATCCGTTCCATGGCGGTGATGTCCGCCTCCGCCTGCTGCAGGTCCGCGGCGGGCAGACCGGCCAGGCTGAGCCGGAAGCGCAGACGGGTGAGCGGACTCTTGAGGTCGTGGGCGATGCCAGCCAGCATCACCGCCCGCTCCCGCTCGCCGGCCTGCAGCCGCTGCACCATGGCGTTGAAGCGGCCGATCAACTGGCGCACCACAGCAGTACCCCGCTCCCGCTGGGGGTCGGGCCACTGGTCCCGGCCCACCCGCGCCAGTGCCTGCTGCTGCTGGCGCAGGGGCCGCTGCACCTCCCACCAGAAAAACAGCAGCAGGGCCGAGCTGGCCCCCAGACCCAGACCCGCCAGCAGCAGCCAGGGGTCCGGCGGCCAGGGACGCACGGGCGGGATCGGCACCAGCAGCCACACCGGATCGAGCGGCGCCAGCACCTCCACCCACACACCCCGGCGCTCCGCCGCCGCCGGCAGCACCACCGGGCAGGGACTGATGGCGGGGCAGAGCTGCTGGCGCAGCAGCCGGGCCTGGCCCTCCAGCTGCCCCTCGGCCGTGGTGGGAGGGCTGTCCCCCACCCGCAGCGGCAGGCCGCTCAGCCGGGCGAGCTTGCCGGGCGGCAGGCGGTCGAGGGCCAGCTCCGCCAGCCGCAGCTGGAACAGCACCTCCGGGCCCTGCTGGGCGATGCGGTCGCGCTGCAGGCGCTCGGCCAGCAGCAGCTGCAGCTGGGCCGTGCTGAGCAGGGCCACCCCCAGCCCGGCCAGGCCGTACTTAACGGCTGCGAGGCTGGCCATCGGGCACGAACACATAGCCGTAGCCCCACACCGTCTGCAGGTAGCGGGGACGGCCGGGATCGGGTTCCACCAGCTTGCGCAACCGCGACACCTGCACGTCCATGCTGCGGCTGTCGGTGGCCGACTCGGGTCCGCGGGCCAGCTCCACCAGCCGCTCGCGCGAGAGGGGCCGGTGGGGGTGCTGCACAAAAGCGCTCAGCAGGGCGTATTCCCCCGTGGTGAGCACGGTGATCTGCCCGCCCTGCTCCAGGGTGCGGGCCGCCAGGTCGAGCACCTGCTCGCCGATGGGGACCCGCTCCCCATCCGCCAGGGGCGTGCCGGCGGGCAGGGCCACCCGGCGGCGCAGCACGGCCTCGATCCGGGCGCTCAGTTCGCGGGGCAGGAAGGGCTTGGCCAGGTAGTCGTCGGCGCCCTGCTCCAGGCCGATGATCCGGTCCACCGCATCCCCCCGGGCGGTGAGCATCACCACCGGCAGATCGTCGCCGCCGTCGCGCAGGCGGCGCAGGATCGTGAGGCCGTCGTCGCCGGGCATCATCAGGTCGAGCACCACCAGGTCGGGCCGCTGGCTGGCCAGGCGGGCGATCAGCTGCTCGCCGTTGGCCAGGCAGCGCACGTCGTAGCCCTGATCGGTGAGGTAGGTGCCCACCATCTTGCGCAGTTCGGGATCGTCATCGATCACCCAGATGCGCTGGCCAGACGCCATCGGTTCCGCCGGAAACATCTGGTCACAGCTTGCCTGGAACTGGGCAATAACGGACCCGGAGAGGCTGCATAGTCTGACGCCATGACCAGACCGATCCCAGCCCTGACCGCGGCCCTGGCGGCCCTGCTTCTGGTGTGGGGCGCCCCGGCGCAGGCCAGCGAGGAGCAGCATTACCAGCAGCGGCTGCGCCAGCTCTTCGACCAGCTCGACCGCAACGCCGACGGCCGGCTCGACCGGCGGGAGGCGAGCCGCAATGCCTATCTGGAGCGGCATTTCGAGCGGCTCGACCGCGGCGGCAAGGGCTATCTGCTGCCCGGCGACCTGCGCTGAGCGCGGATCAGGGCCTCAGCTGGGCCTTGTCGGCCACCACCCGCACCCGCTTGCTCACGCTCAGCAACCCCTGCGGGTGCACCAGCAGCACCGCCCAGGTCTGGCTGCCCGGGGCGAGCGGGGCCTGCACCGTGCGGAACAGGCCACCGCCACCCAGGGCTCCCAGCTGCAGGCTGGGGCTCTCCAGGCTGGTGGCCTGCTCAGGGGTGAGCTCCACGATCCCGCCAGCCACGATGGCGCCCTCCAGCGGCTCATCCAGCAGCACGTCCACGTCGTAGCGCTGGCCCGTGAGCACCACGTCGGGGATCTGCAGGGTCACGGCCAGATCCGCCTCGCCACTGCGCAGGATCGACTGCTCCCGGAGCACGGTCTGGCTGGTGATCCGGCGGCCGTCGCTGTCCAGGGCCAGCTGCTGCTCGGCCTGCAGGAGGAAGCGCAGGGGTCCGTCCTGACGGCTGCCCCGCACCTGCACGGTGACGGTGGAGCGGCCATCGCCCTGGGCCGGGCCAGGGGTGAACTGCCAGCGGGCATCGGGGAACTGGGTCCGCAGCACCCGGCGTTGACGCTCCACCAGGCCGGGATCCAGCCCCGGGCCCGACTGCAACAGGGACTGCAGCTCCCCTTCGCCGTTGAAGGCGGCCTCCAGCGACTGCAGCAGCTGGGGTGTGGGGGGAGCTGCCCGCAGCGGCAGCCAGCTGGCCGCGGTGATCAGGCCGAAGGCCATGGCCAGCCCGGCCGCGGGCCGGCGGGTGGCATGGAGAGCGGACCGGAGACGGGACCGGAGACGTGGGCGTTGAACGCGGAAGGGCCCCATGCGCCTGAGGGAACGGCTTTTAAGTTAGGCGCGCCCGCAGCCCCCTTCCATGCCCAGGCTCCTGATCGCCGCCAGTGGCACCGGTGGGCACCTGTTTCCCGCCCTGGCGGTGGCCGAGGCGCTGCCGCCCCAGTGGCAGATCCAGTGGCTGGGGGTGCCGGACCGGCTGGAGCGGGACCTGGTGCCCAGCCAGTACCCCCTGCACACGGTGAAGGCCGGCGGGCTGCAGGGGCGGGGTCTGCGCAAGCTGCTCAACCTGCTGCGGCTGCTGGCCGCCACCCGCACCGTGCGCCGCCTGATCCGCCGGGAGCGGATCGATGTGGTGTTCAGCAGCGGCGGCTACATCGCCGCCCCGGCGATCCTGGCGGCGCGCTGGAGCCGCATCCCGGTGGTGCTGCACGAGAGCAATGCCGTTCCCGGCCGCGTCACCCGCCTGCTGGGTCGCCTGTGCAGCCGGGTGGCGGTGGGGCTGCCGGCCGCTGCCGAACGGCTACCTGGCAGCCGGCCGCTGGTCACCGGCACCCCGGTCCGCCACGCCTTTCTGGAGGCCACCTCACCCCCCGACTGGCTGCCCGCCGGCGACGGTCCCCTGCTGGTGGTGATGGGTGGCAGCCAAGGGGCCGTGGGCCTCAACCGCATGCTGCGGCCCCTGCTGCCCCGGCTGAGCGAGGCGGGCGTGCGGGTGGTGCACCTCACCGGCCACAACGACCCGGAGAGCGGCGGCCCCCTGCCTGAAGGGGTGGTGGAGCGGCCGTTCTGCGACACCATGGCGGGCCTGCTGCAGCACTGCGACCTGGCCATCAGCCGCTCCGGCGCCGGGGCCCTCAGCGAGCTGGCGGTGTGCGGCACGCCGGCGATCCTGGTGCCCTATCCGGCCGCGGCCGACCGCCACCAGGACGCCAACGCCGAAGCTGCCGCCGCCCTGGGCGCCGCCGTGATCGTGCAGCAGCACGAGCCGCAGAGCCCCACCCTGGAGCGCACCCTCTGGCGTCTGCTGGGCCCACGCCTGCGGGGCGTCCAGGGGGAGGCCGATCCGCTGGCGGCCATGCGCCAGGGCATGGCCCAGCTGGCGGAGCGCGCTGCCGATCAGCGGCTGGCCGATCTGCTGGCAGAGCTGGTGTAGGGGGCCGGGGGGAGCTCGGCGGCCAGGGCGCGCAGCAATCGCCGGTTGCCGCGGCGATCCTGCAGCCCCAGCCGCAGCCAACGGCCGTCCAGCCCGGCAAACGTTTGGCACTGCCGCACCAGCACGCCATGGCGATCGGCCAGGGCCCCGGCCAGGGAGCCAAGGTCCTGCTCGCCGCGCAGCAGCAGGAAATTGGCGGCCGATGGCAGCACCCTGAACTGGGGCCAGCACCCCAGTTGTTCGCCCAGCCAGGGCCCTTCCCGGGCCACCCAGTGCTGCACCCGCGCCGTCCAGCTGGTCAGCCAGCCAGGCCGGGCCAGTACCGCCTCCGCCGCCGCCAGGGCCAGACCGTTGAGGGGCCAGGGATCCCGCCACCCCGTCCAGCGCTCCAGCCGCTCCGGGCTGCCGAGGGCATAGCCCAGCCGCAATCCGGCCACCGCCAGCAACTTGGTGAGGCTGCGGATCACCACCAGGTTGGGATGCTGGGCCAGCAGGGGGATCAGCGACTGGGCCTCGCCGCCCGGCACCAGCGGCAGGAAGGCCTCGTCGCAGATCACCAGGGCAAAGCGGGCCAGCAGGGGCTCCAGGGCGGCCCGGCTCCAGAGCTGGCCGGTGGGGTTGTGGGGGTTGGTGATCCAGAGCACCGCGGCCTCCCCAGCGCTGGCAGGGGGCTGGGGGAAGGGCTGGGGGAAGGGCCCGTCCCAGTCCAGGGGCAGGGCCCAGGACCGGTGGACGCCGCCCCAGCAGGCGAGGGCACGCTGGTAGTCGGCAAATCCCGGCGCCGGCAGCAGGCTGACGCCAGCCGCCGCCGCGTCGCGGGCGGCCCAGGTGAACAGCTCGGCGGCGCCGTTGCCGGGCAGCACCCAGGCGGGCGCCAGATCATGCAGCTCCGCCAGGCAGCGCCGCAGGTCCTGCCAGTCGCGGTCGGGGTAGACCCGCAGCGGCGAGCCGGCCACCGCCCGCACCAGGGCCAGCCGCAACGCCAGGGGCGGCCCGAAGGGCACCAGCGAGGCACTGGCATCGAGCAGGGAGCCGGGCCGCCGCCCCAGCTGCCGCGCAGCCGCGGCCAGGTTGCCGCCGTGGCGCTGGGTGGCATCGGCACGGGCCATCGGCGAACGCTAGGGCGGCGGCAGGGCCACAATCGGGGCAGCCCAGCCCGCTGCCGCCGTTGACCACACGCCTCGACGACCAGGTGGAGGCCATTGGCCGGGTGCTGCTCGGCAAAGAGCCAAGCGTGCGCCTGGCCCTGAGCTGCCTGCTGTCCGGCGGCCACCTGCTGCTGGAGGACCTGCCCGGCACCGGCAAGACCACCCTGGCCGAGGCCCTGGCCCGCAGCTTCGCCCTGGACTTCCGCCGGGTGAGCTTCACCAGCGACCTGCTGCCGGCCGATCTCACCGGCATCAACGTGCTCGACCCGGCCAGCGGCAGCTTCCGCTTCCAGCCCGGGCCGCTGTTCACCCAGGTGCTGCTGGCCGACGAGATCAACCGGGCCAGCCCCCGCACCCAGAGCGCCCTGCTGGAGGCGATGGCCAGTGGCCGGGTGAGCGTGGATGGCACCAGCCACCCCCTGCCCCGGCCGTTCATGGTGATCGCCACCCAGAACAGCCTCGACCAGGTGGGCACCGCCCCCCTGCCGGAATCCCAGCTCGACCGCTTCCTGATGCGCCTCAGCCTCGGCTTCCCGGAGCGGGCGGCGGAGCGGGCCCTGCTGGCGGGCCAGGCCCTGCCCCTCTCCGGGCTGGCCACCGGCCGCCAGCCGGACGACCTGCTCGCCCTGCAGCAGCACTGCCGCGGCCAGCACTGCAGCGACACCCTGCTCGACTACCTGCTCGACCTGGTGGCCGCCAGCCGCACCGCCCAGGCCCCCGGGGCGCCCCTCTCCCCCCGGGCCTCCCAGGGGCTGCTGGCGGCCGCCCGGGCCTGGGCCCTGCTGGAGGGGCGCGCGTTCGTGACCCCGGATGACGTGCAGGCGGTGTTCCCGGCGGTGGCCGAGCACCGGCTCGATCCTGCCGCCAGCGGCCAGCTCAGCCGCGCCCTGCTGGAGCAGGTGGATGCGATCCGCTGAAACCCCCTCCGCCGAAACGCCTTCCCATAGCGAGCGGCGGTGGCCGGAGGGATTGGGCCGGCTGCACACAGGGGAGGCGCTGCGCCTGCACCTGCGCAACCTCTACATCCTGCCGACGCGCTTCGGGGGCCTGTGGCTGGCCGGTGCCGCGCTGCTGCAGGTGGTGGGCATCCAGACCCAGCGCAACGGCCCGCTGCTGCTGAGCTTTCTGCTGCTGGCGCTGCTGCTGCTGGCCATGCACCTCACCCACGCCAACCTGCAGGGGCTGGAACTGCGCTGCGCAACCCCCGCCCCCGGCTTCGCCGACGCAAGGCTGGCCTACCCCCTGCTGCTCCACAGCGACAGCTGGCGCGAGGGCATCGAGCTGCGGCTGGCGGACGGCCCGCCCAGCCCGCCGCTGCGGCTGCGCGCCGGCGTCAACCCGCTGCTGCTGGAGTGGCACTGCCGGCGGCGCGGATTCCAGACCCCGGGAGCACTGCTGATCCGCAGCACGGCCCCCCTGGGGCTGTTCGTGTGCTGGAGCCGCTGGCAGCCGCCCGTGCCCCAGCTGGTGATCCCGGCGCGGCGGCGCGGCCCGGTCGCCCTGGCCCCCATCCCGCTGCCCCAGCCCCCCGGTGGCCCCGCAGCGGCGGCCAGAGGGGAGGGCATCGACCACTGGCACGACCTGCGCCCCCAGCGCCCCGAGGACAGCCAGAGCCGCCTGGCCTGGAAGGCCCTGGCCCAGGGCCGCGGCCGCCTCACCAAGCTGTTCCAGGCGGAGGGCCACCAGCCCCCCTGGCTCACCCTGGCCCCCCATGTGCCCCATGAGCAGGCCCTGGAACACCTCAGTGCGGCGGTCTGGCAGCGCAGCCAGGCCGGTGAACGCTTCGGCCTGCTCCTGCCCGATCAGCCCATCCCCCCCGGCCAGGGCAAGGAGCACCGGGAGCGCTGCCTGCGGGCCCTGGCCCTGAGCCGCTGATGGCCAGCGCCCCCCTGCCCCCGAAGCGGCTGCAGTGGCTCACCCTGGCGGTGCTCGGACTGGGCTGCCTGGGCCTCGACCCGGGCTGGCTGCTGGGCGCCTTCACCCTGGCCCTGGGGCTGATGGCGGCCCTCAAGCTGCGGGAGGCCCGGGACCGGGCCGGCCGCCGGCTCGTGGCCCTGCTGCAGCTGGTGATCTGCGGGCTGCTGGCGGCCCAGCAGGCCGACCTGCTGCCCAGCCTGCTGCAGCTGCTGGCGGCCCTGCTCAGCCTGGCGGGGCTGCTGCAGCTGGAGACCAACCTCGCCCTGGCCTGGCCCCAGCTGTTGCGGCGCAGCCTGCGGCTGCTGGCCGCGGCGCTGCCCGTGGCCCTGGTGCTGTTCCTGCTGCTGCCCCGCATCGGCCCCTTCGGTACGGCCGCCGGCGGCCCCGGCGCCAGGGCCGGCACGGGCCTGAGCGACAGCCTCGACCCCGGCTCGATCGCCACCCTGGTGGACAACACCAGTCCGGCCGCCCGAGTGGCCTTCAGCGACGACCGGCCGCCGCCGCCGGCCCAGCGCTACTGGCGGGTGCTGGTGCATCCCGACTTCGACGGCCAGCGCTGGCAGAGGGGGGCAGATGCGGAGAGCGGCCGGGTGGAGCCGGCTCGCCCACTCCCCCCAGCCGCAGCGGCGGCGGGGGGGGATCAGGTTTGGCTGGTGGAGCCGAGCCGGTTCACGGCCGTGCCCTGGAGCGGCGGCGGCCAGCCCCTGGATGGCAAGCTGCGCCCCCAGGCCAACGGCGAGCTGCGACTGCTGCGGCCCGCCCTGGAGCGGCGCAGCTACCGACTGCTCGAGACCGGCGCCCCCCCGGCCTGGCAGCGCCAGCCGCCGCGGCTGAGCGAGCTGGTGCTGCCGGCCAACCGCAATCCCCGGCTGCTGGCCCAGGGCCGCCAGTGGGCCGCCCTGGCCGACCCGGCGGCCCGGGTGCAGGCCGCCCGAGCCTGGTTCCTGGAGCAGGGGTTCCGCTACGACCGCCAGCCGGGGGTGCTGGCGGGGCCCGATGGTCTGGACCGCTTCCTGTTCGAGCGACGGGTGGGCTTCTGCGGCCACTACGCCAGTGCCTTCAGCGCCCTGATGCGCGCCGCCGGGGTGCCCAGCCGCGTGGTGAGCGGCTATCTGGGCGGCACCTGGGTGGAGCCGCTGGGCGGGGCCAGCTATCTGGAACTGCGGCAGAGCGACGCCCATGCCTGGAGCGAGGTATGGCTGCCCGGGCAGGGCTGGCTGGCGCTGGACCCCAGCAGCTGGGTGGGGGGCGGCAGCGCGGCGGATGGCGGAGGTTCGGGGGATCCTCACCGCACCGTCCCGGGCCCCTGGCGCTGGCTGCAACGGCAGTGGTGGGGGCTGGAAATGGCCTGGAGCCGCTGGTGGCTGGGCTTCGACCAGGCACGCCAGGAGGAGCTGCTCAACAGGCTGCTGGGCAGGCAGCGCTGGGCCCTGGGCTGGCTGGTCCTGGCCGGGATCGCCGCCGGCCTGGCGTCGGGGCTGGTGCTGCTGCGCCTGGGGCAGCGGCCCGGCGATCCCCACGAGCGCGACCTGCGCGGGCTGCTGCGGCTGCTGGCCCAGCTGGGGCTGGAGGCCGAACCGGGGGAGACCCTGGAGCAGCTGGCGACCCGGGCCAGTGCACAGCATCCGCTGCTGGCCCCACCGTTCAGCGAGCTGGTGGCCTGCCATCGCCAGCGGCGGTACGCCTTGGCTGGGCGGCAGGGCCGGCAGCGCTGGCGGCAGGGCCTGCGCGAGCTGAAACGCCGCCGCCGGGACGCTATAAGGCAGGCAAAGGGATCCAGGCCATGACAGCGCACTGCCGGACCCCGTCTCCGCCAGAGGCCCCTTCTCTTGGCCGCCTGCGGCTGCGGCTGACCGGCATGGCAGCCCTGGCCCCGCTCACACTCGCCGGCGCGCCGGCCGCCCTGGCCAGCACGGAGCTGGTGCAGCTGATGGAGCAGCGACGCTGCCCCAACTGCGAGCTGGCGGGCGCCGACCTGGTGCATGCCCAGCTGGCCGATGTGGATCTGCGCGGCGCGCGGCTGCAGCGCGCCAACCTCAGCCAGGCCCGGCTGGATGGCGCCCGGCTCAACGGCGCCGACCTCAGCTTCACCAGCCTGCTCGGGGCTTCCCTGCGCGGTGCCGACCTGCGCGGTGCCCGGCTGGAGGGCACCGATCTGCGCCAGGCCGACCTGGGCGGGGCGCTGCTGGACGGCGGCGCCCTCAGCCGCGCCCACTGGCAGGGAGCCCGTGGTCTGGACCCCAACCTGCTCAGTTTCGGGGAGCTGCACAACGCCGGCGTGGAAGCGGCCCGTCAGGGGCGGATGCCCGAGGCCGAGCAGTGGTTCAGCGAGGCGATCCGGCGCGAGCCGGCCGCGGCGGTGAGCTGGCTGGCCCGGGCCATCACCCGCAGCGAGCTGGGCCAGCGCCAGCTGGCAGCCAGCGACTTCGACTACGCGGCCTCGCTGTATGCGGCCCGCGGCGAGGAGGCCGAGGCCCGCCAGTTGCGCGAAGCAGCCAAGCAGGTGGCCGCCCCCGAAGCCAAACCGGACGGTGGCGGCAATGGCATGGGCTCGGCCGCCTTGGGCGGGGCCCTGGGCGTGCTCCAGTTCCTGGCGCCGCTGGCCGCCAAGGCCTTCCTGCCCCTGCCCTTCTGAGCCGAGTGCCCTGACGCCGTCGATGACCTCCCCAAGGCCGCCGGCCCAGCAGCTGCTGCTGGCGGGCGGCGGCCACACCCACGCCCTGCTGCTGCTGCGCTGGCTGATGCGCGGCCAGCGGCCACCCGCCGCGATCACCCTGGTGAACCGGGCCAGCACTGCCCTCTATTCCGGCATGCTCCCCGGCCTTGTGGCGGGCGTGTACGCCCTGGAGGAGTGCAGCATCGACCTGCGCCGGCTGTGCGCCGCCGTGGATGTGACCCTGGTGATCGCCGAGATCAGCGGGCTCGAGCTGGCGGGCCGCCAGCTTCTGCTCGCCGGCCGCCCACCCCTCGTCTGGGACTGGCTCAGCCTTGATCTGGGCGCCACCACCAGCAACCTGGACGGCTGCCGGATCGGTGTGAAACCGCTGGAGCCCTTCCTGCACTGGCTCCAGCAGCGCCCGGCGGAGGCCCAGCCCCTGCGCATCCGCGGCGGCGGTGCGGCGGCGGTGGAGCTGGCCCTGGCCCTGCGCGGCCGCCAGCCCGACCAGGCCCTGGAGCTGCTGCTGCGGGGCGACCAGCTGCACCTGCAGCCCACCGCCGCCCGGCCCCTGGGCGAGCGCCTGCTGCGCCAGGCCGGCGTGGCGGTGCGGCGGCGCGTGGCGGCTGATCGGCCGGCCGAGCTGGCCTGCACGGGCAGCCGGGCGCCGGCCTGGCTGGCGGAGGCCGGTCTCCCCTGCGATGGCGACGGCCGAATACGCACCACGGCCTGCCTGCAGGTGGAGGGGCAGCCGCGCATCTTCGCCGTGGGCGATTGCGGCGTGCTGGGCGCCGCGCCGCGGCCGCCCTCGGGGGTGTGGGCGGTGCGGGCGGCCCCCACCCTGGCGGCCAACCTGGCCCTCTGCCTGGCGGCCGGAGAGCCCCCCCGGCGGCTGCGGGCATGGCGTCCCCAGCGCCGGGCCCTGCAGTTGCTGGCCGACCTCAGCCGCGGCGAAGCACCGGCGGCGATCGCCCTGTGGGGGCCCCTGGCCCTGGGGCCGAGCCCGCTGCTGTGGCGCTGGAAACAGCACATCGACCGCCGCTTCATGGCCCGCTTCCAGCAGGCCGGGGCCATGGACGGCAGGCAGACCCTGGGCAGGGGTGAACCGATGGCCTGCCGGGGCTGCGCGGCCAAGCTGGCCCCAGGCACCCTGGAGGCGGGCCTGCGCCAGGCGGGGCTGGGGGGGAAGGCCGAGGACGCCGCCGTACTGGGCCAGCTCGAGGGCGGCGAGCTGCTGCTGCAGAGCGTGGACGGCTTTCCTGCCCTGGTGGATGACCCCTGGCTGAACGCCCGGCTCACCACCCTGCACGCCTGCAGCGACCTCTGGGCCAGTGGCGCCCGGATGGTCAGCGCCCAGGCCGTGGTCACCCTGCCGGAAGCGGCGGCGGCGATCCAGCAGCAGGCCCTGGCCCACACCCTGGCCGGCATCCGCTCGGTGCTCGACCCCCTGGGGGCTGAGCTGGTTGGGGGCCACACCCTGGAGGCCCGCGACGGCGCCGGCCTGGCCCTCAGCCTGAGCGTGAACGGCAGCGTGGCGCCCGCTCGCCACTGGCCGAAGGGCCCCCTGCGGGCCGGGCAGTCCCTGATCCTCACCCGGCCGCTCGGCACTGGCGTGCTGTTCGCCGCTGCCATGGCCGGAGACGCCAGGGCAGCGTGGATTGACGCCGCCCTGGAGCAGATGCAGCAGAGCCAGGCGCCCCTGGTCCCCCTGCTGCAGGAGCTGGGCTGCAGCGCCTGCACCGACATCACCGGCTTCGGCCTGCTGGGCCACCTCGGCGAGATGCTGGCCGCCAGCCCCGCCCAGCTCACGGTGCGACTCGATGGCGGCGCCGTGGCGGCCCTGCCGGGGGCGCTGGACCTGCTGGAGCGGGGCCGGGCCAGCAGCCTGGCCCCAGCCAACGCCCGGGCCCTCGCCCTGCTGGCGGGTCCGGTGGTGCTCCAGGGCCCCGCCAGCGCCGCCCTGCATGGTCTGCTGATCGACCCCCAGACCTGCGGCCCCCTGCTGGCGGCGATCCCCGCCACGGCGGCAGAGACCGCGCTGGAACAGCTGGCCCGGCACGGCTTCAGGGAGGCCAGGCTGCTCGGTGAGGTAACGGCCCCGGGGCAGACATCAGAGGCCCCGGGGCAGACCTGAGAGGATGGCGCCCACCCTGCAGGCTTCCTTGTCCGCCCTCACCCGCTGCCTGGAGGAAGAGGCGGCCGCAATCGCCGCCGCCACCCAGCGGCTGGATGCCGGCCAGGTGGAACTGGCCCTGCGCCAGCTGGAGGCCTGCCGGCAGCGGCGGGCCAAGCTGGTGATCACCGGGGTGGGGAAGAGCGGCATCGTGGCCCGCAAGATCGCCGCCACCTTTTCCTCGATCGGGCTGACGGCGGTGTTCCTCAACCCCGTGGATGCCCTGCATGGAGATCTGGGGATTGTCCATGCCGACGATGTGGCCCTGCTGCTCTCCAACAGCGGCGAAACCGAGGAGCTGCTGGCAATCCTTCCCCACCTGAGGCGGCGGGGAACGGCGCGGATTGCCCTGGTGGGGCGGATCGACTCGAGCCTGGCCCGGGGCTGCGACGTGGTGCTCGACGGCTCGGTGGACCGGGAGGTCTGCCCGCTGAACCTGGCGCCGACGGCCAGCACGGCGGTGGCGATGGCAATCGGCGATGCCCTGGCGGCAGTGTGGATGGAGCGGGCCGGCATCTCGCCGGAGGATTTCGCCATCAACCACCCGGCGGGCTCCCTGGGCCGCCAGCTCACGCTCACCGTGGCGGATGTGATGGTGCCGGCCAGCGAGGTCACCCCCCTGGCGCCTGATGCCCCGCTGCCGGCGGTGATCGCGCACCTCACCCTGGGCAGCAGCAGCCGCGGCAGCCTGGGCGCCAGCTGGGTGCATGCCCCGGGCGAGCCCACCCGACTGGCGGGTCTGATCACCGATGGCGACCTGCGCCGCACCCTGCAACGGCACGATCCTGGGGCCTGGGGCCAGGTGACCGCCGGCCAGATGGCTACGGCTGATCCGATCACCATCACCGCCGATGAGCTGGCGGCGACGGCCCTGGAGCTGATGGAGCGCAACCCCCGCAAGGCGATCTCGGTGCTGCCGGTGGTGGAGGCCGACCAGCCCGGCCGGGTGACCGGCCTGCTGCGGCTCCACGACCTGGTCCAGGCTGGCTTCAGCCGCAGCGGCCCCTAGGCGCCATCTCAGCCACAGGGTCCAACTGTCTTTGCCTGTTTTTTCGCGTCTTGCCTGTTTTCCCGTCTCCTGATTCCCTCTTTTCCACTGTCAATCCGATGACCTCCCCCCTGCGCCTGATCGCCGGCCCGTGCGTGATCGAGAACCGCGACCTGGTGCTGCAGGTGGCCGAGCAGGTGAGCGACCTGTGCCGACGGCTGGGGGTGGAGTACGTGTTCAAGGCCAGCTTCGACAAGGCCAACCGCAGCTCGGGCAAATCCTTCCGCGGCCCTGGCCCCGAGGAGGGCCTGGCGATCCTGGCGGAGGTGGGCGAGCGCTTCGGGGTGAAGGTGCTCACCGACATCCACGAGAGCCACCAGGCCGCCGCTGCCGCCCAGGCGGTGGACGTGCTGCAGATCCCGGCGTTTCTGTGCCGGCAGACCGACCTGCTGGAGGCGGCCGCCGAGGCCGTGGCCGGCAGCGCCAAGGTGGTGAATGTGAAAAAGGGCCAGTTCCTGGCACCGTGGGACATGGCCCAGGTGGTGGGCAAGCTGGCCGAATGCGGCCTGGAGGCGAGCAGTGGCCGGCTGTGGCTCACGGAGCGGGGCAGCAGCTTCGGATACAACACGCTGGTGGTGGACTACCGCAGCCTGCCCCAGCTGCAGGCCCTGGGCTGCCCGGTGATCTTCGATGCCACCCATGCGGTGCAGCAACCGGGGGGTCGGGGCAGCAGCTCAGGCGGGCAGCGGGAGTTCGTGGCGCCCCTGGCCCGCGGCGCGGTGGCGGTGGGCGTGGACGGGCTGTTCATGGAGGTGCACCCCGACCCCGAGAACGCCCTGAGCGACGGGCCGAACATGGTGCCGCTGCACCGGCTGGAGGCGCTGCTGGAGCAACTGCTGGCGATCCGGGAGGCCGTGGAAGGCGGCATGGCGGTGAGCACGCTGTGAGGGGGGCCTGAGATGGCAAGCCTGAGCGGTCTGCATCTGCGCTCGCACCTGCGAGGCCAGATGCTGCGGCCCCGCCTGCGCGCCATTCGCCTGCTGGTGTGCGACGTGGATGGGGTGCTCACCGACGGCGGCCTCCACTACGACGAGGAGGGCCGGGTGGTGAAGCGCTTCGATGTGCGTGACGGCCTGGCGGTGCGCATGCTGCAGCGCGCCGGCATCGCCGTGGCCCTGCTCAGCGGCGGCCGCAGCGGCGCCATCGAGCAACGGGCGCGCCACCTGGACATCAGCCACTGCCGCGTCGGCGTGGGCGACAAGCAGCGGGGCCTGGAACAGCTGCGCCAGGAGCTGGGGATGGCCCGTGAGCACACCGCCTTCCTCGGCGATGACCTCAACGACCTGGCCGTGCGGCCCGTGACCGGCCTGCTGGTGGCCCCGGCCGATGCCGCCCGGGGCGTGCGCCGCCAGGCCGACTGGGTGCTGCGCCAGCGCGGTGGCGACGGCGCCCTGCGGGAGCTGGGCGAAGCCCTGCTGGCCAGCCGGGGGGAACTGGCGGCGCTGCAGCGCCATGGCTGGCGGGAAGGCAACAGCTGACGAACGCCCCAATCCTCTCCGGTCATCGAGGTCAGTTCTCGAGCAGATCGACTCCAACCAAGCAGAAACATTCGCAGGCAATACGCTCAACCAAGAAAGCAAACATTGGTCAATTCACACAATAAGGCAAGATCGTTTTCATATTGCTTAGACAAGAGATCAACATCGCCTTTGCCAAACAGCTGTGGCTTGGGATAGCCGCTGGTCACAGCAAAATGCTTGCGGACGAACTTAACCAGCTTGCGGGCATCTCCATTCCGGATGCCGGCAACTCGCGCAGCCATCAATGCGTCGTAAGCAACAACAGAGAGTGAAGGATTGCCATCAAAATCAACCATGGTCAACTTGACATCTCCAAGCACGCTGGAAATGCTGTTGAGGATTTTTTGGTTATTATCAACAAAGTCTTCATAGCGCCACAAGACAATCCTCGCCGATGGAATGGCTTCGCTCAAACGGCAAACCAGCGAATACCAGGAAATCGACTCGACGCAGGCCAGCCCAAGAAATTCTTCGAACGAAATCAGCTTCTTTCTCTTTTTCAAGAACTGAAGATATACAGATTCCAGCCAGCTTGCATAATTACGGATCGAGAGATAGATCACTATGTCAGCATCTCGCTTAAATAAGCCAGCAATGACTTGAAGATTTTCTTGCGCACCTGGATAGACTCCCCTCTCCCTGGAAAAGCGATACAGCGAACCAAGAAGGTTTTCATCGGAAAGAAACATCGAGCCGGCACGCTCCATAGAAGCCGCAAGCAATGCCTGACAATCCCGCAAGCCAACACCACCTAAACCGCCAACTACTTTTGCCGCCTGCAGGACAGCAGGTGTAATTCGGCTGCGCACATCAGGAAACGGAATATAGGCGACATCGCCAGAACGAGGCCCCGAAAGGCTCTGCTGAAACACTCGCTGCAGAAATGTTGAGCCGGTCTTATGAATGCCTACATGCAAATGCACAACCGGCTTTGATGTCATCGTGAGCTGGCGCGCGCCCGCAAAGGCCCACCGAGAAAGTCCATCCTTTCATCTTGCTGCCACCAAGCAGAAATCGGAACCCAATCATCAGAAAAGTCCAAATCAGAGAATGCCAAAGAGGCTGCGAGCCTGTTCCAGCTGGGCCGCCGTATCCACGGACAGGCAATCCGTCTCCACCCGGAAGGTGGCGATGGGGATCTCCGCCTCGATCAGTCGCAGTTGCTCCAGCTTCTCCAGCTCCTCCAGGGGAGAGGCGGGCAGAGCGCTCCAGCCGGCCAGCACATCGGCCCGATAGCCGTAGATGCCCACGTGGCCCCAGTAGGTGGTGCGCTCGTGCCACAGCTCGGGGGGCAGATCCCGCACGTGGGGCAGGGCACTGCGGGAGAAGGTGATCGCCCGGCCGCTGCTGGCCCGCAGCACTTTCACCACATTGGGGTCGTGGATCTTCTCCGGGGCCAGCGGATACACCGGAGTGATCACCGCCGACCAGTGGCCCGCCCCATCTGCGGAGCGGGCGATCATCGTGTCGAGAATGGCCGGATCGAGCAGGGGTTGGTCGCCCTGCACGTTGATCACCAGGGTGCGCTGCGGCGCTGCGCCACCAGCCGCCACCAGCTGATCCACCACCGAAGCCAGTCGCTCACTGCCGCTGCTGCAGCTCTCGGCGGTGGCCAGGGCGGGAAACCCCCAGCCGGCGGCGGCCTCCAGCACCTCGGCGCTGTCGCTGCAGGCCAGCACCGCAGCCACCCCCCTGGCCTGGCGGCAGCGCTCCAGCACGCGGCGCAGCATCGGCTGCCCGCCGATGTCCGCCATCACCTTGCCCGGCAGACGCGACGAGGCCTGCCGCGCCGGCACCGCCACCACCACCGCCCGGTTGTCATGTCCCTCGGCCATCCGGATCAACAGCGCTCTTCAGCTAGCCGCAGCGAGCGTAGGCGCTGCAATTCGGCCCCCAGCTCCGGACCGGGCCGCCAGCCCTCGGCCAGCAACTGCGCGGCGGTGCGCGGGGCCCTGAGCGAGCGCCAGCGCAGCAGCCAGCGCAGCAGCGGTCGCCGCGGCCCATCGCCCATGGCCAGCGCCAGCGCCACCGCCTCCGGGCCATGACCGGGGCTCTCCAGCAACGCACACCAGGCCGGCACCGTCAGGTCCCCAGTCCGGTGGGGCAACCGCCGCCGCAACTGCAACCACTGGGCCAGCAGCCGGTGCAGGCGATGGGGGATCTGCAGCCGCTCGGCCAGGGCCAGGGGATCGGCCGCGCCCGCCACCAGCGCCGCCAGCAGGGGGAGAGCCAGCCGCTCAGCCCACACCAGCCGCCGCCGGCAGCCGCGATCCGCCTGCAGCTGGCCATCGAGCAGGGCCAGTCCGCCCCACTGCTGCAGGGCCCGCAGCGCCGCCCGCCAGGGCTCGCGCTCCAGCAGCAGGTCCAGTTCCATGCGCAGGCGCGTGCCCAGGGCCGCTGGCGCCTGGGCGGGGGAATCCCCCGGGCGCCAGGCCCAGGGCCAGGCCGCCAGGGTGAGGCGGGCCTGCTCCAGGCTGGAGGGCTCCAGGCGAAAACCCAGGCGCGCGGCATAGCGGGCGCCCCGCACCAGGCGGGTGGGATCGTCGCGGAGGCTGGCGCCATGCAGCAGGCGCAGCTGGCGCTGCTCCAGATCGGCCTGGCCTCCGTGGGGATCGAGCAGGGTGCACCCGGCCAGATCCAGGGCCATGGCATTGATGCTGAAGTCGCGCCGGGCCAGGTCGTCGGCCAGGGCACCGAGGCTCACCACCGGGTTTTCCGCCGGCACCGGATAGGTCTCACGGCGGGCGGAAGCCACATCCAGCAACCAGGGCCGACCGTCGAGCCGCAGCTCCAGCTCCACCGTGCCGTAGGCACCATGCTCCAGCGCCGCGGCCACACTGCCGGCCGGCAGCACCTGGCGCAGGGCCGCCACCAGCAGGCTGGCCCGCCCCTCCACCACCAGGTCGAGATCGGGCACACCGCGCCAGGGATCGTTATGCACCCGGTGCAGCAACAGATCGCGCACCGCCCCGCCCACCAGGGCCACGGTGCTCACTCCGGCGCGCTGGCGGGCCGCGACCAGGCCCTCCAGCAGGGCGGGGGGGACTCCCGGCAGCGGCATGGCCGTCAGCCCTCCAGGGGCTCGATCGGCGCCAAGCGGGGATCGAGGATCTTCGGCCCCATCCCCTCGAACTTCACGGCCAGGGAGATCTTCTCGCCGCTGCCGAACAGGTGGGTCACCCGGCCCTCCCCGAAGGCGGCATGGCGCAGGTGGTCACCCACCGCCCAGTTGCGGCCGGGCTGGGCCGAGCCGCGCCGCCGCACTGCGTTGGCCGCTGCACCAGCCTCGCCGCCACCAGCCACCCGCCGGCTCTCCTCGCGATCCACGCGGGTGAGGCGATCAAGCCGCTGCTCGCGTCGGATCGCTGCGCCGCCGCTGCGGGGGATGTCGCCCTGCACCAGCTCCTCGGGCAGCTCGGAGAGGAACACCGAGGGCACGGCCGGCTCGCGCATGCCACCCCACAGGCGCCGCTCACTGGCATGGGAGAGAAACAGCCGCTCCTTGGCGCGGGTGATCCCCACGTAGCAGAGCCGCCGTTCTTCCTCGAGGGAGGCCGGATCGTCGAGGGAGCGGTAACTGGGGAACAGTCCCTGCTCCATGCCCACCAGAAACACCACCGGAAACTCCAGGCCCTTGCTGGCGTGCAGGGTCATCAGCGTCACCCGGTCCTGCTCGGTGTCCTTGGAATCGGCGTCGCTGGCCAGGGCCGCCGAAGCCAGGAAATCTTCGAGCGAACCCTCCTCGTTTTCCTCCTGGTACTGCAGGGCGGCGTTCACCAGCTCGTTGAGGTTGCGGCGCCGGTCTTCGGCCTCATCGGTGCCGGTGGCGATCAGCTCCGCCAGATAGCCGCTCTGCTCCATCACCTTCTGCACCAGCTGCGAGGGGGGCGCATCCTGGGCCGAGCGCTGCAGGTCGTTCACCAGTTCACAGAACTGCAGCAGGCCCTTCGCCGAACGCCCCCCCAGCGAGCGCACCGCCTCAGCGTCGCTCACCACATCCCAGAGGGGAATGCCGAGCTGGCCCGCGGCATCGGTGAGGCGCTCGATCGTGGTCTTGCCGATGCCGCGTTTGGGCACGTTCAGCACCCGCAGCAGGCTCACCGTGTCGGCCGGGTTCACCAGCAGCTTGAGGTAGGCGAGCACGTCCTTGATCTCGCGCCGGTCGTAGAAGCGCAGGCCGCCCACCACGATGTAGGGGATGCCCCAGCGCACCAGCGACTCCTCCATCGCCCGCGACTGGGCATTGGTGCGATACAGCACGGCCATGTCGCCCCAGCGCAGCTCGTCGTGGGCGGCGTCGAGCATGCGCATGCGGTGCACCACCGCCTCGGCCTCGGCGATCTCGTCGTCGCAGCGGGTGAGGGTGATCGGCTCGCCTTCACCGCGGGTGGGGCGCAACACCTTGTCGATCCGCTCGCTGTTGTGAGCGATCAGGGCGTTGGCCGCCTCCAGGATCGTGGCGGTGGAGCGGTAGTTCTCCT
>JBBASN010000018.1:0-28369 GCA_040399225.1 Prochlorococcaceae cyanobacterium | reverse complement strand
TGATCTTCAGGCCCAGCCATTCCGGCGGGTTGTGGCTGGCGGTGATCACCAGGGCTCCCAGGGCGCCCCGCTCCACCACCGCCCAGCTGGACGCCGGTGTGGGGGTGGGCGAGTCGGAGAGCAGGGGTTCGAGGTCCACGCCGCGCACGGCGCTGCAGATCGCCTCAGCCAGCTCCGGCGCCAGGAAACGGCGGTCGTAGCCGATCACCACCTCGCGACTGTCCAGCCCCTCGGGCGCCGAGTAGGCCAGCTCAGCAGCGGCGGCGGCGGCTACGGGCAGCAGCCTCTCCACGGTGATGTCCACGCCGAGGATGCCGCGCCAGCCGTCGGTGCCGAAGGCGATCGGAGCGGCCTCCAGGGGCAGGGGGGCAGAGGCCATCGGCGGGTGGCGAGCAGGCGGCGCCCCATTCAACCGTGTGTCGGGTTCGGGGGGTGCAGGCCGCTGGTGCGCTGGCCCATCGCCAGCCGGCCCGCTGGCTCGGCAGGATCGCTCTGCTCTTGCCGCCTGCCATGGCATCGCTCCCTGCCGAGCCCGCACCCGCGCCCGCCACAGCAGGGGGCCCCCGCCAGCTGCAGCGCTCCACCGGCCTGGCCGGCGCCCTGGTGATCGGCCTGGGTTCGATCCTGGGCACGGGGGTGTTCGTGAGCCTGGCGCTGGCGGCCGCGCCGGCGGGGGAGGCCCTGCCCCTGGCCATCCTGCTGGCGGCCCTGCTGGCGGGGGCCAATGGTCTCTCGGCCGCCCAGCTGGCGGCTGCCATGCCGGTGAGCGGCGGCAGTTATGAATACGGCCACCGCCTGCTTTCGCCCCTGGCGGGGTTTGCGGCGGGCTGGTTGTTCCTCTGCGCCAAGACCGCTTCAGCGGCGGCCGCGGCCCTGGGCCTGGCCGCCTATCTGGGGGCCTTGCTGGGGGTGGACGGCGCTGCGCTGCGCTGTTGGCCGCCCCTGCTGGTGGCCCTGATCACCGCCGCGGCCCTGGCCGGCCTGCGCCGCAGCCAGTGGCTCAACAGCCTGCTGGTGGCCGGTGCCCTGCTCAGCCTGGCGCTGTTCGTGCTGGGCGCCTTCAGCCTGCCGGTCCTGCCCGCCGCAGGCGCGCTGCCGCCCACCGGCCCCGGTGGCCTCGCCCAGGCCACGGCCCTGCTGTTCGTGGCCTACACCGGCTACGGCCGCATCGCCACCATGGGCGAGGAGGTGCTGCGCCACGAGCGCACCATCCCCCGGGCCGTGCTGCTCACCCTGGCGGTGGTGTTGCTGGTGTATCTGGCGGTGGCGGCAGGGACGCTGCGCCTGGCGGGCCCGGCCGGCCTGGCCGCCAGCCTGGGGCGAGCCGGCACGCCCACGCCGCCCCTGGCCCGCCTGCTGCTTGACGCGGGCTGGGGCTGGGGCAGCTGGGTGGTCGCCCTCGGCGCCGTGCTGGCCCTGGCGGGGGTGCTGCTCAACCTGGTGCTCGGCCTCTCGCGGGTGTGGTTGGCGATGGGCCGCCGCGGCGACATGCCCCCCGGCCTGGCGGCCCTCAATGCGTGCGGCACCAGTCCCCAGGCGGCGGTGCTGCTGAGCGGTGTGCTGATCGCCCTGCTCAGCCTGGGGGGCCGGCTGGAGCTCACCTGGGGCTTCAGCGCCTTCACGGTGCTGGGCTATTACGCCATCACCAACCTCTGTGTGCTGCGCCTGCAGCCCCAGCAGCGGAGCTTTCCCCAGGTCCTGGCCTGGCTGGGCCTGCTCGGCTGCCTGGGCCTGGCGTTCCAGGTGCCGCCCGCCGCCTGGCGCACGGGCCTGCTGGTGTTGGCGGTGGGTGTGCTCTGGCGCTGGGCTTACCGCTCGCTGCGGCCCAGCGCGCCCTGATCGGGATCCACCGGCAGCCCGCGCACGGCCAGGGCCGCCCGCCGCGCCAGCAGTAGCAGGGGATAGAGCCGCTGGGCCCGCTCCGGCCCGGCCAGCAGTGGCGCCAGCAGGCGCAGCAGGGCGGCACTGGGCGCCATCCGGGCGCAGAGCCACTGGATGGCGTCGGCGCCATGCAGCACCCGCTCGCCATCGAGCAGCATTGCCCCATCGCGCAGGTGGTACCCACGGGCGGCCAGGTTGGCGCGCAGCGTCTGGTCGCCGCGACCGTCGCGGATCTGCAGGCCGGGAATGCCGCTGCGCAGCTCACTGAGCTCGGCGAAGTGGCGGCAGAACACACAGCCGCCGTCGAACACCAGCACCGGCGACGCCGGCGCTTGCTGGGGTGAGGCTTGGCGGGGTGTGGCGGTCACAGGTCCATTTTGGGGGCGTTGCACGTGCTGGGGGGGATGGCGGTTCAGCCCAGGGCGCGGCCCTTCCAGGTCCAGCCGCGGCCGCTGAGGGTGCGCCACACGGAGGTGGGCGCCAGGGCCCCCACCACCAGGCCGCCCGCCCCCATCAGCCACCAGTGGCGCAGGGGCAGGGCAAAGGCCTGGCGGGTCCACAACCGCAGCGCCAGTTGCAGGCCGATCCCCAGCAGGGCCAGGGCGAGGGCTGCCAGCAGGGGTGGCTGCAGCCCTGCTGGCTCGCCCAGCAGGGCCAGGCTGATCGCCGCCGCCGCCGCCAGCAGCCAGGGGCCGCTGAACAGCACCACCACCACCGCCGCGGCCCCGAGGGCTTTCACCAGGCTGCGGTCCAGCCCCAGGAACCAGTTCTTGCTCCAGCCCTCCCAAAGGGCCGCGAAGTCGGCATACATGCGAAGGTCGGCGGCGTCCAGGCCGAGCAGGTAGCGCAGGCGGTAGCCGCCCCCCTTGATCCGGCGGGCGAGGGCCAGATCCTCCACCACCTCCCCCGCCAGAGCCCGGTGGCCGCCGATCGCCGCGTAGGCCGTGCGCCGGAAGAGCATGAACGGTCCGGCCGCGAAGGCCGTGGGATCCGCCGGATCGTTGGCGGCCTCGATCGGAAAGCCCAGGCAGAGCAGGCTGGCCATGATCGGCTGCACCATCCACTCCGCCAGGCAGCCGCAGCAGAGCCGGGGCGCCAGGCTGAGCAGGTCGGCTCCCTCATCCACCGCCTGGCCCAGGGCCCGTTGCAGGGTGGCGGGCCCCAGGCGCACATCGGCGTCCACGAACAGCACCCAGTCGCTCTGCACCTGGTCCATCGCCCGGCTGCAGGCCCAGTTCTTGCCCACCCAGCGCTCCCCTTCCGGCCGCGCACCCGCCTCCAGCAGCGAGAACCGCCCGGCCGCGGCGCCGCTGGCCGCGGCGGTGGCCCTGGCGATGGCGGCGGTGGCGTCACAGCTTCCGTCATCCACCAGCAGCACCTGCCAGTGGGGGCAGGGCGGGGCGCTGGCCAGCAGGCTGCCGATGCAGGCGGCGATGTTGGCCTCCTCGTTGTAAGCCGGCACCACCACGGTGAGCGAGCCTTCAGGACGGGGCCGGGCCTCCTCCCGCAACCGCGGCGCCTGGCGGATCACCAGTACCAGCCCCCCCAGCAGGATCGCCAGCCCCAGCACGGCCGCCAGAGCCAGTCCAGCCAGGCTCCAGGCCAGCAGGGTCAAGAGCGGCAGGGCCCAGAGCGGCGAGGGCCCAGGGGTGAGGGCCGGGGAAAAGGGAGTCAACCGGTGCCGGTGGGTGGGCTCCGAGCCTGGCAGGGGGAGCCGGTCTCTAGCGTGCAGCGATGCCCCAGGAGGTGCTCACCGACCGGCTGCTGCGCAGCTGGCTGCGCTGCCGCCGCCGCGCCTGGCTCGACCGCCACGGGGATCCGGCCCAGCGCCAGTGGACCGCCCACCGCGCCCTGGCCCTCAGCGACCAGCTGGCCAGCTTCCAGAGCCTCCTGCCCCAGAAGCCCGGCCACGGCGAGGCGGCCTGCGCCGCCGGCGCACCGGGGGTGGTGGGCCTGCGGCTGCGGGGCGGGGGGCCGGCCGGTCTGGCCCTGGAGGCCCACCCGGCCCTGCTGGAGCGGGTGGCCGGGCCGAGCAGGTGGGGCGAGCACGCCTACCGGCCGGTGCTGGGCCGGCAGGGGCGCAACCTCACCCGCGAGCACCGCCTGCTGCTGGCCCTGTGGGGACGGCTGCTGGGCGAGCACCAGCGGGCGCCCGTACCCCAGGCCCTGGTGGTGGCGGGCGCGGGCAATGGCCTGCAGCGCGAGCGGCTCAAGCTCAGTGGTGGCCTGCAGGCCCAGCTGGAGGAGGTGCTGCCCAGGCTGGCCGCGGATCTGGCCCGGGATGGGGTGCCGCCCCTGGTGGCCGACCGCAAGAAGTGCGTGCTCTGCAGCTGGCGCGGCCTCTGCGACCAGGAGGCCGCCCGCCAGGGCCATCTCAGCGAAGTGAGCGGCATCGGCGGCAAGCGCCGCGAGATGCTGCTGGCGGCGGGCATCGACAGCCTGGCCCAGCTGGCGGACAGCGATCCCCACCAGCTGGCCGAGACCCTGGCGGCCCATGGCGACCAGCACCGCGACAGTGCCGCCGACCTGGTGGCCCAGGCCCGGGTGCAGGCCAGCGGCCGGCCCGAGCGGCTGCCGGCCGCGGATGGAGCCCCCGCCGACCCGCTGCCGGAGCTGGCCGCGGCGCCGGGGGTGCTGCTCTATGACATCGAGTCGGATCCCGATGCCCGCGACGACTTCCTGCACGGCTTCGTGATCGTGCCCCGCCAGGCGGATGGCACCTGGCCGGCCCAGGTCGATCCCCGTTGGCGCTACCAGCCGCTGCTGGCCCTGCAGGAGCACGGCGAGGCCCGGCTCTGGCGCCGGCTGCAGGCCCTGCTGGAGCGCTACCCCGGCTGGCCGCTGCTGCACTACGGCGAGACGGAGGCCATCGCCCTGGTGCGCCTGGCCCAGCGCCAGGGTGCCCGGGAGGCCGAGCTGGCGCGGCTGCGGGGGCGGCTGGTGGATGTGCATGCCCGCCTGCGGCGCAGCTGGCGCCTGCCGGTGAGCAGTTACGGACTCAAGGCAGTGGCCAGTTGGCTCGGCTTCCGCTGGAGCCAGAGCGGGGTGGACGGTGCCCGCTGCCTGCTCTGGTGGCGCCAGTGGCGCCGCGACGGCGGCCCGGCCCGGCTGCAGCGGATCTTCAGCTACAACCGCGACGACAACCTGGCCACCTGGGCGGTGCTGGCCTGGTTGCTGCGCAGCTGATCAGCTGCCCCCTCCGGCCCCCACCGGTGGCGCCGCGAACTGCTCCGGCAGCGACAAGCTCAGCTGTGCCGCGCCAGCCTGCAGTCGGGGCGCATCCAGTCCGGCCCTGCGCACCATCGCCAGGCCGATCCGCTCGCCGTCGGCCAGCTCCAGCACCGAGGTGATCCGGCCCAGGCGGCCCTCCGGGCTGTCTCCATCCAGGGCGGGTCTGACCAGCTCCTGGCCCGCCTGCGGTGCCGGCTCGCCGCCGCTGCGCCGCCAGTGCCAGCGCCGCAGCTGTTGCTTCACACCGTCGTAGGTGGCCAGCTTGGCCAGGGTTTCCTGGCCCACGTAGCAGCCCTTGCTCAGCCCCACCCGCCCCGCCAGGCCCAGCTCGAAGGGGTTGTGGTCGTCGTTGAGTTCGCCCGGCGCCGCCGGCAGGCCCTGCTGGATCCGCCAGCGCTCCGCCTCGCCGTGCTCCAGTGGCCGCCGTTGGGCCAGCTCCGGTGGCAGGGGCTGCTCCAGCGGCAGCACCAGCGTGTTGCCCAGCCGCCAGCCGCCCCCCTCGCCCTCGCCGCAGGGCTGCCAGCTGCCGGGGGCGGAGCTCGCCAGCTGCTCCTGCCCATCGCCGAGGGGCGTGATCCAGCGCACCGCCTGCAGGGGGCCGAGGCTGGCCCGGTCGGCGGGAAACAGCACCCGGTCGATCGCCTGGTGCACCGCGGCCGGATCGCCGCTGCCCACCAGCAGCCAGGCCCCGGCCCCATCCACCAGCACCTCCGCCAGGGCCCGCAGCCGGGCGGTGGCCGTGATGCAGCAGGTGGGGATCCAGCTGCCGGCCTGGGCGCCCTCGATGCTGGCGCTGGTCTGGCCGTGCAGTACCCGCAGGGCGTCGGGGCCCTCCAGCCGCATCAGGCCGGCGGGCTGCTCCAGGCGGCAGGCGCCGCTGGGCATCCAGGTCCAGGGAGTTTGCATGCTCACAGCGTGGCGGCTGTGGCGCCTGCCTGAGCGGTGGCGGCGATCTCCTCCAGTTGGAACAGGCTGCGCAGCTCCAGGTTGGCGGCGGTCATGGCCTCGAGGCCGCCCTCCTGGCGATCCACGATCGCCACCACCCGGTTCACCGTGTAGCCCGCCTGCCGCAGCTGGGTCACGGCCTTCAGCGACGACCCGCCGGTGGTCACCACGTCCTCCAGCACCGTGATGGTGCTGCCGGCGGGGGGCAGGGGCCCCTCCAGCCAGGCGCCGGTGCCATGGCCCTTGGCCTCCTTGCGCACGATCAGGGCATCCAGGAGGCGCCCCGTCAGGGCAGCCTGCAGGGCCACCGCACTCACCAGGGGGTCGGCGCCGAGGGTGAGCCCGGCCACGGCCACGGCGTCGGCCTCCACCTCCGCCAGCAGCTGCTCGCCCAGCAGGGCCAGCCCCTCGCCGCTGAGGCTCACCGGCTTGCAGTTCACGTAGTGGTTGCTGCTGCGGCCCGAGGCCAGGGTGAAGTTGCCGTGGCGGTAGGCCCGCTCCGCCAGGCGCTCCAGCAGCAGCTGGCGCCGGCCGGCGCCAGTGCCCGGGAGCTGGATGCCCGATGGGGAGACCGGAGTGGACACTGGTGCTGGGGCGTTGGCTTGACTAGTTTGCGACCTGCTTGGTGCCTCCCACCCTTGACCGGCCCAGCGGCTGATCACCGCAAACCCTGAATCCTTCACCGGCTGTTCCCACCATGGCTGTTCCCTTCCGGTTGCTGCTGCCCGCCCTGCTCGCCCTGGGATCGTCCCTGGCCCAGCTCCCTGTTGTGGCCGGTCCTGTCGTCTGCACCACCACCCTGGAGGCCCCGCCACGCACCAGCGGAGCTCGCGGGCCGGCCGCACCGGTGGAGGTGACCCGCTGCGGCATCGTGCAGACCGTGCCCGAGCTGGTGCAGCGCCGCTTCTTCAGCTACTCGGCCCCCTTCGCCGAGGCGGTGAGCGTCACCGGCCAGCTCACCTCTCTGTTCGGCATCGCCATGGGCGGCGGCGACGGCCGGCGGGTGATGGGTCTGGGCTTCCCCGACCAGACGATCATCTGGGACGGCACCGCCATCCAGAACACCACCCAGTTCCTGCTCCAGCAGCAGAGCGAGGCGCTGCCCTGGCGCAGCGGCGATGTGTCCAGCGGCTTTTCCGGCAGTCTCAGTGGTGGTCAGGCCGGGAGCCAGGGCCCCACGTCCGGCTGGCAGGATGGCGGCGCCGTTCAGGCGCTGCCGGTGCAGGGCTTCCGCTGAGTCAGCTCCGGCTCCCCCGGGGGTCTAGCAATCTGGTGAATGCAGTGGACTCATAATCCGCCTTAGGCGAGTTCGATCCTCGCGACCCCCATCAGACCCAACTCTGAGGCCACGAACGATCCAGGGGCTGGGTTGACCCCCGGACTGAGTGCTGCAAAGGCCTCTGCAGCATCGTTACGGTTGGCGCTTCCTTGCGCCGGAGCGATGCCCTGGACAGCTGCCGACATGCCGGACCAAAGGGGTCGGCTGGCGCTGATCACCGGCGCTAACAGCGGCCTCGGCCTGGAAACGGCCCGGGCGCTGCTGGCCAAGGGGGCCACGGTGATCCTGGCTTGCCGGTCGCTGGAGAGGGCTGAACTGGCCCGGCAGCAGCTGTTGCCCGGAGCGCGGGATGGGGCTGCGATCGATCTGCTGGAGCTGGATCTGGCCCACCTGGCCTCCGTGCGTGCCGCGGCCAGCCAGCTGCAGGACCGCTACGGCCGCCTCGATCTGCTGATCAACAACGCCGGGGTGATGGGTCTGCCCCGCAGCCTCACCCGCGACGGCTTCGAGCGCCAGTTCGGCATCAACCACCTGGGCCACTTCGCCCTCACCCAGGCGCTGCTGCCGCTGCTTCGCGGTCAGCCTGATGCCCGGGTGGTCACCGTGACCTCCGGCGCCCAGTACTTCGGCCGCATCGGCTTCGACGACCTCCAGGGCGAGCGCCGCTACGACCGCTGGCAGGCCTACGGCCAGAGCAAGTTGGCCAATGTGATGTTCGCCCTGGAGCTGCAGCAGCGGCTGGATGCCGAGGCGGCGGGCGTCACCTCCCTGGCGGCTCACCCCGGGGTGGCCCGCACCAACCTGCAGCCGGCCTCAGTGGCGGCCAGCGGCTCCTGGGCCGAGGCCCTGGCCTACCGGTTGATGACGCCCCTGTTCCAGAGCGCGGCCCAGGGCGCCCTGCCCCAGCTCCATGCCGCCACGGCACCAGGGGTGAGCTCTGGCGGGCACTACGGGCCGGACCAGCTGGGCGGCATGCGTGGCTGGCCCACGGAGGTGCGGGTGGCGCCGGCTGCCCTCGATGCCGAGCAGCGCCGCCGCCTCTGGCAGGTGAGCGTGGAGCTCTGCGCGGCGGTCTGACCAGCCCAGCTCCAGGCAGGCCAGGCCGAACACCGCTTGGGGGCGGCACCGCCGGCATGGTCCCCCGGTCCATCCGCTGGGGACGGGACAAGGGCCTGGGCTGGGTTCCCGCTCGGCGTCGTTCAGGCCGCGTCTGGTCCTGGTTCAGCCCCCAGCCTCCCGGGTGGGCAGTCGGCCGATAATCCAGCTAGCAAGATCCTGCCCTGGCCGATCCAGCCCATCCATGGTTTTCCCAGCTCCACTGTTTGCCACAGCTCCCCTGAACCCTGAGTGCTCTGGGGCCCTGTGATCGCGCTGCTGGTGCTGGCCGCCCTGATCGCCCTGCTGGCGTTCTTCTCCGCCGGCGAGATGGCCCTAATCCGCCTGCGGCCCAGCCGGGTGCAGCAACTGCTGGAGGACGGCCAACCCGGCGCCGAAGCAGTGGCCAAGCTGCAGCGCCGCCTGCGCCGGGCCCTGGTGGCCACCCAGCTCGGCATGGTGCTGGCCCTGGTGGCCCTGGGCTGGGCCGGGCGCGGCGTGGCCGAGCGGCTGGGCCTGGGCGGCGCCGCGGCACTGCCCCAGGCCGCTCTCGACCTGGCGGTGTTTCTGTTGCTGGCACTGCTGGCCAGCCTGCTGGGCGGGCTGGCGCCCAAAGCCTGGGTGCTGCACCGGCCCGAGCATTCCGCCCTCACCCTGGCACCCCTGCTGGATGCGGTGAGCCGCTCGCTTGCGCCGCTGCTCAGCCTGGTGGAGCGGCTGGCCTCCCTGCTGCTGCACCTGCTGGGCCTGCCCCGCAACTGGGATGAACTGGTGCCCGCCCTCTCGGCCGGTGAATTGGAGAGCCTGATCGAAACCGGCAGCGTCACCGGGCTGATGCCCGATGAGCGCAACATTCTCGAAGGGGTGTTCTCCCTGCGCGACACCCTGGTGCGCGAGGTGATGGTGCCCCGCTCGGGCATGGTCACCCTGCCGGTGGAGGTGACCTTCGCCGAGCTGATGCGGGCGGTGCATGACACCGCCCATGCCCGCTTCCCGGTGATCGGCCGCTCCCTCGATGACGTGCGCGGTCTGCTCGATCTGCGCCATCTGGCCGATCCGATCGCCAGCGGCCTGCTCCAGCCCGATTCCCCCCTGCAGCCCTACATCCGGCCCGTAGCCCGGGTGCAGGAAAGCACTCCCCTGGCCGAGCTGCTGCCCCTGATCCGCAGCGGCCAGCCGCTGCTGGTGGTGGTGGATGAGCACGGCGGCACGGAGGGCCTGGTCACCGTGGCCGACCTCACCAGCGAGATCGTCGGCGAGGACGACAATCCCCTTGAACCGGACACCGACCTGATCAGCCTGGATGCGGGCCGTTGGTCAGTGGCCGGCGATCTGGAGATCTGTGAGCTCAATCGCCAGCTGCCGCTGCCCCTGCCGGAGGCGGAGGAGCACCACACCCTGGCCGGCTTCGTTCTGGAGCGGCTCCAGCACATCCCGGCTCCGGGGGAGTGTCTGCGCTGGAAGGGATATGAGTTTCGGATCCTGGCCATGGACGGGCCGAGGATCGAGCGGGTGCAGATCGAGCGCCGGGCGGGTCCGGAGAGTTGATCGCTCGCAGCGCGACCGCCGCGATCGCGCATCACCGATAATTTCAGCGTTTGAGTGCCATGCCCATGAACCCGGTGCGTGTGGGGGTCATCGGCATCGGCAACATGGGCTGGCACCATGCCCGGGTGCTCAGCCTGCTCAAGGATGCCGAGCTGGTGGGTGTGGCCGATCCCGATGCGGCCCGGGGAGAGCTGGCCACCCAGCAGTTCGGCTGCCGCTGGTTCGCCGACTACGCCCAGCTGCTGGAGCAGGTGGACGCGGTGTGCATCGCCGTGCCAACCCTGCTGCATCATCGGGTGGGTCTGGTCTGCCTGCAGGCAGGCAGACACGTGCTGATTGAGAAGCCGATCGCGGCCAGCCAGGAGGAGGCCACGGAGCTGATCAGGGCGGCCGATCGGGCCGGGGTGCTGCTGCAGGTGGGCCATATCGAGCGCTTCAACCCCGCCTTCCGCGAGCTGCTCAAGGTGGTGGCCGGCGAGGAAGTGGTGGTGCTGGAGGCCCGGCGCCACAGCCCGAACCCCGATCGCGCCAACGATGTCTCCGTGGTGCTCGACCTGATGATCCACGACATCGACCTGGTGCTGGAGCTGGCCCACTCGCCCGTGGTGCGCCTGGCGGCAGCCGGCGGCCGCAGCGCCGAGGGCCCGATCGACTACGTGAATGCCACCCTGGCCTTCGCCAACGGCGTGGTGGCCAGCCTCACCGCCAGCAAGATGGCCCATCGCAAGATCCGCAGCCTCAGCGCCCACTGCCGCGCCAGCCTGGTGGAAACCGATTTCCTCAACCGCACCCTGCACATTCACCGCCGCGCCCACCAGTCGGTGAGTGCCGACCACGGCGAGCTTGTATATCGCTCCGACGGGGTGATCGAGGAGGTGAGCACCACCTCGATCGAGCCGCTCTACGCCGAACTGGAGCACTTCCTGGCCTGTGTGCGCGGCGAGGAATCACCGGCGGTGGATGGTCTGCAGGCCTCAAGGGCCCTGCTGCTGGCCGATCTGATCGAGCAGTGCGTGGAGCAGCCCAACCTGTGCATGAGCCTGGAGCAGCCGATCTGAAGCGGCGGTGGGGGCGCCTCAGTTCAGCTCGCTGAGCTCTCGCAGGGCCTGCAGCTGCCAGCGCCGGCAGGCGGCCGGCGACGCGCGGTAGAAGCGGTCCCAGGCGTCGGCCTTGTGCTGGCCGTAGGCCTCCAGCGGCACCTCGGGGTGCTGCTGCTGCCAGCCCACCCGCACGGCGTGGCCGATCACCACATCGAGGGCCAGGTCGTCGTCGAAGCGCACCTGGGGGTTGGCCTCCACGAAGGCCATCAAGGTGATCAGGGTTTCGGTGCAGAGCTGGCGGTACTCCGGGGCCTCGATCTTGCTGAGCAGGTGTTCCACCAGGGAGGCGAAGTTGCGCTCGCCGGCGGTCTTCTCGCTGAGCAGGGGAGCACTCTCCAGCCGGTTGCGTTTCTCCAGCTTGTCGCCGATCACAATGCCCTGGCAGTGGTGCAGCAGCTCCCACACCCCCGCGTAGAAGTCACGGGGCACTCGCCCCAGGGCCCCCAGGCGCATGCGCTGCTGCAGCCAACAGGTGCCCCGTGGCAGCTCCTCGAGTGGATCGGGCACGGTCCAGCGCACCCGGCCGCTGAGGTGGAGCTGCTCCTTGCGCTGCAGGGCCGCCCGGGCATGGTCGCCATCGGCCAGTACGGCCCGCAACCGCCGCCGGATCGCGTGGGGGGGCTGCTGACAGAGCCGCTCAAAGGCGTCGATCGGGTTGAGGTCGTCCTCGGCGGCCAGTTCGCTGGTGAGCAGCAGCAGCAATTGCCCCAGCTGCAGGGTGAGGCCACCGCTCAGCAGCCTGGGTTCGTGCCGCGCCAGGCCGTCGAGGGCCAGCAGCAGCTCCTGCTGCAGCATCCATTCGCGGCCGTCCTCGCCGCTGAAGCGGCGGATCATCGCCGCGATCGTGGCGCTGTCCTGGGGCGCACTGATCAGGGAGTCGGCGGTGTAGTTGCGACCTACCACCACCTGTTTCTGGCGCACCAGCAGGTCGGTGAGGGCATCCTCCAGCTGGGGATGCACCAGCTCCAGCTGGCCGGCCATCCGCCGCACCACGTCCCAGTCGCCGGCGGCGAGCGCCCGGCGGTACACCTCCTCCAGCAGGCTGCGCAGGGCCACGGGGCCGTCGCTGTCCGGCCCCGGCAGCGTGGTCTGCTCGCCCAGGCGCCGGGCCAGCTGCTCCAGCACCTCCGCCTGCTCCGCCAGGGAGGTGCTGCCCCATAGCCGTCTGGCCAGATCGGCGATGCTCAGGTCGTCGCTCTCGAGGGCCTGCTCCTCCGCCGCCGAGAGCGGTGTCTGGCTGACACTCTCCTGCAGGGGCAGGGGGAGCGGCTCACTGGCCTGGGCAGGGACGCTCGCGGCAGCAGGCAGTTCCACCCAGGCCCCCCGGTCCGCCAGGGCAGCCAGGGTGTCCAGCTCCACGGGCACGCCGTCGATCGCGCCAGCGCGCAGTTGCTCGGCCAGGTTGAGGAAGGGCTGCGGATCGGCGGCGAAGGGGCCCTCGGGGATGGGGATCAGCAGCAGCGGCGCCCCCTGGCCGCGCCAGTGGCGCTGCAGCAGGCGCAGCTCGGCCACCACGGCATCCACCAGCTGCTCCGGATCATCCGCCAGATAGAACGTCCCCTCCTCGAGCACGGCGGGCAGGAAGGCAAGCCGTTCCTTGGCCGTGCCATTCCCACCGGCCAGGGGGCGGCGGTAGAGCCGTGCCGTGGCCAGGGTTTCCATCCGCCCCGGCGGGTGGCCGCTCAGGCCGAGCTTCGGATTGGCGCCCACCTGGTTGAGGCAGGCCGCCAGGTCCTGGGGGCTGCCGATGCGCAAGGCCTGCTCCTCGGCGCCATCGTGGCTGCAGGGCAGACCGCGCTGGCGCAGGGCGCCGGCAATCGCCTCGCTGCCGGGCACCAGCGCCACCAGCACCACCTCAGCGCCGGGCGGTTCGGGCCTGCGCCGGCCACTGGGGTCGAGATCGGCGGGGGTGATCAGGCCGGCCAGCAGCAGATCCCCCAGCCAGGTGAGGCTCTGGGTCCAGAGCAGGGGCACATTGGCGTTGGCCTGGCGCGGCTGGCTGCCCGGCTGCAGGCGCTCCGCCGCCACCGCCGGCTCCGGCACCAGGTAGAGCTCGGGCAGCAGGGCCACCCCATCCACCGTCACGCTCACGCTGGCCAGCCGCTGGCGCCACTGGCGGGCCTCCTGCCAGCGCTCCTCGCAGCAGGCGGTGATCAGCTCGTAGGCCCAGAACAGGGGCCACTCACACTCGATGTGCTCGAACTGGGCCAGCTCCTCGCGCTCGTAGTGCAGGCGGGTGTGGTCCTCCACCACGGTCTGGTGACCGTCACGGCGGAAGCGCTTGTAGCCGTAGCCGCCGCCCAGCTGGGCGCGGATCTTGGCGCGGGTGCGCTCCGCCAGCTGGGGGTCCTCCACGGCCCAGGCCGGGTAGCCGATCACCGACAGGCAGGCCGCGTCCACCTCCTTGCTGGCCGACTCCCGCGGCAGAAGGGCATCAAGGGCCCGGCGCAGGCGCACGATCGCGTCGTGGGGGATCACCAGGCAATGGCTGCCATCGCCGTGGGGGCCGAAGAGATCCAGGCCTTCGAGGGCCTCCAGGGCGGCCTTCACCAGGCCGATCGAGCTGGCATTGCGCTCCGGCAGGCCGTGGTTGCCCTTGTCGCCCCGCTCCCAGATGCCGTAATCGGGAATCCGGTAGGCCTGGGCCACGTAATACACCAGGTTCTGCACGAAGTCGTGCTCGTGGCTGGAGCGCACCACCACCAGGCCGGCGCGGGTGAGCTGGGCCAGTTGCAGCAGAAACAGGCCGGTGGCATCGAGCTGCAGGTGGCCCCAGCCGTCGTCGGGCACCACCGGGTTGCCGCTGCCGGTGTCGAACTTGGCGTGGATCGCGTCCAGCCGGTGCAGGCTGTGCTTGAAGCGCTCCACCTTGGGGGCCTGGCGGGCCATGGCATGGAGCAGGCCGCGCATCAGCTGCAGTACCCGCTGCTCCAGCTCGAACACGCGCCGGCTGGCGCCGCGCAGCCGGCGGTGGGCCAGGGCCAGTCCCCAGACGCACTGGATCGAATACACGCAGTCGCGCACCCAGGCATCGCCGTAGTTGCCATGCACCGTGTTGGCCGTGCTGGCCGGCAGCAGACCGCTGATCGGGTGCTGGCGGCTGAGCACCACGGCCTCGATCTGGCGGTCCAGCTCCCGCAGCACCGTCCAGGCCCGATCATTGGGATCGGCCAGCACGGCCGCCGGGGCGGGAGCAGGGGCACTGGCCATCTCGGGATGCGGCATCGGGGGTGCGGCGGAGGGGGCAGCGGCGGACGGGGGATGGCTGGCAATCCCAAAGGAAAACCAAAGCATCGCCAGCCATAGATTCTGTCCCTCCGCCGCACCCCCGATGGCAGCAATGGCAACCGACCGCCGCACCACTGTGCTGGGTGTTCCGGTGGATGCCTGCGGCGATGTCTTCGCCGCTGCCCTGGCTCTCTATCGGCGCGGCGGTGGTCAGATCGTGACCCTCAACGCCGAGATGACGATGGCGGCCCTCGCCCAGCCTGCTCTGGGGCGGGCGATCGCCGCCGCCGACCTGGTGATCCCCGACGGGGCCGGGGTGGTGTGGGCACTGGGACGGCAGGGGCTGCGGGTGCGGCGCAGTCCGGGGATCGAGCTGGCGCGCGGTCTGTTGCGCCATGGGGCAGCCACCGGCTGGCGGGTGGCGCTGGTGGGGGCCTCACCGGCGGTGATGGAGGCCCTCCTGCAGCGGCTGCGAGCCGAGATCCCCGGCCTGCATCTGGTGTTCACAGCCCATGGTTACCAGGGCAACGAGCGCTGGCCGGACCTGGAGCGCGAACTGCTCGCCGCCCGCCCGGATCTGGTGCTGGTGGCCCTGGGCGTGCCCCGTCAGGAAACCTGGATCGCCGACCTGCCCGGCCGCAGCGCCGGCCTGTGGATGGGCGTGGGCGGCAGCTTTGACGTGTGGGCTGGGGTCAAAAAAAGGGCCCCCCGCTGGATGGGAGCCCTGCAGATCGAGTGGTTGTACCGCCTCTGGCAGGAACCGAGCCGGTGGCGGCGAATGCTCGCCTTGCCGGAGTTTGCCTGGGCTGTGCTGCGCAGCTGAGCAGAACCGGGCTCAGCGGAAACCCACCGAGGCTTGCCACACGAAGGCCAGCAGCAGGAAGAAAAAGGGAATGATGGGCAGGATGTCCACCAGGGGCGCAAAGGCCTGATAGGCCTCGGGCAACTGGGCCAGGGTCTGCAGGGCGAAGGCGGCCATCCCGGAACTCACGTGTCGCGTGAGCCGGACGCTACCACGTGTGGGCAGCCGGGGAGCCCGGCTGCCAGGGAGCGAAATCCTCTGCAAAACAGCCCTCCCGGATCGCCTGGCCCATCGCCGTGGTGAAGCGCACCAGCTGGGTGATGTTGTGCAGGCTGAGCAGGATCTTGCCCAGCATTTCCGCGCTCTTGATCAGGTGGTGCAGGTAGGCCCGGCTGTGGTGGCGACACGCCGGACAGGGGCAGCTGGCATCGAGGGGGGTGTGGTCGTGGCGGAAGCAGGCGTTCTTGAGGTTCCAGCGCTCCCCGCCCACCAGGGCCGCCCCGTGGCGCCCGAGGCGGGTGGGGATCACGCAGTCGAACAGGTCGAAGCCGTTGGCCACGGCGATCGCCATCTCGCGCAGGGTGCCCACGCCCATCAGGTAGTGGGGCACGGTGGCGGGCAGGAGGGGGCCCACCTGGCGCACGATCCGGTGCATCTCCTCGGCGGGCTCGCCCACGCTCACGCCGCCGACGGCGATCCCCGGCAGCCCCATCGAGGCCACCACCCGGGCTGATTCGGCGCGCAGATGGGGAAAGCAACCCCCTTGCACGATTCCGAACAGGGCCTGATCGGCCCCGGAGTGGCTGGCGATGCAGCGCTCCAGCCAGCTGTGGGTGCGGCGGCAGGCGGCGGCCACATCGGCCTCGCTGGCCGGATAGGGCGGGCACTGGTCGAAGGCCATGGCCACGTCGGCCCCCAGGGCCATCTGGATCGCCATCGAGCGCTCCGGGGTGAGGTCGATGCGGCGCCCATCCCGTGGCGAGCGGAACACCACCCCGTCGTCGCTGATTCGGTTGATGTCCCCCAGGCTGAACACCTGGAAGCCACCGGAATCGGTGAGCAGCGGACCATCCCAGGCCATGAAGCGGTGCAGCCCGCCCGCCTCGGCCACGATCTCCTCCCCCGGCTGCAGGTGCAGGTGGTAGGTGTTGGCCAGCACCATCTCGGCGCCGGTGCCGGCCAGCTGGCCGCTGGTCACCCCCTTCACGGTGGCCAGGGTGCCCACCGGCATGAAGCGGGGCGTGTGCACCGGCCCGTGGGGGGTGTGGAAGCAGCCGCAGCGGGCCCGGGTGTGGGCACAGTGGGCCGTGAACTGGAAGCTGAAGGGGAGCGGGCCAGCCCCCTGGGGTGAAAAGCTGATGGGACCGCAGCGGTGCTGCGCTGACGCTAGAGGTCGCCTGGCTCCCTTCACCCGTCACCGCTCTTCCGATCCCGGTGCTGGCGATGCCCCCGCCGAGGCACCCGCCTGGCTGCGCGATCTGGCGGGTGCCTGGATCTTCTATTCGGTGCTGCCGGGTTGGCCCTGGCCCCGGCCCCGCTTTGAGCGGATCGCCCGCTTTGCCCCCTGGATCGGCCTGGTGCTGGGCGGCCTACAGGCCCTGCTCTGGTGGTTGCCCGCCGGCTGGCTCCCCGCCCCCGCCCGGCTGGCCCTGGTGATGGCTCTGGGGCTGGCGCTCACCGGTGGTCTCCACCATGACGGTGCCCTGGACACGGCCGACGGGCTGGCGGCGGGACCCCGGCGCCGCCTGGAGGCGATGGCTGACAGCCGCGTGGGGGCCGCGGCGGTGCAGGTGGCCCTGCTGCTGGCCCTGCTGCGGGCTGCCGGCCTGGCCTGCCTGCTGCCGGCGTCTCCGCTGCTGGGCGCACTGCTGCTCGTGTGGGCTGCCTTCTGGGGGCGGCTCGCGCCGCTGCCGGCAATGGCCTTCCATCCCTATCTGCGCCGTGAGGGCAGTGCCGCCTTCCATCGGCGCCACTGGCAGGGACTGGGCCGGGAGCTGCGGCCGGCGCTGCTGGCCCTGGCGGTGCTGCTGGCGCTCGGCTGGCTGCTGTCCATTCCCCTGCCGGGGCGATGGCTCGGGTTGCTCGGGTTGCTGCCGGCCTGGCTGGTGCCCTGGTGGCTGGGGCGCCGGCTCGGGGGGCACAGCGGCGACAGCTATGGCGCCAGCGTGGAGTGGACCGAAACCCTCTCCCTGCTGCTCATGGGCCTGGCAGTGGCCTGGGCGGCAGCCTGAGCCGGAAGGCGTTCCCCCGCACCGGCAGCTCCTGGGCCATGGCGGCCGGGGAGGGCATCAGCTGCAGATCTCCTCCGAGCTGGCGGGCCAGTTGCCGGGCGAGCGCCAGTCCGAGTCCCGTTCCAGGCAGATCGGCATTGCTCTGGCCTCGCTGTCCGGCTTCAAAGATCCGCTCGCGCTCGTCGTCGGCGATCGGGTCGCCCCCATCCCAGACACACAGCTGCCAGCCCCCTTCCCCCCAGGGAGCCACGTGCAGCCCCACCGGGGTGCCGGAGCGGCTGTAGCGGAAGGCGTTTTCCAGCAGGTTGGCCAGGATCTCGGCCACCGCGCCGGAGTCGCCCTGCCACTGGGGCAGCTGGCCGGGACCGTGCCAGGCACGCCCCTGCAGGGCCGCGGTGGCTGTGGCCCGCTGCAGCAGGGGCTCGAGCAAGGGGGCCAGAGGCTGCTGGTTGTCGCTCCCTAGGCTGGGGGGCAGCAGCAGGGGAGGCGTCTCCCCTGCCGCGGAGAAGGCAGGCTCCACGCGCTCGAGAGCGTCGATCGCATCCACGTAGCGCTGCAGCTGGTGTTCCTCCTGCAGCAGTCCCTCCACCAGGGTGCGGTTGCGGGGATCGTCTTCAAGCCGGCGCCACAGCAACTGGCCGAACGTGCGCAGGGCCGCCAGGGGATTGCGCAATTGGTGCACCAGCACCTTCAGCTGCTCCCGCTGCTGGTGCAGGCGCAGCTGCAGCTGGTGGTACTCCAGATCGAGCCAGAGTCCCTCGGTGAGGCAATGGCTCACGGCCAGAAGCCGCTGCTGCAGGGGCTCAGGCCAGGGCAGGTTGCTGGTTTCCACCAGCAGGGCGCCCAGCAGCACCCCCCCCTGGCGCATGGCCAACCAGCGGCGGTGTTCCGCTGGTTGGCGCAGCTCGCTGTCGCTGGCGAGGGCGCGCAGTGCTCGGCTTGCACTGGGCCAGTGACCGATCGGGATCAGATCCGGTGCCCCGCCGTCGGCTGCTGGTTCAGTGACGTACACCACCACGGAGGTGACATCACTGCGGTCGGCGAACTGGGCCAGCTGGGCGTTGACCAGGCTCAGAAACCTCTTGGAGACTGGCATCTGGGCTTGGGTTGCAGCGCGTTCCGGCGAAGGCCAAAAAAAGTTGGAATGACCTGAGTCAAATCCGGGAAAAAGTCTTAAGATCTTCCGTATCGACCACTACCACGCGGTTACCGCGGGGCCAGGAGGTCAGTGATGTGAAGCCTGCAGTTGCGTTTTCGTTCAACTAAGGCTACAGCAGAGGTGTGTTCAGGTGGCGGGTCTCCCGGGCCTGCTCCGCCCCTCGCCGCTGGTGGGGTGCTGCCGTTTTTCGGTGCACCACTGACGCGTCGCTGACTCGATCGGCAACGTCGCCACCGGCTGGTTGGGAGTTGTGTCGCGAAGGGTTCCCAAGATCCTTCGCCAGCTGGCGGTTCATCCCGCTTCTCCTCGTCCCTCTCGATCCTCCCGCCTCCGGGAGTTCTGCCATGTCTAAGAAGCGCAAGCGGATCAGCCGCCGCCGTCTTGCCGGCCAGCGGGTGTTGGCCCATGTGCCCACCTTCAATCTGGAGACCGGCTCCCACAAGCCCGTCACCGCCGCCCGTCGCTACATCGCCGAACAGGCCCTGGTGGCTCCGGCGATCCTGAATGTGCGTCGCAACGAGCACACCACCGACCGCTTCTTCTGGGGCGAGAAGGGGCTGTTCAGTGCCCAGTACGCCGAGGAGAACCACTTCCTCTTCCCTTCGCTGCGCGACATCGTTGATCGCATCGGCGAAGAGGTGCTGTTCGAAGGCATCGAAGCCCTCGCCGCCGATGACTGGGAGGAAATGGAGGAGTACGAGTACGCCTTCGTCTGAAGACAGTCCGAGCGAGCTACAGGTCCCTCACCTGCGGCTCCACGCTCCCCCCAGCTGGGCCTTGCCAGCAGTGGTCAAGGAACTGGCGGATGGCCGGAAACAGGCCGGGGTCGATCGCATGGCCGCCGTCGAACTCCAGCAGCTCCACCGCCGCGCCGGCTCCCTGAAGCTGCTCCCGCAGCGCTTCACTGGCCTGGTATGGCACCACGGGATCCTGGCGGCCATGGCTGAGCAGCACCGCTGGGCTCCGCCCCGGCTGGGGTGTCCAGTCGGGATGGGGGTAGCCACTGCAGCCGATCAGGCCGGCCACCGGCAGCCCCCCGGCGCCGGTGGCCACATCCAGGGCCATCGCCGCCCCCTGGGAGAAGCCGAGCAGCACCGTCTGGCGCAGGCTCAGTTCCCCATCCAGGGCAACCAGCCTTTGGCGCAGCTGGCTGCGGGCGACGGGCAGCTGGGGCCAGCCCGGTTGCTGCAGGTCGTACCACTGCCGCCCCACGCCGGCCGGGTGGGGCAGCGGGGCCTGAAGGGCCACCACGCTCACCTCAGGGCCCACCAGCAGTCGCCCCAGCTCCAGCAGGTCGTCGGCGTCCGCTCCCCAGCCGTGCAACAGCACCAGGCGCTCGCGGGCTGTCGGCGGACCCAGGCGGATCAGGCCGACATCGTCGGCGCCGCTGGAAGGAGAGATGGTCATACCAGTGTGCAGTCACTGCGTAGGTTGGCCCTTCACCTTCCAGATCGCTAGCCATGGCCCCGACGGCCCTTCTGAGTGTGTCCAACAAGGAAGGTCTGGTGCCCCTGGCGGAAGGCCTGCTGGCCGCGGGATTCCAGCTGCTCTCCAGCGGCGGCACCGCCCAGGCCCTGCAGGCCGCCGGCCTGCCCGTGACCCGGGTGGCCGAACACACGGGCGCCCCGGAGATCCTCGGCGGCCGGGTGAAGACCCTCCATCCCCGCATCCATGGCGGCATCCTGGCCCGCCGCTCCGACCCCGGCCACCAGGCCGATCTGGCCGCCCAGGCGATCGCCCCGATCGATGTGGTTGTGGTGAATCTCTATCCTTTCCGGGAGACCGTGGCCGATCCCGCCGTGGCCTTCGACACCGCCATCGAAAACATCGACATCGGCGGCCCGGCGATGGTGCGGGCCGCGGCCAAGAACCATGCCGACGTGGCCGTGCTCACCAGCCCTGAGCAGTACCCCGGCTTCCTGGCGGCGCTGCGCGAAGGACGGCTGGATCAGGCCTTCCGTCGGACTCTCGCCCTGGCCGCGTTTGAGCACACCGCCAGCTACGACGCCGCCATCAGCAGCTGGCTGGGCGCCCAGCTCGCTGCGGAGCAGGAGGCCGCACCCCTGCAGTTGGCGCTGCTCCCCCAGCAGAGCCTGCGCTACGGCGAGAACCCCCATCAGCCGGCCACCTGGTACAGCCAGGCCGGAGCCGGCTGGGGGGCGGCCGAGCAGCTCCAGGGCAAGGAGCTCAGCTACAACAATCTGATCGATCTGGACGCCGCCCTGGCCACGGTGCGGGAGTTCGGCTACGGCCCCGGGGCCGAGCCCGCCGCGGTGGTGGTGAAGCACACCAATCCCTGCGGCGTCGCCACGGGCAGCGGCTGCGCTGATGCTCTCGAGCGGGCCCTCGAAGCCGATCGGGTGTCGGCCTTCGGTGGCATCGTGGCCCTCAACACGCCGGTGGATGGGCTGACCGCCGAGCAGCTCAGCAGCCTCTTCCTGGAGTGTGTGGTGGCGCCCGCTTTTGATGCGGCTGCCCGCGAGCGCCTGGCGGGGCGCGCCAACCTGCGCCTGCTGGAGCTGGCCCCGGCCGCGATCGCCCGGGCCTCCAACCAGCAACTGCGCTCCGTGCTGGGCGGCGTGCTGGCCCAGCAGCTCGACGACCAGCCGGTGGACGAGGGGGCCTGGCAGGTGGTGAGTGAGCGCCAGCCCACAGCCGAGGAGTTTGATGATCTGCGCTTCGCCTGGAAGCTGGTGCGCCACGTGCGCTCCAACGCCATCGCCGTGGCCCGCAGTGGTCAGAGCCTGGGGATCGGCGCGGGCCAGATGAACCGGGTGGGTTCGGCACGACTGGCCCTGGAGGCGGCGGGGGATCGGGCCAGCGGTGCCGTGCTCGCCAGCGACGGCTTCTTCCCCTTCGATGACACGGTGAAGCTGGCGGCCAGCCATGGCATCCGTGCCGTGATCCAGCCCGGAGGCAGCGTGCGGGACGCCGATTCGATCGCCGCCTGCAATGCCCTCGGTTTGGCGATGGTGGTCACCGGGCGCCGTCACTTCCTGCACTGAACGCCAGCTAGGTTCGCAGCACCGATCCGGCCGTTCCCTTCCGTCCGATGCCTGAAGCGCTTGCCTACAACCTCAACTTCGTGCACCCGCTGCTGATGTGGGTGCTCTTCGGCCTCAGCGGCTACGCCATGGTGCTGGGGATCAAGGCCAAGAAAACCCGCACCGCCGATGCCGAGACGCGCAAACAGCTGATCAAGGGGCAGTACGCCAAGCGCCACTTCCAGATCGGCGGGGCCCTGCTGGCGGTGATGGTGCTGGGCACCTTCGGCGGCATGGCCGTCACCTACCTCAACAACGGCAAGCTGTTCGTGGGCCCCCACCTGCTGGTGGGCATCGGCATGACCTGCCTGGTGGCCCTGGCTGTGGCCCTGATTCCGCTGGTTCAGCAGGGCAATCTGATCGCGCGCAAGGCACACGTGGGCCTGAACATGCTGATGATGACCCTGTTCCTCTGGCAGGCCGTCACCGGCATGCAGATCGTCAACAAGATCTGGGAGAACCGGCCGGCTTGAGCCGGTCTCACCACTGCCTGGCTGGCGGAGCGGCCCTCAGAACTGGGCCCGCCGCCGTGGCGGGCAGTCCAGCCCGTGGCTGGCGTGGAAGTCTTCCTGAACCTTCCAGGTGAGTCGGCGGGAGATCTGGCGCACGATCTGGCGCAGCAGATGGTCGCCGCTGGACTGAACCAGTTGGTCGGGCAGCAGGGTGATCACCCCCGGCAGCCGGATCCACACGCTCAGATCGAGCTGCCAGCGCACCAGGGTCACCTCCGATTCAGCCGCTTCATCCAGGGAAAGGGCGGCGTTGAAGTCCACGTCGTAGAGCCGCTCCAGACCGCTGGCTTCCCCTCCAGGGAGCATCGTGATGATGCGATAGATGCCCTCACTCTGGGGCAGCAGCTCCAGGGCGATCGTGGGTTCCACCTCGAAGCCGAAGTTGCCGAAGCGGCCCAGGGTGAGCCGGTAGCCATTCGATCCCAGGGGCTCCACCGCCATCGGTGCGGCACAGCGCCGGAACCAGCCTTCGTGGCGATCCAGGTAGGCAGCCACCCGGGGGGCTGGGGCGCGCATTTCCATCACGTCGGCGAACTGGCTCCCGTAGCAGCGCACCCGCCCATCGCTGTGATGACGCAGCAGCTCAGGGGAGTTGGCAGAGCTGGGCGGCGTCTCAGAGGAGCCGGAAGGCGTCTCTGACGGTGACAGCGATGGACTGGACAACGTCACGCAAGGGGCTCTCGCAGGGGGGCAGCGGAATCACCAGTGGCCCGGATGAATCAATGTAAAGCCACGGGTTGGCAGGGTCGGCAGTCGCTGCGACAGCGGCCAGCGCAACTCTCGGCTCAGAGCTGGGTGAGGTCGATCAGCCGTTGGATCACCTGCTCCACGATCCTGTCCGGCGTCGAGGCGCCGGAGGTGATCCCCACCCGGATCGGCCCCTCCGGCAGAAAGGGATCCTCCACGTCCAGCTCCCCGCCCAGGGGCATGTGCTGGATCCGGTTGCCGGGGCCGATGCGCTCGGGGGTGTCGATGTGGAAGGAGCGGATGCCGCGGCTCACGGCGATCTCCTGCAGGTGGGTGGTGTTGGAGGAGTTGTAGCCGCCGATCACCACCATCAGATCGAGGGGTTCATCCACCAGGGCGAACATGGCGTCCTGGCGCTCCTGGGTGGCGTCGCAGATGGTGTTGAAGGCCAGGAAGTGGTCGTTCAGCTCGGCTGGCCCGAAGCGCTGCAGCATCGTGCGCTCGAACAGCTTGCCGATCTCCTCGGTTTCGCTTTTGAGCATGGTGGTCTGGTTGGCCACGCCCACCCGCAGCAGGTCGCGGTCGGGGTCGAAGCCCGGCGAACAGGCCTTGGCGAAGCGCTGCATGAAGGCCTGGCGCTGCTCCTCTGAGGGGCCGTTCCCCTGGGCTCCGGCCAGGATGTAGTTGCACACCAGCTGGGCTTCCGCCAGGTCGAGCACCACCAGGTAGGTGCCGGCGAAGCTGCTGGTGGCCAGGGTTTCCTCGTGCTTCACCTTGCCGTGGATGATCGAGGTGAAGCTGTGCTTCTTGTGCTTCTCCACCGTGTTCCACACCTTGGACACCCAGGGGCAGGTGGTGTCCACGATGTGGCATCCGCGCTCGTTGAGCAGCTGCATCTCCTGCACGGTGGCGCCGAAGGCCGGCAGGATCACCACGTCGCCGCTGGCCACCTCGGAGAAGTCCTTCACGCCGCCATCCACCGGGATGAACTGCACGTTCATGTCGCGCAGGTGGTCGTTCACCGAGGGGTTGTGGATGATCTCATTGGTGATCCAGATGCGCTCACTCGGGTAGTGGCGCCGGGTCTCGTACGCCATGGCCACGGCCCGCTCCACGCCCCAGCAGAAGCCGAACGCCTCGGCCAGCCGCACCGTGAGCCGCCCCTGTTCCAGCTGGTAGCCGTTGCTGCGCAGCTGGCCCACCAGGTCGCTCTGGTAGGCCGTCTGCAGGCTGCCGGCCACCTCCTCGCCCAGGCCGAAACCGCGGCGGTTGTAGCGCTCCGAGTGGTGCAGGGAGCGCTTGAAGGATCGGGTATCCACGGCGACCGGACGCAGGGGAATCAACTGTATGGGCTTTGCGGCGCAGGAGGCTGGTGCGGCCCTTGCTCAGGAGAGGGCCACGCTGCTGCCGGTCATGGTGACCAGCCCCGCGATCCCCTGCCAGCCCAGGTAGAGACCGAGCACCAGGGCAAAGACCCCCACCAGCCACTCGGCGCGGTGCACGAGCCAGTCGTTGAGCCGGCTCAGCGGTTGACGCAGGCTGCCGCCCGTGGCCAGCCAGGCCAGGGGCGGCAGGAGCAGCAGCGACGTGGTCACCGCCACGAACACCACGCCCACCTCCAGATCCCCCAGCACGGAGGTGTGATTGGCCAGCAGCATGCCGCCTTCCTTGGCATAGAACACCAGGTTTTCCGGGCTGAGCAGGGCGCAGCCGGCTCCCAGTCCCAGCAGCGGCAACCAGTCGAGTTCGGGCAGCTGCCCCATCAGCTGCATCGCCCAGCTCTCCTCGCCGATCGCCACGGCCGGGGTGAGCTGGAACAGGCCCAGGGCCATCAGGGCCCCGGCGCCGATCAGGTCCATCAGCACCTGGCCGCGGCCGCCCAGCTGCATGGCCCAGCTGAAGCGGCTGCCGATCAGCACCACGGTGCCGAGGGCCGCGCCATTGGCAATCACCCAGCCGGAGAGGTACACGGCGCAGCGGCGCAGCGGCGTGGGACCCAGCAGTAACAGGGCCACCAGGGCGATGTTCAGCGGGCTGAAGGCGATGCCCAGGCCGAGGGCCACGGTCTGGGTGAGCCAGTGAAAGGGAAGCATCGCCGGATTGTGACGCCTCGGCCCCTCAGGGCGTGGCCGGATTCGCCTCGACCGCAGCAACCCCCTGCCAACGCACCTGCTCGGCGCCATAGCTGTACACACAGGGGAGCACCTCCACTCCCGCGGCCAGGGCGCTGCGGAACAGCTCGCCGTAGCGCGGGTCGGCCGAATCCCCCGGCGCGAAGCGGGTCACGTCACCCCGGCTCAGGCAGGGCACCAGCACGGCCCGGCATGAGGGCACCAGTGCGCTCAGCTCCACCAGGTGTTTCTGCCCCCGCTCGGTCACCGTGTCGGGAAACAGGGCCAGCTCGCCCTGGGTCCAGGTGGTGTTCTTCACTTCCACGTAGATCGGCCGCTGATCGGGGGCCCCTTCGTCGGGGGTGAGCAGCAGGTCGATGCGGCTGCGGCGGTTGGCGCCGTAGGGCACTTCGGCGCGGATGCTGCCGATCGGCCCCAGCCACTGCTCGAGCAGGCCCGCTTCGATCGTGGCCCGCACCAGGCGGTTGGGCAGGGCGGTGTTGATCCCCACCCAGATCGGACTCCCCTGGGCCCCCGGTACCTCGGCCTGCTCCCAGGTCCAGGCCAGCTTGCGTGTGGGGGAGGGGTCGTGGCGTAGCCGCACCCGCCCTCCGGGCAGCAGCACGCCGGTCATCGGGCCGGTGTTGGGGCAGTGGGCCGTCACAACCGTGCCATCGGCCAGCTCCACGTCTGCCAAAAAGCGCTTGTAGCGCCTGAGCAGCACCCCCTCCACCAGCGGCCCGGTGTCCAGCACGGCAACGGCGGGCTCGGGGGCGGCGGCCTCGGTGGCAGACATGGTGCTCTGGCTCGGTGGGGACGGCGGCCATACTGCCGCTCGAACAATCGCCGTTCGCGGGCCGCGGGCCCGTCCCCCGCCCCATGGCCCCATCCCTGCGCCGTATCGCCCTGATCGTGGCCGTGGCCACCGCCTTGAGCAAGGTGGCCGGCCTGGTGCGCCAGCAGGTGATCGCCGCTGCCTTCGGCGTGGGTGCCGCCTACGACGCCTACAACTACGCCTATGTGCTGCCGGGCTTCCTGCTGATCCTGCTGGGCGGGATCAATGGCCCCTTCCACAGCGCCATGGTGGGAGCCCTGGCCCGACGCCCCCGGGAGGAGGGGGCCCACGTGCTGGCGGCGATCAACACGTTGGTGGGCGCCGCCCTGCTGGTGGTCACGGTCCTGCTGCTGGTGGGGGCCGATCCGCTGATCACGCTGGTGGGCCCTGGCCTCGACCCCGAACGCCATGCGATCGCCGTGCAGCAGCTGCGCTGGATGGCGCCGATGGCCCTGTTCGCCGGCCTGATCGGCCTCGGCTTCGGCGCCCTCAATGCCGCCGACGAGTTCTGGCTCCCCTCGGTGAGCCCGCTGCTCTCCAGCGTGGCGGTGATCGGCGGGATCGGCCTGCTGTGGTGGGGGCTGGGGCCCGCGATCGTCTTGCCCAAGTGGGCCGTGCTGGGGGGCGTGGTGCTGGCCGCCAGCACCACGGTGGGCGCGGTACTGCAGTGGCTGATTCAGCTGCCCGCCCTGGCGCGGCAGGGGCTCCATCGCCTGCAGCTGGTGTGGGACTGGAAGCATCCCGGTGTGCGCGAGGTGCTGCAGGTGATGGGGCCGGCCACCCTCTCCTCGGGGATGCTGCAGATCAACGTGTTCACCGACCTGTTCTTCGCCTCCGGGATCGTGGGAGCGGCGGCGGGGCTGGGCTACGCCAACCTGCTGGTGCAGACCCCCCTCGGCCTGCTCTCCAACATGCTTCTGGTGCCGCTGCTGCCGGTGTATGCCCGGCTCACGGCCCCCGCCGACCGGCCGGAGCTGGTGGGGAGGATCCGCCAGGGCCTGATGCTCTCCAACGCCTCGATGCTGCCCCTGGGGGCGTTGATGGTGGCCCTGGCCGGGCCGATCGTGGCCCTGGTGTACGAGCGCGGCGCCTTTGACGCCGGAGCGGCCCTGCTGGTGGGGGGACTCCTGATGGCCTATGGGGTGGGGATGCCGGCCTATCTGGCCAGGGATGTGCTGGTGCGGGTGTTCTATGCCCTCGGCGATGGCACCACCCCGTTCCGCTTCTCGGTGGCCGGCATCGGCCTGAATGTGGTGTTCGACTGGCTGCTGGTGGGCGGCCCCACCCCCTGGGGCCTGCAGCTGCCGGCCCTGAACTTCGGCGCCCCCGGGCTGGTGCTGGCCACCGTGGCCGTGAACGTTCTCACCTGTCTCGCCCTGTTGCTGGCCCTGCGCCAGCGCCTCGGCGGCCTGCCGCTGCTGGCCTGGGCCCGCGACACCGCACTGCTGCTGGGCGCTTCCCTGCTGGCGGGCCTGGTGGCCTGGGCCCTGGCCTCCTTCGTGGCCTGGCCGGCTGATCTGTTCGGTCGCCTCTGGCAGACGGCCATCAGTGGCAGTGCCGGGCTGCTGCTCTACACCGCCGTGGCGGGGGGCCTGCGGGTGCCGGAGGCCCAGCAGGTGATCAGCCAGGTCAGCGCCAAACTGCCACGCCGGGGCATGGGCTGAGGCTTCAACTAGTCCCCTTCCCGCACCTGGCGCAGCTCGCGTACCTGCAGGGGCAGTTCCAGATGGGACCGCCCCAGCAGCTTGCCTCCCTCCACGGAGGCGATGCGGGCTTCAATGCCGAATTCCCGGAAGGCCGTCTCCAGTTCCTGGATCAGGGCCTTCTCCACCTGGGCCTCGGCGTCCACCACCTTGCCGATCAGCCTGCTGCCCAGACGGCCGATCCGCTGGCTGATCACCTCCCGGGCGTTTGTGACTTCAATCAGCAGCACTGCGGCCCACAGGTGATGGGCGCAACCCTATCGGCAAAACGGCTCCAGCACTTCCTCCAGATCCCGTAACTGGCCGGCGGGCACCAGCCGGGCCAGGGGCAGCCGCGTGGCACCGCCGCCGATCGGCACCTGCACGGCCTCCAGGGCCTGGCGGGCGCACACCGCCCGGCCCTGGTCGAGCCGGGCGGCGCACTCAATGGCCAGGGGCTGGGCCAGGCCCGCATCCCCCAGGTAGAGATGCCAGCCGGCGATCTGCAGGTAGAGCCGATCGGCCAGGGCCACTTCCAGGTCGTGCAGCTCGTGGGCGGAGAGGCTCATGGTTCCGGGGAGCGGCCTGGTCGCAGGGCCACCACCACCCCAGCGTGCCCCAGCAGCAGCGCCAGCCAGCCCAGCGTGAACCAGTTGAGATGGATCCAGGGGTGGCGCAGCTCCTGCACCACCCACAGACCGCTGTTGAGGGCGGAGAAGAGGGCGGCGTGCAGGGTGAGGTTCACAATCCGCTCGAAGTGCCGGTAGGTGGGATCGGCGGGATTGGCCGGGCCGTACCAGCGGATCGGCATGGCGAGAGGAGTGACAACAGTTCCTGAATCATGCCGCCGGAGCCCCCCGCCGCGCCCGCCTTTGGGGGGTGGTTGACGGAAGGGCCCCCCATGCGGTGAGAATGTCGAGGTGGACGCGTTGGCGCCCGCACCTGCGCTTGTAGCTCAGCGGATTAGAGCATCTGACTACGGATCAGAGGGTCGGGAGT
>JBBASN010000017.1:0-28842 GCA_040399225.1 Prochlorococcaceae cyanobacterium | reverse complement strand
CGGCGCAGGTCGCGGTGGGCTGCATCGAGGATGCGCTGGTCACCCGTGTAGCTGTGGGTGGTGGTCATCGTGCCCTTGACGATGCCGAAGGCCTGGTCGAGAACCTTGACGATCGGCGCCATGCAGTTGGTGGTGCAGCTGGCGTTGCTGAGGATGTCCCAGTCCTCATGGCGGTACTGGTCGGCGTTCACGCCCACCACGAAGGTGCCAACTTTGTCGCCCTTGCCGGGAGCGGTGAGAATCACCTTCTTGGCACCGGCTTCGAAGTGCTTGCTGGCACCCACGTCGTCGTTGAACACGCCGGTGGACTCGATCACCAGATCCACGCCCCACTCCTTCCAGGGCAGGTTGGCGGGGTTGCGGTCGTAGAAGGTCTTGATCGTCTTGCCGTTGACGACGATGGTGTCCGCTGTGGTGGTCACCTCCACGTTGCGGAGGGGCCCGAGCATCGAGTCGTACTGCAGCAGGTGGGCGTTGGTGCGGGTGTCGCCCGAGCCGTTGATGCCCACCAGTTCCAGGTTGGTATTGGTGCCGCGGCTGAGCCAGCAGCGCATGAAGTTGCGGCCGATGCGACCAAAGCCATTGATGGCAACCTTCAGCGTCATGGCATCAGGGCGGGTGGGGCCCGCCGGCAAGGGAGATTTGGGCGCCGATCATACAGAAATCGCCAGCCGGCAATCCGGCTGCCCCAGAGGCACCAGCGGAGCCTGAGCAGCGGGGGCTGTCACTGGCAACGGGCTCTGCAGTTCGTTGCGGGTTGGTGTAGCCAAACGTCCCATAGGGTCTAATTTCCACACAGTCAGCATTCCGTCCTCCCGGCGCTGGCCCTCCTCCCCTGGACCGGAGTCGACCTTGATCCCCTCGCTTGATCGCCACCAACCGCTCCACTTCATCGGTGTGGGGGGCATCGGCATGTCGGCCCTGGCCGGGATCCTGGCCCAGCGGGGCCACGCGGTGAGTGGGTCTGATCCGCGCGAGGGCAAGGTGGTGGACCAGCTGCGCCAGCTTGGCGTGCGCGTGTTCCGGGAACAGAACGCGGCCACGGTGGCCGCCATCCGCAGCGGCACCTCCCAGACGCCGCTGGTGGTGATCAGCTCCGCCGTACCGGCCAGCAATCCGGAACTGCTGGAGGTCCGCCGCCTCGGACTGCCCGTCTGCCACCGCTCCGATGTGCTGGCTGCCCTGATCAACAGTCAGGCCTCCATCGCCGTGGCCGGCAGCCACGGCAAAACCACCACCAGCACCCTGGTGGCCACCCTGCTGGCGGCCACCGGCCAGGATCCCACCGCCGTGATCGGCGGCGTGGTGCCGGCCTTCGGCAGCAATGGTCACCATGGCACCGGCGAGCTGCTGGTGGCCGAGGCCGATGAGAGCGATGGCTCACTGGTGAAGTTCCGCCCCCGGCTGGGCCTGATCACCAACCTGGAACTCGACCACACCGACCACTACAGCGATCTGGACGCCCTGATCAGCACCCTCCAGCGATTCGCCAACGGCTCCTCCCGCCTGTTGGCAAACCGCGATTGCCCCATCCTCAGGGAGCACTTCGAGGCGTCCCACTGGTGGTCGGTGGAATCACCAGTGGGGGTGGATTTCGCCGCCATCGCCACGGAGCAGCGCGGCGACGGCAGCACGGTGGACTTCTACGAGGCTGGATCCCTGGTGGGCAGCCTGGAGTTGCCCCTCCCCGGGCGCCACAATCTCAGCAACGCTGCCGCCGCCCTGGCGGCCTGCCGCCTGGAAGGGGTGCCCTTCACTGCGTTGCGGGAGGCGGTGGCCAGCCTGAAGCCCCCCGGCCGCCGCTTTGATTTCCGCGGCGACTGGCACGGCCGCCAGGTGGTGGACGACTATGCCCACCACCCCAGTGAGGTGGCCGCCACCCTGGGCATGGCGCGGCTGATGCTGGAGAGCGGCCGCAGTCCGCTGCCAAGCCTGCCCAGCCGGATCGTGGCGGTGTTCCAGCCCCACCGCTATAGCCGCACCGCCCAGTTTCTCGACGGTTTTGCCCAGGCCCTCAGCCAGGCGGACGCCGTGCTGATCGCCCCGCTCTACACGGCCGGCGAGGAGCCGATCGAAGGGATCAGCAGCGAGGCCCTGGGCCGGGCGATTCAGCACCTGGCCCCCGATCTCCAGGTGCTGGTGGCCGCCAGCCTGGACGAACTGGCCGAGCAGGTGGCCAGCACCAGCCTCGCCGGGGACCTGGTGCTGGCCATGGGGGCCGGCGATGTAAACGGCCTCTGGGATCGGCTGGCCGGCCAGCGCCAGGCCGATCGGCAGCTGGTGGCCTGAGGCAACTGGCATGACGGCAGATCTGCCTTTCGGCCTGCGCCAGGCCGTCGCCCTGCGGGACTACACCACCTGGAAGGTGGGTGGCCCGGCGGAATGGTTCGCCGAACCCGGCAACGCTGACGAGCTGCTGGCCCTGCTCGACTGGGCCCGGCGCCAGGCCCTGGCCCTGCAGTGCATCGGCGCCGGCTCGAACCTGCTGATCGCCGATGGCGGCCTGGTGGGACTCTGTGTCTGCCTGAGGCGCCTGCAGGGCAGCGACCTGGATCGCAGCGAGGGCTGGGTGGAGGCCGCGGCCGGAGAACCGATTCCCACCCTGGCCCGCAAGGCGGCCCGGGCGGGGCTGGCGGGCCTGGAGTGGGCCGTGGGCATCCCGGGCACTGCCGGAGGAGCGGCCGTGATGAATGCCGGTGCCCAGGGGGGCTGTACGGCGGAATGGCTCCACTCGGTGCGGGTGGTGGATCCAGCCCGCCCCCAGGACTCCTTCGAGCTGATGGTGGACGAGCTGGATTTCGCCTATCGCCACAGCCGCCTGCAGCAGGAACCCCTGGTGGTGCTCTCGGTGCGCTTCCGGCTGGAACCCGGCCACGACCCCGGCGCGGTCACGGCCCGCACCAGCGCCAACCTGCACAGCAGAACAAGCACCCAGCCCTACCAGCAACCAAGCTGCGGCAGCGTGTTCCGCAACCCCGAACCGGACAAGGCCGGGCGCCTGATCGAGGAGCTCGGCCTGAAGGGCCTGCGGATCGGCGGTGCCGAGGTGTCGCCGATGCATGCCAACTTCATCGTGAACAGCGGTGAGGCCACGGCCAGCGACATCGACAGCCTGATCAGGGCCGTTCAGCGCCAGGTGGCCGAAGGGCGTGGCATCACCCTCCATCCGGAGGTGAAGCGCCTCGGGTTCGGAGGATCCCCGGCAAGCGCTTAGCCTGCGGGCAAACATCCCCTCAGGCATGGCCGGCTTCGGACTTCCCAACTTCGGTCAGCTCACCGAAGCCTTCAAGAAGGCCCAGGAACTGCAGCAGAACGCCCAGAAGCTCCAGGAGGAGCTGGACAGCATGGAGCTGGAAGGCCGCAGCGGCGATGGCCGCGCCAGCGTGTGGCTGTCCGGCAACCAGCAGCCCCTGCGGGTGCGCCTTGATCCCGAGCTGGTGGGCGAGGGGGCCACGGCCTGTGAAACCGCCGTGCTGGAGGCCCTGCAGGCGGCCTACGAAGCCTCCACAGGCACCATGAAGGGCCGCATGGAGGAGCTCACCGGCGGCCTCAACCTCAACCTGCCGGGTCTGGGGGGCTGAAGCCGGGGCCACCGTCCTCGCCCACTCCTTCCTCAACCCTGCCGTGCAGCCGCTGCCGCTGGCGACGCCTGGAGGGCTGGCGCAGCTGTAGGGAGAGCCGGGGTTCCAGGCGATCACCCCGCTGGCGCAGCCCCTGGTTGTCAGCACGCTGCTGACCCTGCCGCTGAAGGCGGTCCTGCTGCTCCAGGAGGTCGTGCAGGCAGAGGCCGTACCAGGGATGGCGCTCCCAGTCATTGCCCACGGCACAGCCAGGCTCCCCCTGGTGGAGGCAGTCGCGGAACTGGCAGGAGGCCCTGGCGAGCCGCTGGCGCACCTCGGGGAACAGGCCGGCCAGCCGGGCTGGATCCGCAGGCAGGTCCGGGCGATTGAAGCCTGGGGTATCGGCCACCAGGGCCCCGGGGGCCAGGGCGAACAACTCCACATGGCGGGTGGTGTGGCGTCCCCGCTGCAGGCGGCCCGACACCGCCGCCACCGGCAGCTCCAGGCCGGGACGCAGACCATTGAGCAGGCTGCTCTTGCCCACCCCTGAAGGACCGCACACCACGGCCAGGCCGGGTTGGCTGAGGCGCTCACGCAGGGCTTCCAGCCCCCGGCCATCCCGGCAGGACACCGGCAGGGCGCCATAGCCCCAGGCGGCAGCGCGCTCACTCCACTGGCTCATAGCGAGCTCCGGCAGCAGATCGGCCTTGGAGAACACCAGCAGCACGGGTTGGCCCGTGGCCTCGGCTGTGATCAGAAAGCGGGTGAGCTGGATGGGATCCAGGGCCGGCTCCGCCACGGCCACCACCACCACCACCAGCGACACATTGGCCACGGCGGGCCGAGGCACCAGGCTGCTGCGGGGCTCCACCGCAGCGATGGCGGCCCGCCCCGAGGACCAGTCGATCCCCTCCAGCCGCACCCGATCGCCCACACAGATGGTCTGACCGCTCTTGGCCAAGCGGGTGCGGCGGGTGCAGAGCAGGCGCTGGAGCTGGCCTGCCTGGGCAGCGGCGGGGACGAGGTCCACCCAGCAGTAGTTGGCCTGCAGGGCCACCACCAGGCCGAAGCACTGGCGGGGATCAGCCGGCATGGCGTTGCACCAGCAGCCGCACGGCCACCGGGGCCTGGGGATGGGGGCTGGACTGCACCCGATGGCCGGCCTGCTCAAGGCCCTCCAGCACCGATTGCTCCGGTTCCCCCGGATCCAGGTCAAGCTGCAGCCATTGGCCAGGAGCCAGACCCTCCAGGGTGAGCCGGGCCCGGATGAAGTTCACGGGGCAGGGGGTGCCCCGGAGGTCGAGCTGGGTGGTGATCGGGGGCTGGGACGGGACTGCCACGGCTGCGCGGGGCGGTCAGTCGCGATGGCCGAACAGGCCGCCGAACAAACCACTCTTATGGGGATGCTTCTGGCCCTTGCTGCTGTGGTGCCCGGCCAGCTGCTCCAGCAGCTGGCGCTCCTGGTCGCTCAGACGGGTGGGCAGCTGAACCTTGACGGTGAACAGATGGTTACCGCGCGCCACCGGGTTGCCCAGCCGGGGCACGCCTTTGCCCTGCAGGGTGAGCACGGCGCCGGGCTGGGTGCCGCTCGGAATCTCCAGTTGCTCGTGACCATCGACCGTCTCCACCTCGATGGTGTCGCCCAGGATCGCCTGCAGATAGTTGAGCGACACCTCCGAATTGATGTTGATGCCGTCCCGGCGCAGCTGGGCATGGGGCTGGACGGCCAGGAACACATAGAGATCACCGGTGGGGCCGCCGCGCATGCCGGCGTTGCCCTCATTGGCCACCCGCAGGCGGGTGCCCGTGTCCACCCCGGCGGGGATGTTGATGCGCAGTTTCTTGCGCACCTGCTGCAGGCCCTGACCCCCACAGGCGCCGCAGGGATCGGCGATCACCTGGCCCGAGCCCTCACAGGCCGGACACACCGCCAGCTGGGTGAAACTGCCGAAGGGGGTTCGCGTGGCCCGGCGCACCTGGCCGGCACCGCCACAGGTGCCGCAGCTGGTGGGGCCGCTGCCGGCCTTGGCACCGGAACCCTGGCAGGTGGAGCAGGTTTCCAGATGGCGGATCTGCACCTCCTTCTCCACGCCGAACACGGCCTCCTGGAAGCTGATCGTCAGATCGAGGCGCAGGTCGTCACCCTGGCGGGGGCCGCGGCGCCGCGGTCCTGCAGTGCCTCCGCCACCACCGAAGCCGGAGAAGAAGGTCTCGAAGAGGTCGGCGAACCCTCCCATATCGCCCATGTCTGGCATGCCGCCACCACCGCCCAGCCCGGCTTCTCCGAACTGGTCGTAGCGCGCCCTGGTCTGGGGGTCACTGAGCACTTCATAGGCCCGGCCGATGTCCTTGAACCTCTCCTCGGCGCCGGGATCCTTGTTGATATCGGGGTGGTACTGCCGGGCCAGACGGCGATAGGCCCGTTTGAGGCTGTCGGCGTCGACATCCCGGCTGACACCGAGAAGATCGTAGTAATCGGCCATGGATCATGCCTCGGGCGATGCCGGAGTGGACGGTTCAGGGGCCTCGCCGGCTGTGCTGCCTGAGGCGGCAGCGCCCTCGCCGGGCCCCGGGCCCATCGACACCTTGACCAGGGCATGGCGCAGCACGCGCCCATTGAGGTGATAGCCGCGCTGCAACTCGGCCACGATCACATCCTCCGGATGCTCCTCACTTTCCTCGCGCAGCACGGCCTCGTGCAGATTGGGATCAAAGGGCTCACCTTCCACGCGCATCGGGGCGACCCCCAGCTGTTTGAACACATCCACCAGTTGCTTGTAGAGGCCCTGGTAACTGCGATGCAGAGTCTGGGCTTCCTCATGCTGGGGGCTGAGCTGCTGGCGCGCCCGCTCAAAGTTATCGAGCACAGGCAGGATCTCGCTCAGGGTGCCGCAGGTGATCTGCAGGCGCAGATCGTCGTTGTCCCGGCTCTGGCGCTTGCGGAAGTTGTCGAAATCAGCAGCCAGCCGCATGTACTGGCCGTTGAGGTTGTCGTGCTCGGCCCGCAGGGCAGTGAGCTGGGCTTCCAGCTGGGCGACGCTCTGGGGGCTCGCCTCGGACTGGGGCGCCTCGGGCTCGTGATCAGCGGCAGGCGGCTGGCCCTCGGCCTGGGCCACCTCCGTCTGATCGCCGGCGCTCTGGTGGTCGGCAGGCTCGGGAACCGATGGCGCTGCCTGCAGATCCGCTCCGATATCGGCTTCGGGGCCCACCGCAGGATCTCCACTCATGGCTGACAGCTCGACGCTTTGGCTTTAGACATGTTGGATCTCCACGTCCACCTCCCACAAGCGGCGGAAGCCCGCACCTCCAGAGCTCGCGCCCTAGCCATGACCCGCACCCCCTCCAGACCGGTTCCTCTGCCCAGCAGTGCAGAGCAGGAACGTCTGGAACTGGAACTGCTGCTGGGCCAGCCGATGCTGGGCCCAAGTCAGCTGCGGCCCGACCTGCTCTCGGAACTGGGGCTGCCCCTGCATCGCTGGCGCCAGCTGGGGGCCTGTCCCACGGCCTCCCCCAGGGCCGGTGAACTCGAACTGGCGATTCCCCACCACTGGAACGACGAGCAGAAACAACGGCTCAGCCTGGAACTGGAGGAACACGATCTGCGGCCCCGCTTCCAGCTGGCCCTGGCCGAGGAGATCCAGCAGGCCCTGGAGCGTGCCGTCGCCACCCCGGAGCCAGCACCTTCAGCCCAGACGGGCCAGCCACCCGACCCCGCTCCGGCACCCCGCACCCCTTCAAGCGACCCAGCCCAGGCAAGGGCTGCTGCCAGGACAAGCCAGCAACGCTCCCTCACCAAGGACCTGAGCCTGCCCAACACCGGCAGCGTGCTGCAGGAAGTGAGCGACCTCGAAGACCTGGAGGTGAGCGCCAGCGAAGCCAGCTCCAGCGCCAACGCCTCACCGATCGTGAGCCTGGTGGACCGGATCCTGATCGAGGCCCTCACCAGCGGCGCCAGTGACATTCACATCGAACCCCAGGAGCAGTCCCTGGAAATCCGCTTCCGGATCGATGGGGTGCTGCAGAAGCACTTCGAGGACCTGCCCAGGGGCCTGACCCCGGCGGTGACCTCCAGGCTGAAGATCATGGCCGACCTGGACATCGCCGAACGGCGCCTGCCCCAGGACGGCCGGATCCGGCGGATGTTCCGGGGCCGCAAGATGGACTTCCGCGTGAGCACCCTGCCCAGCCGCAGCGGCGAGAAGGTGGTGATGCGCCTGCTGGACAGCGGCGCCACCCAGCTGGGCCTGGACACCCTGATCACCGACATTCCTGCCCGGCAGACCCTGCGGGAGCTGGGTTCCAAGCCCTACGGCATGGTGCTGGTCACGGGCCCCACCGGCTCCGGCAAGTCGACGACCCTGTACGCCCTGCTGGCCGAACGCAACGACCCCGGAATCAACATCTCCACGGTTGAGGATCCGATCGAGTACACCCTCAACGGCATCACCCAGACCCAGGTGAACCGTGACAAGGGTCTGGATTTCGCCACGGCCCTGCGGGCCTTCATGCGTCAGGACCCGGACGTGCTGCTGGTGGGGGAAACGCGCGACCTGGAAACGGCGAAGACAGCCATCGAGGCGGCACTCACAGGCCACCTGGTGATGACCACGCTGCACTGCAATGACGCGGCCAGCGCCATTGCCCGACTCGATGAGATGGGGGTGGAGCCCTTCATGGTAAGTGCATCCCTGCTGGGCATCGTGTCGCAGCGACTGGTGCGGCGGGTGTGTGTGAACTGCCGGATCAGCTATCCCCCCAGCCAGGAGGAGCTCAGCCGTTTCGGGCTGGTGGCCAGCCGGGAATCAGAGGTGACCTTCTATCGCGCCAACATCACCGGCAACACCGTGGAGGACTGCTGTCCAGCCTGCAATGGAACGGGGTACAAGGGTCGGGTGGGCGTGTACGAGATTCTGCGCATGACCGATCCGATCGCGGCCGCCGTGGCCAAGCGCCAGACCACGGATGTGATTCGCAGAATGGCTCTGGAAAACGGCATGAAAACCCTGCTGGGCTATGGCCTGCAACTGGTCCGCGAAGGCCACACCACCCTGGCCGAGGTGGAGCGCATGCTGCTCACGGATTCGAGCCTGGAAAGCGAACGTCGCGCCCGCTCCCTGAGCACCCTCACCTGTGACAACTGCGGAGCCGGCCTGCACGAGGACTGGCTGGAATGCCCCTACTGCCTCACCAGCCGCTGACCCAGCACCACGATCCCGGAACCATCCCCTTCTCCGCATCGATAGACCCATGGCCGTGATGATCGAAGATCTGATGAGTCAGCTCGTTACCGATGGCGGCAGCGACCTCCACCTCAGCGCCGGGCTTCCGCCCTATGGGCGGTTCAACGGACAGTTGCGACCGATCAACGAGGAACGACTCAACGAGGAAACCTGCAACAAGCTGATCTTCTCGATGCTCAATAATGCCCAGCGCAAGCAGCTGGAACAAACGTGGGAGCTGGACTGCTCCTACGGACTCAAGGGGGTTGCCAGGTTTCGGGTGAATGTGTACCGGCAGCGGGGCACCTATGCCGCCTGCCTGCGCGCCCTTGGCAATTCCATTCCGGACATGGAGACCCTCGGCTTGCCCCCGATTGTGGAGGAAATCAGCCGCTCTCCCAAAGGACTGGTGTTGGTGACCGGACCAACCGGATCCGGTAAGACCACCACCTTGGCAGCCATTCTCGACCACATCAATAAAAACCGTGCTGAACATATCCTCACGATTGAGGATCCGATCGAATTCACCTATCGATCGGTGAAGAGTGTGGTGCACCAGCGCCAGCTCAATGACGACACCCGCAGTTTTGCCAATGCCCTCCGGGCAGCCCTGCGTGAAGATCCGGATGTGATCCTGGTGGGCGAGATGCGCGATCTGGAAACCATTCAACTGGCGATCACCGCCGCTGAGACCGGCCACCTGGTGTTCGGTACCCTGCACACCAGCTCCGCCGCCCAGACCGTGGACCGGATGGTGGATGTGTTTCCCGCCAGCCAACAGACCCAGATCCGGGTGCAACTCAGCACCAGCCTGGTGGCTGTGTTTGCCCAGACCCTCTGCAAACGCCACAATCCGGCCCCAGGCCAGTTCGGGCGGGTGATGGCCCAGGAGATCATGGTGAACACGCCAGCCATCGCCAACCTGATCCGGGAGGGGAAAACGGCCCAGCTGTACTCCCAGATCCAGACAGGGGGACAGATGGCGATGCAGACCCTGGAGAAGGCGCTGGCTGAACTGGTGATGACCAAGCAGATCACCCTGGAGGAGGCCCTTGCCAAAACGGGCAAAGCGGAGGAATTGAAACGTCTGGTGAGCCAGTTGAGCTGAAGGAGCGGTTGCAGCCATGCCCACCTTCATTGCCAGCTACACCAACAGCCGAGGCAAAGCCGCCAGCATCAATGTGGACGCGGCCGATGCGACCCAGGCCAAGCGCAAGCTGCGTCAGCGCGGCATCCGGGTGCTGGAGATCAAGACCAAAGCCTCCCGCTCCAATACCCCTGGACAACAGGGCGGAACAACCGCCAGCGGCAACGGCTCGCCCCTCCTGCGCAGCCTGCTGGAAGCCAAGCCAGGGGTGAAGCAGAAAGCTGTGTTTGCGAGCAAGATGGCCGCCCTGGTGAATGCAGGCGTACCGATCGTGCGCGGCATCGACCTGATGGCCAGCCAGCAGAAGCTGCCGCTGTTCAAACGGGCCCTGGAGGCGGTGAGCCTGGAGGTGAACCAGGGCGTGGGCCTGGGCACGGCCCTGCGACGCTGGCCCCAGGTGTTCGATCGACTCACGATTGCGATGGTGGAAGCAGGCGAAACCGGCGGCGTGCTCGATGAATCCCTGAGCCGTCTGGCCAAACTGCTGGAGGGCAACGCCAAACTTCAGAACCAGATCAAGGGCGCCATGGGTTACCCGATGGCGGTGTTTGTGATTGCGATTGCCGTATTCCTGGGAATGACCATCTTCATCATCCCAACCTTTGCAGGAATCTTTGATGATCTGGGCGCGGAGCTTCCCTGGTTCACCCAGATGATGGTGGACCTGAGCGGCCTGCTGCGTTCTCCCTTTGCCCTTCTTCTGGTGGCCGCTCTGGCAACGGCCGCCTATCTGTTTCTCCGCTTCTACAAAACCCCTGTTGGGCGTCTCAAGGTTGATGGACTGACATTAAAGATACCCCTCTTTGGCGACCTGATTCAAAAGACCACAACGGCCCAATTCTGTCGCACCTTCAGCTCACTCACCCGGGCAGGAGTGCCGATCCTGTTATCGCTTGAGATCGTCAAAGAGATCACGGGCAATGCTGTGATGGCCAGTGCCATCAGCCAAAGCCGGGAGGAAGTGTTGCAAGGCATCCCTCTGAGCCTGGCACTGGGGAGACTGAATGTCTTTCCCGAACTGGCCATCAGCATGCTCTCAATCGGCGAAGAAACCGGAGAGATGGACGCCATGCTGTCGAAGGTGGCTGATTTCTATGAAGACGAAGTCGAAACCTCGGTGAAAGCGCTCACCTCCATGCTTGAGCCCGCCATGATCGTGCTGGTTGGCGGCATTGTTGCCTCGATTCTGATCGCCATGTATCTGCCGATGTTCTCCGTCTTTGAACAGATCCGATAGCCAGCGAAACCCCCTGCTCAATGGGGTCGGCGAGATTCGCCGAGCGCCTGACCCACCAGCCAGCCGGAACTCCAGCAGTGCTGGAAGTTGAAGCCACCGGTGACCCCATCCACATCCAGCAGCTCCCCCACCAGATAAAGACCTGGCCGGCGCCGGCTCTCCATGCGGGCCAGGTCCACCTCCCCCAGGGGGATGCCGCCGGCGGTGACGAACTCCTCGCCGAAGGGGCCGCGGCCGCTCACCCGGTGCCGGGATCCGCGCAGGTCGGCCAGCAGGTGCTGCTGCTGGGCCCTGGTGAGGTCGGCCCAGCGGCGACTCGGCTCCACCCCGGCCCTCTCCAGCAGGTGCTGCCAGAGGCGGCGGCTGAGCTCGGGCCAGGGGCGCCAGTTGGCCAGCAGACGCCGGGCCTGGGCCGTGCGGCCCTGCTGAAAACAGACCTCGAGATCCGCAGCACTGCAGCCGCCACTCCAGTCGACCTGGAGGGTGGCCCGGTAGCCGCAGGCCTGCAGGTCGCGGGCAGCAAAGGCGGTGAGCCGCAGGGTGGCCGGCCCGCTCAGGCCCCAGTGGGTGATCAGCACCGGCCCCCGCTGGCGCAGGCGACTGCCATCGGGCAGGTCCAGACTCAACCCCACCGCCTGCATGCTGACGCCGGCCAGGGCCAACAGGGGATCGCCGGCCAGGGCCAGCGTGAACAGCGATGGCACGGGCGGCACCAGGGTGTGGCCCAGGCTGGCGGCGAGCCGGCGGCCGCTGGGATGGCTGCCGGTGGCCAGCACCAGCCGCTCAGCGTGAATCGTGACGGCCTGGCGGCCGGCGGCAGGATCCTCCCCAGCCTGGAGCCGCACCTGCAGCAGAAAGCCCCCTGCCGCTGCCGGACTGGCCGCCTGCAGGGCCGCAGAGGGGTGCACCTGCACGCCAGCAGCCGCAGCTGCCCGGCGCAGGCAGTCGATCACGGCGCTGGAGCGGTTGGCCCGGGGAAACAGCCTCCCGTCCGCCTCCTCCACCAGCTCCAGGCCGTGGTCGGCGAACCAGGCCAACGCATCACCGGCCGCAAAGCGCGAGAAGGGGCCGCGCAGGGCCCGGCTGCCGCGGGGGTAATGGCCCGCCAGCTCCCGCGGGTCCCAGCAGGCGTGAGTCACGTTGCAGCGGCCACCGCCACTGATGCGCACCTTGTGCAGCAGTTCGGGGGTGGCCTCCAGCAGGTGCACCCCACCCACCCCCGCTTCAGCGGCACTGATGGCCGCCATGAAGCCGGCCGGGCCGCCACCGGCCACCAGCAGGGACAGCCGCTCCGGCAGGACAGCTGGGCAGGATGGAGCCATGGAGGACCTGCTGAACAAGGAACGGCACAGGCGGGAAGGGGAGCAGCGCGGGGCGCAGCCGGCCAGCCACCGCTTCAGTGTGGCGCCGATGCTCGACTACACCGATCGGCACTTCCGGGTGTTGATGCGCCAGATCACCACCCGCAGCCTGCTCTACACCGAAATGGTGGTGGCCCAGGCCCTGCACCACGCCCGCCGGGAGCCAGGGGCCGAGCGGCCCGGCGGGCGCCTGGAGCGGCTGATCGGCTTCGATCCCTGCGAGCGGCCCCTGGCCCTGCAGGTGGGCGGAGACGACCCGGACCTGCTCGCCGATGCCGCCCGGCTGGCAGCCGACTGGGGCTACGACGAGATCAACCTCAACGTGGGCTGCCCCAGCGAGAAGGTGCAGAAGGGGCGGTTCGGGGCCTGCCTGATGGCCGAACCGGAGCAGGTGGCCCGCTGCGTGGCGGCAATGGCCGCCGCCAGCCCCCTGCCGGTGACGGTGAAGCACCGCATCGGCATCGATGGGCGCGATTCCTATGCCGAGTTGCTGGCCTTCGTGGACACCCTGGCCAGCGCCGGCTGTCAGCGCTTTGCCGTGCATGCACGCAAGGCCTGGCTGGAGGGGCTCGACCCCAAACAGAACCGCACGATCCCACCCCTGCGTTACGACCTGGTGCACCGACTCAAGGCGGAGCGCCCACCGCTCACCATCGAGCTGAACGGGGGCCTGCAGACCCTCGACGAGTGCCTGGCCCAGCTGGAGCGGCTGGACGGGGTGATGGTGGGCCGGGCGGTCTACGACCATCCCCTGCGCTGGGCGGCGGTGGACCGGCTGATCCATGGCGAAAGCGAAGCGCCTGGGAGCGAGAGCCACCTGGCCATGGCGGCCCGGGTGGTGCGGGGCCTGAAGCCCTACGCCGAGGGCTGGCTGGCACGGGGTGACCGGCTCTGGCCGATCGCCCGCCACCTGGTGAAGCTGGTGGAGGGGGTGCCGGGTGCCCGGCACTGGCGCCAGCAGCTCACCTGCTCCGCCGGCAATCGCCAGGCGGACGTGCAGGTGCTGGAGCAGGCGGCCCTGCTGCTGGAGCAGGGTCAGCCCTCAGCTCCCCCATAGCTATCGGAGCTGCCGCTGCGGCGGCGGCGGGTGCGTCCGGCCTCAAAGGCCGAGTCAGAGCCGGCACCAGGCCCGCCGTAACTGCGGTCCTCCCAGCCCCGGGAGCCTGGCGCCCGGTCGCGGTTGCCGCCACCGCCACCACTTCCGCCGCCGCTGTAACCGCCACCGCCGCCATACCCGCCACCGCCATAACCACCGCCACCACCCCCACGCCGGGGGGCGGCGCCGCGGGGCTCGGCCTTATTGATGCGCAGCGGACGGCCCATCAGCTCGGCGCCCTGTAGAGCTTCAATCGCCCGATCCTCCGCGTCGGAGTCGGCCATCTCGACAAAGGCGAAACCGCGCTTGCGGCCCGTATCGCGCTCCAGGGGGAGGGCGCAGTTCACAATCTCGCCGAAGGGCGAAAACAACTCTGCCACGTCTTCCTGCTCAGCGCGGAACGGCAGATTGCCAACAAAGATGCTCACGAAGCGGATGCGGGCGGTCAGGCACAGGCCCTGGAACCGCACCAGCCTAAGTCCGCTTTCAGCCGCTGATGAGGCGGCTGCGCTGCACCTGCAACTGGGCCCGCACGCCGGCAAAACCCGTGCCACCCTCACTGCGGCGGGCGGCCACCACCTGGCGGGGTTCGATCGCCGCAAAGATGTCGGCCTCGAAGGCTGGATGCAGCTGCTGCCAGCGCTCGAGCGGCAGCTGGCACAGCAACACCCCCTCCGCCAGACAGCTCTTCACCAGACCCCCCACCAGCTGGTAGGCCTCGCGGAAGGGCACACCCCGGGCCACCAGGTAATCCGCCACGTCGGTGGCGTTGGCGAAGTCGGAGGCCACGGCGGCCTCAAGGCGCTCAGGGCGGAACTGCAGCCCCTCCTCGAACAGGATCGCCATGGCCTCCAGGCAATCGCGCAGGGTGCGCACGCCATCGAACAGGGCCTCCTTATCCTCCTGGAAGTCCTTGTTGTAGGCCAGGGGCAGGCCTTTAATCATCGTGAGCAGGCCCATCAGGTGGCCGAACACCCGCCCGCTCTTGCCGCGCACCAGTTCGGGCACGTCGGGGTTCTTCTTCTGGGGCATCAGGCTGCTGCCGGTGGCGCAGCGATCCGTGAGGGAGACAAAGCCGAACTCCTCACTCGCCCAGAAAATCACCTCCTCACTGAGGCGGCTGAGGTGGGCCAGCACCAGGCTGGCAGCCGCCATGAACTCCACGGCGAAATCCCGATCACTCACCGCATCGAGACTGTTGGCGTAGATGGCGTCAAAACCGAGCTCCGCAGCCGTGGCGCGGCGATCGATCGGCACCGACGTGCCGGCCAGGGCAGCCGCGCCCAGGGGACAGATGTTCACCCTCCGGCGCACGTCGGCCAGGCGCTGGCGGTCACGCTCGGCCATCTCGATGTAGGCCAGCAGGTGGTGGGCCAGGCAGAGGGGCTGGGCCCGCTGCAGGTGCGTGTAGCCGGGGATCAGGGTGTCGGCGTGGCGCTCGGCCTGGTCGAGCAGGGCCCGCTGCAGGCGCAGCAGATCGCCGTCGATGGCATCGATCTGGCGACGCAGCCAGAGGCGCAGGTCGGTGCCCACCTGGTCGTTGCGGGAGCGGCCGGTGTGCAGTTTCTTGCCCAGGGCACCGAGCAACTCGATCAGCCGCCGCTCCACGGCGAAGTGCACATCCTCGGCCTCCAGGCCGGGATTGAACCGGCCCTCGGCCGCCTCGCTGCGCACCTGTTCCAGCCCTTCGATCAGGCTCGCGGCCTCCTCCCTGCTGATCACCCCGGTACTGCCGAGCATGCGGGCATGGGCCACCGAGCCGTCCAGGTCCTCCTGGAGCAGGGCGATGTCGAAGCCGATCGAGGCGTTGAAGCGCTCGATCGCCGGGTGCAGTCCCTGCTCGAAACGCTGGCTCCAGGTGGAGGCGGAGGAATCGACGGCCATGGCCGGACGGGGACGGGCGAGCAGAGATTCAGCTTGCCACTCAGCTGCCGGCAGGGCCTGCGGCCGCAAGCGAAGGCGGCAGCGGCGGCAGCATCACGTCCTCGCGCAGCTTGAACACCACCATCGAGGCGTCGTCCTCCAGCTGGCGATCGACACCCACGAAGCGGTCGAGACCCGCAAACAACTGATCCAGAATGCCCTGGGCATCGAGTCCGGCTCGACTGGCTTCCAGCAGCGCCGCCATCAGGCGAGGCTCGTCGTAGCGATCACCGCTGAAGCCACTGGCCTCGGTCACACCGTCGGTGTAGTAGAGCACCACGTCACCGGGCTCCAGCAGCACCGTCTCCATCCGGTAGTCCGCCTCGCTCTGCAGGCCGATCAGCAGACCGGGGGCATCCAGCCGTTCCACCCGGTTGCGCTGGCGCCGCCAGAGCAGGGGCGGATTGTGGGCGGCGTTGGCGAACCGCAGCCGGCGGCTGAGCGGATCGAAGTCGGAATAGAAGAGCGTCACGAACCGGTGGGAGTGGGCCAGGTCCTCCTGGGCCAGCTGGTTGAGGTCGTGCAGGATCCGATCGGGAGCATGGCCGCTGAGGGCCTCGGCCCGCAGCATGCCCCGCAGCAGGGTCATCAGCAGCCCGGCGGGCACCCCCTTGCCCATCACATCCCCCACCACCAGGGCCCAGCGCCCCCGCTCTCGCCTGCGCCCCAACTGCCGGGGCCGGGTAGGGATGAAGTCGTAGTAGTCGCCGCCCACCTGGAAGGCCGGACGGCAGCGGGCGGCCAGGTCGACCCCTTCGATCACCGGGCAGTGGTCGGGCACCAACTGGGCCTGGATCTCGGCGCCGATGCTCAGCTGACGATCCACCCGCTCGTGGCGGCGTCGATCCTCCTGCAGGCTGGCGGTTTCCAGGCCCACACCCACCAGGTCGGCCACCAGCTGCACATGGCGCCGGTGCACCTCACTCCAGCAGAGGCGGGAGCTGCCGCTGAACACGTAGAGCCGGCCGCGCACCTGGCCGCGGGCCACCACGGAGGTGGCAAACAGCTCACGCACGCCGATCGCACTGCGCACCCGCTGATCCAGCAGGGAGGCCCGGGCCAGCTCCGCCTCGCTACCAGCCAGACCCGCACTCACCAGGGCGCTGTCCGGCACGGCGGCGAGCTGGCGCAGCAGGTCGGCACAGTGGTCCGAAGGGGTGGCCTGAAGCTGTTCCCGCCAGAGCCGTCCATCCGGCCGGAACACCACCAGCAGGGCCGACTCGGCAGCCACCAGGCGGGCGGCCACCAGAGGCACCAGCTCCAGCAGGCGGCTGAGGTTGGTGAAACTGCGCAGCACGAAGCCCAGCGAGGCCAGCAGTTCCTGATTGCGACGCTGCTCACGGCTGAGGCTGTCGAGCAGCTGCCGCATCGAGGCGCTGGCCGAAAGGGGCGTCTGAGGCGCGGCTGGCGGCGTCTGGCTCAAGGAGCTGCCGCAAAGGAGCCCGCAAGATAGCCAGCACGCCGCAGGCTGCCCGGGGTGATTCAGCTGGCCAGCAGCGCTTCCACGAATTCGAAGCTGTTGAACGGCCGCAGATCGCGGATGCCCTCACCCGCACCGATGAAGCGGATCGGCAACCCGGCCTCCGACGCCACCGCCAAGGCCACCCCACCCCGGGCACTGCCATCGAGCTTGGTCACCACCACGCCGGTGAGACCGGCCGCACTGGCGAAAGCCATGGCCTGGCGAAGGCCGTTCTGTCCCTGGCTGGCGTCCAGCACCAGCAGGGATTCCACGGCCGCATCAGGAGCGAGCTTGTCGACGATCCGCCGCACCTTGGCGAGCTCCTCCATCAGGTTGTGCTTGGTCTGCAGACGACCCGCGGTGTCCACCAGCACCAGCTCGGTGCCGTGGGCCTGGGCGGCACCGATGGCGTCGTAGACGACCGCCGCCGGGTCGGCGTTGGCGCTGGGATTGGCGATCACCGGCACGCCGCTGCGCTCCCCCCATACCTGCACCTGCTGCACGGCTGCGGCACGGAAGGTGTCGGCGGCGGCGATCAGACAGCTGTAGCCACTGCGCACCGCCAGGTTGGCCAGCTTGCCGAGGGTGGTGGTCTTGCCCACCCCATTCACGCCCACCAGCAGCCAAACGTTGAGGCGCCCTTTCTGGGGAGCGAGCAGGGGCACGGCGCTGGCTTCGATCGGGGTGTTGAGGATGCCGCGCAACTGCTCCTTGAGGAAGCGGATGCCCTCGGAAGGATCCACCACCTCCTGGTTGAGACGCTGGCGCAGGGCCTCCAGCACCTGGTCGGTGGCCGACACCCCCACGTCAGCCCGCAGCAGGGTGGTCTCGAGGTCGTCGAGCACCTCGGGCGTGAGCGGGTCATCGCCGAGGTTGTCGAGGAGCTGGGTGACAAAACCGCGGCGGGTCTTCTCCAGGCCCTGGCGCAGGCGGCCGAGCCAGTCGATCTCCTCCAGGGAGATCTGATCCGGCCGGCGCCCCTGGGCCGCCAGCACCTCCGCTGACCAGGTGAAGCTGTCGTCGAAGGCCCCCAGCTGGGGCTCGTCGGCGCCAGAAGACGGTGGGACACCAGGGTCGGCAGGGGGAGGCGGTGTCGCCGCCGATCCGCGCTCCGGTTCGGTGTGCTCTGCAGGCGCGGTGAGGGCCTGCTGGCGTTCAGCCCGGGTGGCCGCGGCCTGCTCCAGCAGCGAGGGAGCGGGGGCGGGCTTGGCCGGGGAGACCTCAACTGCCTCAGCTGCCTCAGGCTCAACTGCCTCAATTGGGCTGGCCGACGGGGGAACCGGAGCCGGAGCGGGTGTTTCCGGCTCCGGTTCCCCCCCCGGGCTCTGGGCCCCGGCCTTCTGGGCCTGCTGCTCGGCCTTGAGCCGGGCGTAGGCCTGTCGCGCCCAGGCCAGGGCATCGTCGTCCGGCGCTGGGGCAGGCGTGGGGGCGGGTGCCGGCGGCGGGGGAGCCGGAGCGGCCTCCTCAGAGCCAGGGTTCACCCTTGCCCCCGGATCAGCTGCCCCTGGATCGGCTGGATTCCCATTCAGGGCCTGCCTCGACTCAGTGCCGCCGGGCGGTGCGGTCTCCGCACGGTCCTCCTCCACCCCTTCAGCCGCTGGAGGCTCTGGCTGGAGATTGCGCTTGAACCAGTCGAACACCATCAGGCCCCGGACCCCTCGGCAGTGATCAGTCGCCGCAACACGCCATTGATCATGCGGCGACCCTGCTCATCGCTGTAGCGGTTGGCCAGTTCCACCGCCTCATTGCAGGCCACGGCAGCAGGAGTGGCGAAGTGGCTGAGGTCCACGGCGGCGAGCCGGAGGATGTCGCGATCGATCCGCGGCAGGCGCCCCAGCCTCCAGCCCTCCATCACCCCGTCGAGGCGCTGGTCGATGGCCTGGCGGTCGCTGAGCACGGCGCTGGCCCGCTCAATCGCCCCGCGGCGCACCTCCTCCTGGTCGGCAAGCAGCAGCAGGCGAGGGAGTTCGAGGCTGGCGGACAGTCGGTTGAGGGCCTGTTCGGCGGCGGTGAGGCCAGCCTGGAGGTGCTCACGCACCCGGGGCAGGCGCTCCTGGCCCTGATCCTGAAGCTCGCTGTCCAGCAGCTGCTGCTGGGCGGTCTGCAGGTCGGCGGCGGAGCGATCGAGGGCCTCGCGCACGTGCTGGCTGAGGCTGGCCTGGGCCTGCTGCAGCAATCGTTCCAGCGACTGGGTCGGGGCCCCGTTCACCTGGCTGGAGCCAGCGTCGCGATCACTGGTCTGGCCGAGCATCAGCAGGGCCAGTTCACGGGAGAGGCTTCGGCTCTGCATTCAGGACATCTGGGGGGCACGCAGCTGGGCCAGCAAGCTGGAGAAACTGCGGTTGGAAGGGGTTTCGCGCTCGTCGGGACTGACGATCCCAGCCGAGATGATCGTGCGGAAGGCGTCCTCCACCGACAGATCGAGGTCTTTCACAGCCCCCTCAGGCACGACGGTGTACCAGCCGGTGGTGGGATTGGGTGCCGTGGGAATGAACACACTCAGCATCGGTTCGCTGAAGCCCGCCTGCAGGGCCGTTCCCAGCACGCCGGTGACGAAGCCCAGGGCGTAGAGCCCCTCGCGGGGGTATTCCACCAGAACCACCCGGCGAAAACGACTCGAATTGCCCTGAAGGAAGGTTTCCAACAGCTGCTTGAGGGTCTTGTAGACCGACCCGGCCAGGGGGATGCGCAGCAGGGTTCCCTCGCCGAATTCCAGCAACCAGCGACCCACGATGTTGCGGGCCATCAGGCCGATCAGCAGGATGCCCAGCAGGGGCACCAACAGGCCCACCCCCAGATTGATCAGCTCCTGCAACAGCGGATTGAGCGTGTTGAAGGGATTGAACTGCTTGGGGATCGAGGTGAGAAAGGCGAGCACGAAGCGGCTCACCGTGGTGGCCAGCCAGATCGTGGTGGCCAGCGGAATCACCACCAGCAGCCCGGCGATCAGGTCGTTCTTGAGGTCCTGCTGGAGCCTCTCCCCAATGGGTTGATCAGGTCTGGGACTGGATTGAACCAAGGCAAAACCCGGAAATCCGGCCGACAGCTACCAAGTGCAACTTAGCCAGGCGCGGGAACGGGGGGTGGGCAGCCTGGAGAGCACTGCAGACCTCAGACCAGGGCCACCAGCGCCACCAGGGCAAAGGCCACGGTGAGCACGATGGCCCGGCCGGTGCCACCGAAGCGGCGCTGCTGCACCGCCAGGTCACGGCCCAGCAGGGCCTGGGCCAGCTGCTTCTCAGCCTGTTCCAGCTGGGGACGGATCTGGGCGTCGATGAACTCCTTGGCCTTCTGCTGCTTTTCCGCCTTGGACGCGGAGGCCGGAATGCGTCCCTCCTTCTCGGCCTCGGCGATCAGCTGGTCCACAAAGGCGGGATTGTCCACCTGCTGACGCTGCAGATCCAGCTGGGTGGCCTGCTGCGCAATCGCCGCATCCTGCTGCTGGGCCTGGTTCAGCAGGGCCCCCTCGGCCTGGATGGAGAGGGGCACGGCCACGGCCATGGCGATCGCCAGCAGGATGGCCAGCACGCCGGCCAGCCAGTGCAGAGCGGTGCGCCCCTGGGGGGCCTCCAGCCGCTGGGCGATGAGCATCAGCAACAGGCCCACCAGCGCCATCGGCGCCTCGCCCACGAGGCGATCGAGGAAGAGCTGGCGGAAGGGCTCCAGCTCCCAGTTCCAGCTGAACAGCAGGGCCGCGAGCTGAAGGCCCATCAGCACCACCAGGGTGAGGCCCAGCCAACGCAGCAGATTGGGGATCCGGCCGGTTGAGGTCTGCGTCACGGCGTTGTCTGCACACTGAAGGTTGGAGGCAACTGTACGAGTGATGGCCGGTGGGACCCGCGAACTGGCTGAGGAGCTGAAAGAGCGGGCTCGCCAGCTGGGCTTTGATCCGGTGGGAGTGGCCTCTGTTCCGGGCAGTGGGCGCATGGAACTGCGCAACGCTGCGCTGCAGCGCTGGCTCGAGGCCGGCTACCAGGCAGGGATGGGCTGGATGGCCGACCCAAGGCGTGCAGCGGTGGACAGACTGCTTCCCGGGGTGCGCAGCCTGCTGGCCGTGGGACTGAGCTACCACGTGGCGGCGGAACCGTCACCCGGCAGCCTGCGGGTGGCCCGCTACGGCTGGGGACGGGACTATCACCGCGTGATCGATCAGCGCCTGCGCCAGCTGGGGCGCTGGCTGGAGACCAGGGCGAGCGGGGTGGGCTGGCGGGCCTGCGTGGACAGTGCTCCCCTACTGGACAAGGCCTGGGCGGAAGAGGCCGGCCTGGGCTGGATCGGCAAACACGGCAACCTGATCAACCGGGAGCGGGGGTCGTGGCTGGTGCTCGGCCATCTGCTCACCACCCTCGACTTGCCGGCCGATACCCCGGCCGAACCCCTCTGCGGTCAGTGCAGCCGCTGCATCCCTGCCTGCCCCACCGGGGCGATTGTCGAACCCTTCGTGGTGGACAGCAACCGCTGCATCGCCTTTCACACCATCGAAAACCGGGATGGGCAGCTGCCAGATGCGATCGCCGCTGAACTGCACGGCTGGGTGGCCGGCTGCGACCTCTGCCAGGAGGCCTGTCCCTGGAATGCCCAACCCCTCCCCGCCAGCGCCGATCCGGCCGTGCAACCCCGCCCCTGGTGGCTGGATCTGCAGGCGGAGGAAGCCCTCGCCTGGAGCGAAGCCGAGTGGGACGAGAAACTGCAGGCCTCGGCCCTGCGGCGCATCAAGCCGTGGATGTGGCGGCGCAACATCCGCTGCGCAGTGCAGAGCAAGGCAGGTGGGGAAGGATCTCTAGGCTGAGCACAACGATTGGATTGCCATGGCACCGCGCTGGCTGCGTGCCCTCCCGCTGCTGGCCCTGGGCACAAGCCTCACCGCCATGGCCCCTGCCCAGGCCCTGGTCCCCTACATCTACGTGCCCCAGCGGCAGGAGCTGGAGGGCGCCGGCCTGGGGATAGCCCAGGCCGCTGCCCGCTTGCTCCAACTGGGCCAGGCCCGGGACGCGGCGCGCCTGGCCTCCCTCACCGTGCAGCTGCTGCCGGCCGATCCCCGCGGTTGGCTGCTGCTGGCGGAGGCCCAGCTGCGCAGCAGGCAACTCAAGGAGGCCTCCGTATCCCTGGCCCGGGCGAAGCAACTCGACCCGTCCAATGCCGGCATCTGGTTTGCCGAAGCCTCCCTGGCCCTGCGGGACAACCGCGCCGCAGAGGCGATCGACCTGCTCAACCAGGGCCTCAAGCGCGATCCGCGCAACGCCAGCGCCTACTTCGATCTGGGCAACGCCCACATCCTGCTCAACCAGCCTCGCCAGGCCCTGGCTGCGTTCGAGCGGGCCAGCCGCCTGCGCAAGGACTTCTGGGAGGCGATCAACAACCAGGCCCTGGTGCTCTACGAGCAGGGAGATGCGGACCGGGCGATCGAGCGCTGGCGCCGAGTGCTGGAGATCAAAGCGGATGCGGCGGAGCCCAATCTGGCCCTGGCGGCCGCCCTGTTCCAGCGCGGCGCTGGCGCCCGCCAGGAGGCGCTCAAACTGGCCAGTCAGGCCCTCGACAGTGAGCCGGACTACGCGCTCGACAGCTACCAGAAGGAACAGCTGTGGGGGCCCAGGCTGCGTCAGACCACCCAACAGCTGCTGCTTCTCCCGGAACTCAAGGCCGATGTGGACCGGGCCCTGGCCAACGCCAACCCGGACGACAACGGCAGCCAGGAGGAGGACTAGCTGGCAGCCCCCCTGGGGGCCGTCGGTAGGCTGAGCGCCAGATTGCGCCCTCAGTTCCCAGCACAGGATGGCCGAGGAGCGACGAGCAGACCAACCGGACGACCTGCGGGTGCAGCCGATCGCTCTGCATCAGGAGATGCAGCGCTCCTACCTCGAATACGCGATGAGCGTGATCGTGGGGAGGGCGCTGCCGGATGTGCGCGACGGCCTCAAGCCGGTGCAGCGGCGGATCCTCTACGCCATGCACGAGCTGGGGCTCACCCCGGACCGGCCCTACCGCAAGTGCGCCCGCGTGGTTGGCGATGTGCTGGGCAAATACCACCCCCACGGCGACCAGGCGGTGTACGACGCCCTGGTGCGATTGGTGCAGACCTTCGCCAGCCGTCACCCGCTGCTGGATGGCCACGGCAACTTCGGCTCGGTGGACGACGACCCGCCGGCGGCGATGCGCTACACGGAAACCCGCCTGGCGCCGATCGCCAACAGCGGGTTGCTGGAGGAGATCAGCGACGACACCGTTGACTTCGCCGCCAACTTCGACGGCTCCCAGCAGGAACCCACCGTGCTGCCGGCCCAGCTGCCCTTCCTGCTGCTCAACGGCTGCAGCGGCATTGCGGTGGGCATGGCCACCAGCATCCCCCCCCACAACCTCGGCGAGATCGTCGACGCCCTGATCGCCCTGATCCGCAGACCGGAGCTCTCCGACGAGAAGCTGCTGGAGCTGGTGCCCGGGCCCGACTTCCCCACCGGCGGGGAAGTGCTGGTGGGCAGCGGCGTGCGCGACACCTATCTCTGCGGCCGCGGCAGCATCCCGATGCGGGGCGTGGCCCACATCGAGGAGGTGCAACCCGGCAAGGGCCGGCACCGCCGCGGCGCAGTGGTGGTCACCGAACTGCCCTATCAGCTGAGCAAAGCGGGCTGGATCGAGAAGCTGGCCGAGCAGGTGAACGACGGCAAGATCGGCGGCATAGCCGACATCCGCGACGAATCGGACCGCGAGGGGATGCGGGTGGTGGTGGAGCTGCGCAGGGATGCCGATCCCCAGAAGGTGTTGGCCGACCTGCAGCGCCGCACGGCCCTGCAGAGCAACTTCGGGGCCATCCTGCTGGCCCTGGTAAATGGCCAGCCCCGCCAGCTCAGCCTGCGCCAGCTGCTGCAGGAATTCCTCGACTACCGGGAACACACCCTGATCCGGCGCACCCGCCATGCCCTCAAGCGCTGCGAGGACCGCCTGGAGGTGGTGGAGGGTCTTCTCAAGGCCCTCGCGGATCTGCGCCGGGTGATCACGATGATCCAGGAGGCCCGCGATGCCGCCAGCGCCCGGGCCAGCCTGCAGGTGCACCTCGACCTGAGCGAGCGCCAGGCCGACGCGGTGCTGGCCATGCCCTTGCGCCGGCTCACCGGACTGGAGCAGGAGAGTCTGCGCCAGGAAGCCGAGGATCTGGGACAGGAGCGCACCCGGCTGCGCCATCTGCTCGATCAGCGCAGCGTGCTGCTGGACACCATGGTGGCCGAGCTGAAGAGCCTCAAAAAGCGCTTCGCCACCCCCAGGCGCACCCGGCTGGTGGAGGGCGGCGACGAACTGGTGGCCCAGCGCACGGCGGCCCAGCGGCCCAACACCGAGCTGCAGCGCCAGCAGGCTCTGGCGGCCCTGGCGCCGGACAGCCGCCTGCTGATCCAGGCCGATGGGGCCGTGAAGGTGCTCAGCCCCCAGCTGCTGGGCCGCCTGCACCTGGATCAACCGGTCGAGCAGGGCGACCATCCCTCCCCGGCCCGGCTGATCCGGCCCGTGCAGGAGCAACCCCAGGTGCTGGCCTTCACGGCCGATGGTCGGGTGGCCCTGTTGCGCTGGGAATTCGCCGGCCAGCAACCCGGCAATCTGGAGCGGTTCCTGCCGGACAGCCTGGAGGGCAGCGCGGTGGTGCAGGTGCTGACCCTGCCACCCCTCTCCCCCGAGCAGAACGCTGGCCCCCTCAGCCTGGGGCTGCTGAGCAGCGATGGCCGCTTCAAGCGGTTGCCGCTGGACGATGTTCAGGAGCTCTCCGGCAGGGCCGCCACCGTGCTCAAACTCAAGGAAGGCGTGTCCCTGCGACAGGTGGTGCTCTGCCGGGAGGGTGAGGAGCTGGTGGCCGCCAGCAGCGCGGGCCGGGTGCTGCGGCTAGCGGTGAATGGCGGCAACCTGCCCCTGATGGGCCGCACGGCCCAGGGCGCCATGCTGCTACGGCTGCTGCCAGGGGAAGCGGTGGTGGGGGCCTGCAGTGCGACCGCCGAGGGGGCGGTGCTGCTGGCCAGCCGCCGGGGCCAGATCAAGCGCCTGGCCGTGGCCGAGCTGCGCTCCTGCCAGCGCGGGGACATGGGCCAGATCGGCCTGCGCTTCAACCACAGGGACGACACCCTTGTTGCCCTGAGCGCCGCCACCAGCCTGGTGGCCGTGGTCCTGGGCAACAACCGCAGCCTGCGGCTCCAGCCTGGGGACCTGGAGCTCCAGGACAGCTCCGGCACCGGGCTGCAGCTGGAGTTGGCCGGCCATCAGGAGCTGCAGACCCTTGTGCCCCTGCAGCTGGGGGACGGGACCGGGGGCTGATGACCCAGGGACAGGCGAGCTGTTCCCTGGCGGCTGACTCAGAGGGTGCAGCCTCAGCGGCTGCTGACCGGGGTCAGCTGGGCGGCCAGACCGGAGGGCTCCAGCATCAGCTTGCTGTTGCGCACCGCATCATCCATCTCGATCGGATAGGCGCCGTCGAAGCAGGCCGTGCAGAAATGGCCGGAATGGGCCAGGGCCGCCTCCACCATGCCCTCTTTGCTGAGGTAGGCCAGGGAATCAACCCCGAGGTGGGCGGCGATCTCCTCCAGGGTGAGCCGGGCGGCGATCAGCTGGTCCTGGGTGTCGGTGTCGATGCCGTAGAAGCAGGGGTGGGTGACCGGCGGTGAACTGATCCGCATGTGCACCTCGGTGGCACCGGCATCGCGCAGGGCCGCCACCAGCTTGCGGCTGGTGGTGCCGCGCACGATCGAGTCGTCGATCACCACCACCCGCTTACCGGCCAGCACATCCGGCAGGGGGTTGAGCTTGACGCGGATGCCCGCCTCCCGCATCGCCTGGGTGGGCTGGATGAAGGTGCGACCCACATAGCGGTTCTTGATCAGGCCATCGCCGAAGGGGATGCCGCTCCTCTGGGAATAGCCGATCGCCGCCGGGATGCCGGAATCGGGCACACCGATCACAATGTCGGCCGCGACGGGGGTCTCGCGGGCCAGTACCTCGCCGATGCGCACCCGGTAGCTGTACAGGGACTCGCCGAAGAAGCGACTGTCAGGGCGAGCGAAGTAGATCATCTCGAACACGCAGAGCCTGGCCGGCTCCTCAATCCAGCGGCTGCGCTGGGGCGTGGCATCCCCGGGTCGGAAATGGATGATCTCGCCGGGCTGCACGTCGTCGTCAAAGCCGGCACCGACGATGTCCAGGCCGCAGGTCTCACTGCTCACCACCCACTGGGCCTGGGCCATCTCGCCCAGGTGGCCGAACACCAGGGGCCGGATGCCGTGGCCATCGCGCAGGGCAAACAGGCCCTCGGGGGTGCCGATCACCAGGCTGAAGGCACCACTGCAGCGGCCGGCGGCCTGACGGATCGCGCCATCCCAGCCGAGGCCCCCGTTCACCGCCTCCTGCACGGCGAAGGCGATCAGCTCGGAATCGGTGGTGGAGGTGAGCTCACTGGCCAGATGGGCGAGCTGCTGGCGCAGTTCAGCGGCATTCACCAGATTGCCGTTGTGGGCCAGGGCCATCGGCCCCAGCCGGGTGTTAAGCAGCACCGGCTGGGCGTTGCACACCCGGCTGCTGCCGGTGGTGGAATAGCGGTTGTGGCCGATGGCCAGATGGCCGGGTAGACGCTGCAGCACGTCCTGGTCGAACACCTGGCTCACTAGGCCCATGTCCTTGTGCAGCCGCACCTGATCGCCGGCGTCGAAGACGGCGATGCCGGCCGACTCCTGGCCGCGGTGCTGGAGAGCATAGAGGCCGAAATAGGCGAGGTTGGCGACGGGCTGCTGGGCCGCCATCACCGCGAACACCCCGCAGGCCTCTTCGGGCTTGTCGGGCCGGTGCTCCGGCAGCAGCTGCTCGTTCAGCACAGGCCCGATCAGGTTTTCAGGTGCATCCACATTGTGCATCAGTCCCCGATCACACTGTCGGGGGCAGATCCACCCCCATGCGGCGAGGGATCGCCTGCTCAAAACTCTCTGCCAGCTGGGCCACGGGCAACTGCAGCAGGGGGTGGCCGGCCTGACGGATCACCAGCTCAGTCGCGGCCGTGCCGGCGGCGGTGACCACGCCGAGGGACTGGGCGGGCACGGATCCGGGCGCAGCGGCATCGGCCGCTTCCAAAGCCCGCTGCCAGGCTGCCGCCCGATCAGCGGCCACGCTCACCAGGATGCGGGCGCCGCCCTCGGCAAACAGCAGCCGGTCGAGGCGAGCGCTGCCGGCGGGCAGTTCGAGCGAGGCGCCGAGGGCTTGGCGAGCAGCACCTGGGACCGCAGCAGCCGTGGCGATGCAGCACTCGGCTGCAGCCACCGCCAGGCCGCCGTCGCTGAGGTCGTGGGCGGAAGCCACCAGACCCTGGGCGATCGCCTGGCGCAGGAAGGCCTGCACCGAGCGCTCCAGCGCCAGATCGATCTCGGGCGGGCGCCCGGTGACGGCTCCGTGAATCCGCTCCAGGTAGCTGCTGCCGGCCAGGCCCAGGCGGGGATCGGCTGGAGCCTCACCCGTTTCCAGCGGCACCCCCAGCAGCCAGATGGCAGCGCCGGCCTCGCGCCAGGCCTGACCGCACACCTGGGCCAAATCGTGCACCAGGCCCACCATGCCCACCACCGGCGTGGGGTGGATCGGCTGCATCGTGCCGTCGGGCAGACGGGTCTCGTTGTAGAGGGAGACGTTGCCGCCGGTGACCGGCGTATCGAGGGCCGAGCAGGCGGCCGAGAGGCCGCGGCAGGCCAAGGCCAGCTGCCAGTAGCCGGTGGGCGTTTCCGGTGAGGGGAAGTTGAGGTTGTCGGTGACGGCCAGGGGCTCGGCGCCCACGCAGCTGAGGTTGCGGGCCGCCTCGGCCACCGCTGCCATGCCGCCGCGCTCGGGATCGAGGGCCACCCAGCGGTTGGGGCAGTCCACCACCGCCGCCACGCCGCGGGTGGCAGCGGCCATGGCACCCTCACCCTGCTGGGGCCGCAGCCGCACCACGGCCGCATCGGCGCCGCCGGGGGGCACCACGGTGTTGGCCTGCACCTGGTGGTCGTACTGGCGGTACACCCAGCGCTTGGAGGCGATGGTGGGATCGTCCAGGAGCGCAAGCAGGGCGTCATTCCAGCTGAAGGGGAGCTCGGCGGGCAACTCGGCCTCGCTCCAGCGCCAGTGGTCCTGAATCTCGGCCGGCGGTTCGCTGATCAGGGTGTGGTGGTTGATCGGCGTGTCGTCGGCCAGGGCGCTGGCGGGCACCTCGGCCGCCACCGCGCCGTTCTGCAGCACACGCACCACGTTGTCTTCCAACACCCGGCCCACCACGGCGGCCTGCAGGCCCCAGCGGCTGAAGCGCGCCATCAGCTGCTCTTCACGGCCGGGCTTCACCACGAACAGCATCCGCTCCTGGGATTCGCTGAGCAGAAACTCGTAGGCGGTCATGCCCGCCTCCCGGGCGGGCACCTTGTCGAGATCCAGCTCGATGCCCAGGCCCCCTTTGGCCGCCATTTCGGAGCAGCTGCAGGTGAGGCCGGCGGCGCCCATGTCCTGGGCGGCCACCACGTCGCCGCTCTGGAAGGCCTCCAGGCAGGCCTCGATCAGGCCCTTCTCCAGGAAGGGATCGCCCACCTGCACGGCGGGGCGATCATCGAGGGAAGCCTCGGTGAGCTCGGCGGAGGCGAAGCTGGCACCGCCCATGCCATCACGGCCGGTGGTGCTGCCCACGTACACCACCGGATAGCCCACCCCCTCGGCACCGGAGCAGACGATCTCCTCGGTCTCCATCAGCCCCAGGGCCATGGCATTGACCAGGGGATTGCCGGAGTAACTGGCATCGAACGCCACCTCACCACCCACGGTGGGCACGCCCACGCAGTTGCCGTAGTGGGCGATGCCGGCCACCACGC
>JBBASN010000016.1:0-29683 GCA_040399225.1 Prochlorococcaceae cyanobacterium | reverse complement strand
GGGTGCAGAGCGCCATCTCGATGCAGGAGGTGGCCGAGCCCTACATCCGCCGCAAGGCGATCCGCCACATGGAGAAAGGCAGGGTAGTGATCTTCGCCGCCGGCACCGGCAACCCCTTCTTCACCACCGACACCACCGCCGCCCTGCGGGCCGCCGAGATCAACGCCGACGTGGTGTTCAAGGCCACCAAGGTGGATGGGGTCTACGACAAGGATCCCGCCAGGCACGCCGACGCACGCCGCTACGAGAGCCTCTCCTTCCTGGAGGTGCTCAGCAGTGAGCTGGAGGTGATGGACGGCGCCGCCATTGCCCTCTGCAAGGACAACGCGATCCCCATCGTGGTGTTTGATCTGTTCGGTCCCGGCAACATCGGCCGGGCCGTGCGCGGTGAGCCGATCGGCACGCGCATCCATCCCTGAGCCCCCAGCCTGAGCGACCGACATGGATCTGGAAGCCGCGATGCGCAAGTCGGTGGACGCCGCCCTGCGCAACTTCAACACCATCCGCACCGGGCGGGCCAATCCCTCCCTGCTTGACAAGATCAGCGTGGAGTACTACGGCGCCGAGACACCGCTGAGGTCCCTGGCCAGCCTGTCCACACCGGATTCGCAGACGATTCAGATCCAGCCCTTTGACCAGGGGGCCATGGGACTGATCGAGAAGGCGATCGCCATGAGCGACCTGGGCCTCACCTGCAACAACGACGGCAAGGTGATCCGCATCAACATCCCCCCCCTCACCGAGGATCGCCGCAAGGAGCTCTGCAAGATCGCCGCCAAATACGCCGAAGAGGGCAAGGTGGCCCTGCGCAACAACCGCCGCGACGGCATCGACCGGATCAAGAAGCAGGAAAAGGAGGGAGAACTCTCCGAGGACCAGAGCCGTGACGAGCAGGAGAAGGTGCAGAAGCTCACCGACCGCTACATCGCCGAGCTCGACAAGCACCTGGCTGAGAAGGAGGCTGAGATCCTCAAGGTTTGAGCAGCCCGGGCCCCGATCTGCTGGATGTGATCGTGGTGGGAGGCGGCGCCGCCGGCGGTGCCGCGGCCTGCCATCTAGCCGCCCTGGGGCGTTCGGTACTGGTGGTCGACCAGGCCCCCTTTCCCCGCCACAAACCCTGCGGCGGCGGCATGGCCGCCTCCGTGCAGCACTGGTTCCCCTTCGACCTCAGCCCGGTGGTGGAGGCGGTGATCGAGCGGGTGCGCTTCACCTGGGACCTGGACGATCCGGTGATCGCCGAGCTGCCGGGCAGCTCGCCCTTCTGGATCGTGCGCCGTTCCCGCCTGGATGCCTTCCTGGTGGAGCAGGCGATGGCCGCCGGGGCGGCCTTTGAGCCAGGGATGCGTGTGCAGCGGATCGCGAAGGCGGCCGAGCACTGGTGCCTGGATGTGGTCGCCAGCGAGGGCAACTGGCAGCCCCGCCAGCTGCGGGCACGGGCGGTGGTGCTGGCCGATGGCTCCAGCTCCCGCCATGCGGCGGCCCTGGGCCTGGGCCCCCGCCAGCCCCGCTATGCCACCACCGTGTCGGTGGAGGTGGAGGGCGTAGTGCAGGATCGGGCCACGGCCCATTTCGGCTTCGGGCTGGTGCCCCAGGGGTTCTGCTGGGCCTTTCCCCGCGAGGGGGGCTTCAGCATCGGCTTGGGGCACTTCATCGGCCGCCCCCTGAACGAGGCCGCTGCCCTCGATGAGGCCGACGCCGTGCTCAACCGCCTGCTACCCAGCCTGGGCTTCCCGGCCGGCAGCGGCGAGCGCTGCCAGGGCCGCCTGCGGGTGTGGGACGGCCACCACCCCCTGCATGGGGATGGCATCGTGGTGGCCGGCGACGCCGCGTCCCTCTGCGACCCCTTTCTGGCCGAGGGGCTCAGGCCGGCCCTGCTGAGTGGCTGCCGCGCCGCCGAGGCCATGCAGCGCTGGCTGAACGGCGATCAAATGGCCCTGGCGGGCTACAGCACAGCGATGCGCCAGCAGTGGGGGGAGTCGATGGCCTGGGGGCGGCGGATCGCCCAGGTGTTCTACAGGGTACCGAGGGTGGGCTACCAGCTGGGCATCAAGCGGCCCACCGCTCCCCAGCGGATCGCCCAGATCCTCTCGGGCGAGATGGGCTATGGCGACATCGCCCAGCGCGCCATCCGCCGGCTGCTGTTCCAGCGGGGCTAGATCTTGGTGCAGTCCTTGAGCTGACGCAGACGCTGGTCGATCGAACCCAACAGCTCAATGGCGAACATCGGCGATTCCTGCACCGCAAACAGAAACTTCTCGCGGTTCATCACCAACAGCCGGCATGGGCTCACCGCCTTGGCGTTGCCGTAGCGGCGGTGCTCGCTGGTCACCAGGGCTCCGGCACCGAACACGTCTCCGGCGTTGATCAACTCATGGCCCTCCTCACCGTTCCAGCTGAGCTGCACCTGTCCCTCGAGCAGGCCGAACATGCAGTCGCCGGGATCACCGGAGTGGAAGATGGTTTCACCGGGTTCCACGGTCATCACCTCACCTTTGCTGGCAAGGGCGCGCATGGTGTCGAGAGCGTTCACAGCGTTGGGAGAACCGCAGGGAATCTACCCACCATCAACCATCCAGTTGAAGAGTGGATTAAGGCCGTGGGCCGCGATCACACCGGCCGGGCCAGGGCCAGGGCCGCCCCCAGGCCCCCACGCACATCCTCGGGCGCGAGGCGACCGTCCTTGTCGGTGTCGAGGGCATCGAACACCGCATCGCTGCCCAGCCATTCCTCGCGGGTGATGCAGCCGTCTCCATCGAGGTCGTTAAGCAGGAAGATCTCCTGCACGGCATGGCCGAAGGCCGCCCCGCCCTCCAGCTCAGCCAGCCGGTGGGCCAACTGGGCCTCCAGGGTTTCGATCGCCTTGCAGAAGCCGCGGATCCCCTCATCCAGCTTCTCAGTGGCCATCCGGTCGTCGGCCAGCATGCTGCGGAAAGACGACTCATCCAGGTGGATCTGGGCCTCGGTGGGGGCCGGGTCGAAGGGGTTGAGCTTGCGCTCCAGCTCACCATCGGTGCTGCGCAGCTCGTCCAGCAGGGCTGGAGAGATCGTGAGCAGATCGCAGCCGGCCAGTTCGATGATTTCGTCGGCGTTGCGGAAACTGGCCCCCATCACCTCGGTCTTGTAGCCGTAGGTCTTGAAGTAGTTGAAGATCTGGGTCACGGACACCACGCCAGGATCTTCAGCCCCCGAATAGGACTCGCGGCCGGTGGACTTCTTGTACCAGTCCAGGATCCTGCCCACAAACGGAGAGATCAAGGTCACCCCCGCCTCGGCACAGGCCACGGCCTGAGCAAAGGAGAACAGCAGGGTGAGATTGCAGTGAATGCCTTCCTTCTCCAGCTGTTGCGCCGCCCGGATGCCCTCCCAGGTGGAGGCGATCTTGATCAACACCCGGTCGTTGCTGATGCCGGCGTCGTTGTAGAGGCCGATCAGTTTGCGGGCCTTGGCGATGGTGGCCTCGGTGTCGTAGCTGAGTCGGGCGTCCACCTCGGTGGAGACCCGGCCCGGCACGATCCTGAGGATCTCCTTGCCAAAGGTCACACAGATTTCATCGAGGGCCTCCAGCACCACAACATCGGCGCCGGCATCGGGGCCAACCGCCTGCCTCGACTCCCGCAAGGAGCGATCGATCAGCTCCTGGTAAGCGGGAATCTGGGCGGCGGCCAGGATGAGCGAGGGATTGGTGGTGGCATCCCGTGGGGTGAACTGGCGGATCGCTTCGATGTCGCCGGTGTCAGCGACCACCACGGTCATCGCGGCGAGTTGATCGAGCAGATTGGCCATGGTTGGCGGGGAGTGTCGGCTGCGGGATGCGCCGGTTGAACCAACGCTAGCCAGGATCCCGGGGGCTTCCGGCACCTGCCGGCGGGGCTTGCGGGAATGACGACACGGCCATGGGGCGCAGGCAGCCTCAGGATTTGCGACCCGCCAGTTCTTCGGGCCTGGAGGGCGGGATCTTCTCCAGCACCAACAGGGCGTCAATGATCTGGCGGGCCACCGGCGCCGCCACCGTGGAGCCATAGGTGTTGCCGCCCTTGGGTTCGTCCACCACCACCAGCACCACGTAGCGGGGATCCTCGATCGGCAGATGCCCCACGAAACTGGTGATCAGCGCTCCGGGGATGTAGACACCGCGATCAGCCTTCTGGGCGGTGCCGGTCTTGCCACCGATGCGGTAGCCGGGCACCTTGATGCCGAGGCTGTCGCTGCGGGCCACGGTCTGCTCCATCCAGCCCATGACCGTGCGGGTCACGGCCGGATCCAGCAGTTGCAGACCGCCAGCCGTGGGGGTGCCGGCCAGGGCGTCGCCGGAGCGCAGGCCGCGGGTGATGTGGGGACTGACAAGGCGGCCGCCGTTGGCGAGCATGGCGTGCAGCTGGACCAGCTTGAGGGGGGTGAGGGAGAAACCCTGGCCGAAGGCGGCCACAGCCGGTTCGATGGCGTGGCCGGTGAACAGGGAGCGGGATTTGAGCTGGCCTGCCACCGCACCGGGCAGGTCGGTATCCGGCCGGGTGTCGATGCCGATGGTGTTCAGCCAGTGCCAGAAGCGGTCACGCTTCACCTGGGCCATGGCATTCACCATGCCCACGTTGCTGGACACCTCCAGCACGGTGGGGAAGTCGATCTGGCCGTTGCCCTTGCGGTTGGCGTTGAAGATCGGCCAGCCGCCGATGCTCAGCTGGCCGCTGTCGTACACCTGGCCCTTGGGATCGATCGCCTTCTCCTGCAGGGCGATCGCCAGGTTGATCGGCTTGAAGGTGGAGCCAGGCTCATAGAGGTCCTGAACCGACCACTCCCGGAACAGTCCGGGGTCGAACTTCCAGAACTGGTTGGGGTCGTAGGTGGGATAGGAGGCCAGGGCGAGCATCTCGCCGTTGCGCACGTCCATCACCAGGGCGGCGGCCCGCTTGGCATTCCACTTCTTCACCTGGTTGGACAGGGCCTGCTGGGCCACCTGCTGCAGGCGGGCATCGAGGGTGAGCTGGAGGCGCAGGTCGTCGCCGTAGAGAGCGCCGGCCGTGAGGCCCTCCGGCAGGGGAGTGCCATCGGCGCCACGACGCATGGTGACCGTGGATTCCTGGCGCTGCAGATCCCGGTCGCGGCTCTGCTCCAGGCCGGCCTGGGGTGTCCGTTCCAGATTGAGGAACCCCACCACGTTGGCGAACAGGGAACCCTGGGGGTAGATCCGCTGGGGGTAGGCCTCGAGGTCGAGGCCGCTGATTCCCAGCTGGCGGATCCGGGCCGCCGTTTCAGGATCGATGTCGGAACGGAGCTTCACACCACTGGGGCGGCCGGCCATCGTCTGCAGCAGGCTGTCGCCGGGAACCGCCAGCACCGCGGAGAGTCGGGCGGCCACCTCATCAGGCTTGCGCACCTTCTGGGGATCGTCCCCAGGGAAGTTGAAGTAACGGGGGTGGGCCCAGAGGGTGAAGCGCTCTTCATCGAGGGCCACCAGACGACCGGTGCGGTCGACGATGGTGCGGCGCTTGCCCAGGGGTGTCCGGGACTGGGTCTGGATCGCCCTGGCCCGGGACTGAAGATTGGCCGTGTCGATCACCTGGAGCCAGGCCAGGCGCACCGCCAGACCTGCCAGTCCCAGGCTGAGCAGAAGGTACACCGCCACCATGCGGTGCCGGGGGACAGGCTGGATAGCCACCACCCTGGAGCGCCGCGGAGTGGGAGCACGCAAACCGGAACGCCGGGAAGCCGCCTGAGCCATCGTGCCTCAGTAGCCGGCCGGGAGACGGTCCGGCGTGCTGGCCCGAGGGTTGAGGGCGGAGAGCTGGAGAGCGGACAACCTGATGTCGGGGAGGCGTATGGGCAGAGGCTGCCTGTCATCCACCTTCGCCTGGGGCGTGCCTGATTCGGGGAGGGGAAGGTAGATCAGCTTGTCACTGCTGGTGGGAACAAGCCAGCCCGGCCTGCGCACAGCGGAGAGATAGTGCTGCTCCAGCAGCGCTGCCGACTCCTGCAGCCGGTGTTCCAGCACCTGGGCCGACTCCAGTCGCTGGAAACTGTGACCCCAGTGGTTCTGCCAGTGCAGGGTAAGACCACTCAGCGCAAGCATGCAGAGGCCCAGACCGGCCAGGGTGCCATCGGCAGCCTTGTGCAGCCCCGCCAGCAGCGGGGACCGGCGAGCGGCCTGCCGGCTGGACAGCGAACCCTGGATCAGGGCGAGCGGACGGTTGCGGGCCGTCCTGGCCACGCCCCGACCCACAACGCCCAGGGCTTCCCTGGGGGAGATGCGGCGGGGCAGGTTCGCGGCGACCAAGAACTCAGATCCGGATCCCGCAAGTCAACCACTCAAGCCGCTCCCCAGCAAGGGGTGTGGGCCCGTTTGACTGCAGACCCCTGACAGCCCCGCCTAGCCGGCGAGGAGCACCAGGTTGGTGAACGTGAGGCCATTCCAGAGGGCGTGCATCAGCACGCAGGGGGCCAGGCGGCCGCTGCGCAGCCGCAGCCAGCCCAGTCCCAGGCCCAGCACCAGCAGAGGAGCCAGTTCTCCCAGGCTCAGGTGGGCCATGGCAAAGGTGAGGGCGCTGGCCAGCAGTCCGGGGATCGCCCCCCAGCGCAACCCCAGCACCGGCAGCAACACCCCCCGGAAGAGGGTCTCCTCGAACAGGGGAGCCAGCACCACAGCGGTGAAGCCGAAGCCGGCAAGGGCCCAGGGATCACGGGCCTGCAGCACCAGATCCAGCAGCGGATTGCTTCCTCCGGGATCCCCCACCAGCCGGTCGATCAACCAGCCGCTCATCGCCACCAGGGGCAGCACCATCAGCAGACCGGCGAACGCCCGGGCCAGGGCGCTGGCCAGCGGCCGCCACTGCCATTGCAGCCAGCCCCCGGCCGGGGGCGTGGTGGGGATTCCGCCCAGCTGCCGGGCCAGGATCGCCAGCGGGGGCAGCATCAGTCCGGTGTAGAGCAGCACCACCTGCAGGCTCTGCTGGCGCAGGGGCTGGTCCGCCAGCGGAGCCAGCAGCCGCCCGCTGAGGGGGGCCAGCAGCAGGGGCACCCCCAGCTCGCCGAGCACCACAAACCCGCCCGCGATCAGCAGCGTCACGTCCACGAGGTTGAGCAGGGGCCCCTGCATGGGCGGGAGCACAAGGCGCCGGCGCCAGGCCAGCCACAGTTCGCGCAGCAGCAGGGACAGGCCCACGAGCAACAGGGCGCTGGGCAACCAGATCACCCCCAGCAGGCGCAGGGCCGCCTGGCGCTGGACCTGCTCCAGCCTGCAGTCCGGCAGACCGGCCAGCCGCGGGCCATCCAGGGCGTCGCAGAGCAGCTGGCGGGTGAGCGGCGAGAGGCCAGGCGCCCAGCGTCCCACCTGAGCCACCAGCTCAGGCCCGGAGCGCCCGTCGCCGCTCCCCTGCCGGCTCTGCTTCAGCCAGGCCAGCAGGGGGCGCTGCTCAGGCGGAACCAGGGCGGACAGCTCCTCCAGCAGTGGTTCAGTTGGGGGAGGGTCCTCGGCGAGCCGTTGCAGCAGCACCTGCTGGAGCAGCTGATCGGGGGTACCCGATGCAGACTCCAGCACCCGCTGCTCCTGAAGCTGGGTCGCCAGCTCGGCGGGCACGCCGGAGCCGATCAGCAAGGGCCGCAGACCATCCGGCAGGGCGGGAGCGGCCAGCAGCTCCAGTTGCAGCTGGCGAACCGACAGGGCCGGATTCACCGAGGGCCGCTCCAGGCTCTCCAGCAGACCGCTCACCCAGAGCAGCACGCTCAGGGCCAGGCTGAGCAGGGCGAGCAGCACCTGCCAGCCAGCCGGCCGGCCCGGGATGGGGGCGGGCGACCGGGGAGAGGTGGGGGTCAAGGACTGGCAGGCGACGCTCCCATACGATGCTGCAGCGCAGCCCTGGATCCGTGTCACTCCGGATTGTGCTGGTCCGCCACGGGCTCAGCAGCTTCAATGTCGAGCACCGCATCCAGGGCCGCGACGACCTCAGCGCTCTCACCCCCGAGGGGGTGGATCAGGCCCTGGCCACCGGTCGGGCGCTGGCCGATCTGCCCCTGCAGGCGGTATACAGCTCCCCACTGCGCCGGGCCGCCGACACCTGCCGCCACCTGCTCAGCAGCCACGGCCAGGCCATCGAGCCCGGGTTCAGCGACCAGTTGCTGGAGATCGACCTGGAGCCCTGGAGCGGCCTGAGCCGCGACGCCCTGCGCGAGCGCTTCCCCCAGCAGGAAGCGCTGTGGCGCCAGGCCCCTCATACCCTGGAACTGGAGCGGTCCGATGGGCGGCGTTACAATCCCTTGGCCGAGCTGCTGGAGCAGGCGGGCAGCTTCCGGCAGCTGCTGCTCAAGCACCACGGCGATGCCCTCGACGGTGCGGATAGCACGGTGCTGGTGGTGGGCCACAACGCCATCCTGCGCTGCCTGGTGCTCGCGCTGCTTGGGCTGAACGGGGAGGGCTTCCGCCGGCTGCGCCTGGACAACGCCTCAATGTCGGTGCTCAACCTCAGCCGCCAGGATGGCGGCCCCGTGCAGGTGCAGCTGGAGTCGCTGAACAGCACTGCCCATCTGGGATCACCCCTTCCCGCCAAGGGAAAGGGCTCACGCCTGCTGCTGGTGCGTCACGGGGAAACGGACTGGAACCTCCAGGGCCGCTTCCAGGGGCAGATCGACATCCCCCTGAACGCCAATGGCCGGGCCCAGGCGGAGGCGGCCGGCGGCTTCCTGGCGCCCGTGCCCATTCACCGCGCCTACACCAGCTCCATGGCCCGCCCCCGCCAGACGGCCGAGGCGATCCTGGCCAGCCACCCGGGTGTGCCCCTCACCAGCACCAGCGGTCTGGTGGAGATCGGCCACGGCCTGTGGGAAGGCCGCCTGGAGCAGGAGATCGCTGAGGGCTGGCCCCAGCTTCTGGCCGACTGGAAACGGGCGCCAGAGACCGTGGAGATGCCGGAGGGCGAAACCATCCACGAGGTGTGGGATCGCTCCTATGGCACCTGGCGGACCATCGCCACCAGCCTCGCTGCCGAAGAGACCGCCCTGGTGGTGGCCCACGACGCCGTGAACAAGACCATCCTCTGCGCCCTGCTCGGGCTCACCCCCGCCGACATCTGGACGATCAAACAGGGCAATGGCGGCGTGACGGTGGTCGACTACCCCCAGGGCGGCGGCGGCCAGGCGGTTGTGGCGGCGATGAATCTCACGGCCCATCTGGGCGGCGTGCTCGATCGCACCGCCGCGGGCGCCCTCTAGAGCGATGGCGGCTCCCCTGTGGCTGCACCAGGTGGACCTGCTGGCAGCCCCCGGCACGCCCGTTGCTGCCGGCGACGCCCTGATCGACGACCAGGGACGCCTGGACTGCTGGGGAGAGGGCGTGGCCGCCAGGGCCAAGGCCCTCGGACTGGCCCCCACCGAGGCCCGGGGCTGGCTGCTGGCACCAGCGCTGGTGGATCCCCACTGCGTGTTGGAGCAGCCCTGGCACGGCCAGGAGGAAAACCTGGCCAGCCTGGCGGCGGCCGCCGCCGCGGGCGGATACGGCACGGTGGCCCTGCTGCCCTGGGCCCGGCCATGGCGCGACCGACCGGAGCGTCTGCAGGGGATGGCCTGGCCCGAACCGCTGCGCCTGCGCCTCTGGGGCAGCTTCAGCCGCGATGGCGACGACCAGGAGCTGGCCCTGCACCGGGAGCAGCTGGAGGCCGGCGCGATCGGACTGGCCTGCGCTGCGCACCTGCCGCCGCTGAGCCTGTTGGAACGGGGGCTGCTGCTGGGGGAGATGGGCCAGCGGCCCCTGCTGGTGGCTCCCCGCCAGGCGGACCTCAGTGCGGGTGGCTTCGTGCGCGAGGGGGTGGAGGCCCTCCGGGCGGGCTGGCCCCTCGATCCCCTGCTGAGCGAGACCCTGCCGCTCCAGAGCCTGCTGACCCTGGCCGCCGCCAGGGCGGAGCGGCAGCTGGTGCTGATGAATCTCTCCACGGCGGCGGCGGTGGAGCAGCTGGCCGCAGCCAGCTCGCCACCGCCGGCCACCGTGAGCTGGTGGCATCTGGTGGCCGATGCCGCCAGCCTCCAGCCCACGGCCGAGGGCTGGCATGTGCTGCCCTCCCTGGGAGCGCCCAGCGACCGGCAGGCCCTGATCGAAGGGCTGCGCCGGGGCCTGATCAGTGCCGTGGCCAGCCAGCACCTGGCCCTGGATCCGGAGGAGCTGCTGCTGCCGGTGGACCAGCGCCGCCCCGGCCTGGCCGCCCATGGAGCCCCCCATGGCCTGGTGCTGCCGCGCCTGTGGCAAGAGCTGGTGGCGGGCCAGGGCTGGACTGCCGCCGAGCTCTGGGATGTGCTGTGCTGGGGCCCGGCCGCCCTGATCGGCGAGAACAGAGAAGGCCTGCAGAGCGGCAGCCACCGCTGGCTGCTGTTCGACCCGCAGGCAACCGCCAGCTGGACGGGCCGGGACAGCCTCTCCCGGGCCGCCAATCAGCCCCTGCTGGGGACAGCCCTGCGGGGCCAGGTGCGCGCCACGGGGCTCACGGCTCCTGGGTCCTGGAGCCTGCCGGCAGCAGGCTGCCCGTCTGGTTGAAGGGGAAGAAGCGCCAGAAGGCCCGGCCGATGATTTCGCGCTGGGGCAGGAACGGCCCTCCGGGCCAGAACCGGCCATCCCAGCTGTTGGCGCGGTTGTCGCCGAGGGCCAGCACATGGCCCGGCGGCACCACCGCATTGATGGTGCGGCAGGGCCCCATGCCCTGGGGGTCGACCGGGCAGAGATTGCGCACCCACGGCTCACTCAGTGGCTGGCCGTCGATCGTGACCTTCCCCCTCGGGTCCACCACCACCCGCTCGCCGGGCAGGGCCACCACCCGTTTGATATAGGCATCACAGGCCGGACTGGCCAGGCCGGGCAGGCTGCCCAGCACCGGCAGGTTCACCAGGGCACAGCGCAGGGGATTGCGGGACGTGCTGCTGGCCAGCACCGGGTCGAAGTGGTGGGGGGAGTGGAACACCACGATCTCGCCGCGGCGGGGAGCCCGGCGGTGGTAGGTGAGCTTCTCCACCAGCAGGCGGTCCTGGATCTGGAGCCCGGGGAGCATCGAGCCTGATGGGATGTAGCGGGCCTCAACCAGAAACTGACGGATTCCCAAGGCCACCACCAGGGTGATGGCCACGCTGCGCCAGAAGGCCCAGGGGCTTTCCCCTGCCTGGTGCGCGGCTTGGTTGTGCTCACTCAATGGCTGCATCGGAACGGGCCCAGGGCAGATTAGGCGTGCCCCTGCGCCCCTCTGGCCCATGGCACGCCCCCGCTGGCTCAAGCCCAGCCCAACCGGCCAGCCCGATCGCGGCCAGCGCAACTGGGACCGCTTCATGGCGGTATGGGCCAGCCTGAATCTGGTGTGGGTGGCCTTCGACCTCACCTACGTGCCCCTGCGCACGTTCTGGCTGCAGCGCAACCTGCACCCGATTCCCTCGGTGCCCCTGGTGGTGCCGCTGCCCTTCCTCCCCGATGTCACCCCGTGGGTCGACCCGATCAAGGGGATCGAACCCCATCGGGAAACCCAGGCCTACCTCGACCGGTTCGCGCAACTCGACAAGGCGCTGCTGGCGGGGCCGGCCAGCGGCGCCAGGGCCCGGCCACTGCTGGCCCAGCAGGTGGAGCTCACCGAGCAGATGATCGACGGCAATCCCTTTTTGGCCTCGGGGCAGAGCGCCACCCTGGAGAAGGTGAAGAACCGGCTGCGGCAGCGGGCCAACCGGGATTCCGCCAAGCAGGCGGCCCAGGTGCTGCTGAGTGAGTCCTGGCTGGCAGCGCGCCCCTGGAGCGAGGAGCGCCGTTTCTGGCGGGAGCAGGTGCTGCCGCTGGTGGAGACCAACTACTGGCGCTCGATCGATGAAAACGCCAGGCCCACCGACCACGCCTGGCGCCTCGACCTGCTGCTGTTCCAGTGGGTGTTCGCCCTGGACATCCTGCAGCGGGTGGTCCGGCTGCGGCGGCGCCTGCCGGGGCTCAGCTGGCGGGATGCCCTGCTGCGCCGCTGGTTCGACCTGCCCCTGCTGCTGCCCTTCTGGCGCTGGCTGCGGCTGGTGCCGGTGGTGGAACGGCTGCAGACCTCCCGCCTGGTGAATCTCGAACCCCTGCGGGCGGTGGTGAGCCGGGGTGTGGTGGCTCTGCTGGCCCTGGAGCTCTTCGAGGTGCTGGCCCTGCAGCTGCTGGACGGCCTGCAGGGCCTGGTGCGATCGCCGCGCCTGCCCCAGCGGCTGCGGGCCCTGCGCAGCCACCAGAGCGTGGTGCGTTCGGAGGATGAACGGGAGCTGGTGGAACTGGTGCGCATCTGGGCGCCCCTGCTGCTCACCCAGGTGGCCCCCCGGCTGGCGCCGGAGCTGCAGGGCCTGCTCGACTACACCCTGCGCCAGAGCCTGGAGCGCTCCGTGGTGCCGGCGCCCCTCCGCCAGCTCAGGCCGCTGCTGCAGGTGGAGTCGGGCATCAGCCGCCAGCTGGCCGGCGGCATGGTCGACAGCCTGCTCGACCTGTCGCGGCGCTCGGGAGAACGGCTCGCCCAGCGCGACGACCGCCAGCTGCAGTTGCTGCGCCAGTGCATCGACCGCTTCTGGGAGGAACTGGCCCTGGCCCTGGAGACCGGCACGGCGCTGCAGCGCTCCCAGGACCTGATGTGCGCCCTGATCGAGGGGGTGAAGGGCACTTACCTCAGCCAGATCAACCGCTCGAGCATCGAGGCGCTGATCCAGGAACTCGACCTGCTGATGGCCAGTGCCAGGGATCAGCAGGAGGACGGGGAGAGCAACGGCGGCACCGCGGGCTCAGCACTCAGCTGAACAGACCATCCCACTCGGCCTGTTGAAAACCGGTGACCGTGCGGCCATCATCGAGGATCAGGAAAGGGCGCTTGATCAGCTTGCCGTCGCTGGCCAGAGCCGCGAGCAGGGTGGGGTCATCCATGGCCTGTACCGCTGCAGCACCGAGGGCCCGGTAGCTCTGGCCACTGGTGTTGAGCAGCCGCTTGCGCCCCAGCTGGGCAAGCGCTTGGTGCAGCTCCCCTGCTGAGGGGGGCTGCTGGGTGATGTCGATGAGCTCCAGCTGCTGATCGGGCGTGGCCACTGCGGGGTGATGACCCCTGGATTGGAGCCAGGTGATCGCCTTGCGGCAGGTGGAGCAGCGGGGGTAGCTGTAGATCTTCAAGCGCGGGTGTGGCGAGGGTTCAGCGACCCACCAGCGACTTGAGGGCGCCCAGCAGGCTGTTGGAGCCCTGGCCCACGCCGGAGTCCGGCCTGGTGCGCACCGTCACGTCGCCATTGACGGTGGTGCGGCAGCTGAGGCGGTAATTGGCGGGCCGATCAGCCAGGTACACCTTCTCCACATCGGAGCGGGGCGAGAGGTTCTGCATCCCCTCCACCACTTCCATCACACAGGTTCCGCACTGGCCCAGGCCGCCGCAGTTGTTGAGGTTGTTCAGGCCCTTGTAGGGATTGATGCCCGCGTCGAGGGCTGCTTTGCGCAGATTCGCCCCCTCAATGCATCCCACCTGCTGGCCTTCCTGTTCAAAACGGATGGTGGGCACGGTCGGACGGGAGGTGAACGCGCCGCCAAACTTAGGCCCACCGGGGTCCGCCTGCCTAGCATCGCGTCCAGTTGTTGCCGGGACGTGCAGCAGGCAGGGGACTTCGACCTGGTGGCCCAGCACCTCATCCCGGGCTACGCCAGCCTGGCCCGGCTGGGGGTGGCCCTGCTGGCGGCCTCCCCCTGCGCCTCCCGCCCAGGGGCGCCGGTGCTGGTGGCCGGCTGCGGCACCGGGGCCGAACTGGTGGAGGCCCGCGCCCAGCGGCCGGATTGGCAGGTGACCGCCCTTGATCCCTCGGCAACGATGCTGGCAGCGGCCCGGGCCCGCCTCGGGCCGGCCCCGGCGGAGGCGATCCAGTGGTGCCAGGCCCGGGTGGAAGACCTGGAGGGCAACGAGCGGTTTGCCGGAGCCCTCTCGGTGCTGGTGCTGCAGTCCCTGCCCGATGACGGCACCAAGCTCACCTTCCTCAGCGCCCTGGCCCGCAGCCTGGAACCGGGCGCCCAGTTGCTGCTGGTGGACCTGATGGCAGCGGAACGCTCCCCACTGCAGGCCCAGGTGCAGGAGGCCTGGCTCGGCTTTCAGCGGGCCAGCGGTCTGGGTGACCTCGACGATCCGCTCGCCGCCCCGACCCATGGCCTGCACCCGATCGGTCTCTCCCGGCTCACGTCCCTGCTGAATGCGGCCGGCTTCGGCGATCCGGCCCGGGTGTTTCAGGCCCTCAACGTGGAGGGTTTCCTGATTCAGCGGGCAGCCTGAGCCGCCGCTGCGGCCACACAGCGCTCCAGCAGATCGGGCACCGCCCCGGCATCCAGCCAGCCGGTGATCTCGGTCACCCGGCCCTCCATGCTCTTATAGGTGCGGAAGAACTCGGCCACTTCTTCCAGCTGGTTGCTGGCGATCTGGCGGATCGAATGAATGCTTCTGTGGAGCTGGCTCGCCTCGGGAACGCAGATCAATTTGCCGTCGTGGGCTCCGCTGTCCACCATGTCGAGGATGCCGATCGGCCGGGCACGGATCAGGCAGCCGGCGAAGGTGGGCTCCTCCATGATCACCATGGCATCGAGAGGGGCTCCGTCCTCGGCGAGCGTGTTGGGAACGAAGCCGTAATCGAAGGGGTAGCGCACCGAGGAGTGCAGGATGCGGTCGAGGGCCATCACGCCCGCCTCGGCGTTGTATTCGTATTTATTGCAGCAGCCCGCCGGGATCTCCACCAACAGATTCACCAGCCCTGGCGCTGGGGATGCCGGCAGGTGACGGAGATCCATGCAGGGTGGCGGAACCGGGGGGAATGGGGCGACCGGCCACCACGGCCACCAGGGGAACCGTGATGCTGAAGATGCCGATCAGGGCGCCGCAGAGGGCAGCCAGAGGTTGGAGGCCCGGACTGAATGGATCCTCGCCATTCTCTCCCGTTTCCTGGGCGGATTGCTCAACCTGCTCCCTGCTGCTGCGTGAGGGGGACAGAGCCTCCGTTGCCCCGTGGGACCCGTGCCTGGTTGGTGTGTTCATAAAGAGGGCACGGTTCCCGTGAACTCAAGCTGGGCCTGGAGGTTGGGCGTGGGTGCTGGGCCTCGGACTGTGGAGCTTGGGTTCAGAGGATGGGTGCCGGCAGGCCGGGAAGCCCGGCACGAATAAAGGCTTACTGATTTTGCCACCAATGGTCCCGGACTGACAGGTGCGGTGGTCCGTATTGGCGCAGTGCTGCTGCATCAGGCAGCGGGGCGGGACTGCTGATCAAAGCGGCTGGCGGTTTCGTGGCGCAGGGCAGGCTGGGGATCGAGGCGATCCAGGCGGTGGCGGATGGCACGCAGCTCGTCAAGGATGGAGCCCAGCAACTGCTGGGTGGCCGTGGAGGGGGAGTTCAGCACCTCCACCGTGACCTCCTTGATCCGAAGCACATCCCTGGCGAAGCGGGCCACCTCGTTGGGGTGAAACAACAGGGGATCCTTCTGATCGCTGCGGTATTCGGGGTTGAGGCGGCGGGGATTGAAGGGGGGGTTGAGATTGCGGGGATCGGTGTTGGTGTAGCGGTACACCGAGGCACGCGAGCGATTGAGAGCCTTCTGCACTTCGTCGATGCCGATCAGGGCTTCAGCGGACTGGGACGAGGATTCGGCGCCGGCGGCTGCCGGTGACAACGCGCCCGGCACAAGCTGGGGGAGGGAGGCATCGGCCCGGGGGGCAGCCGGGAACGGCTCGACAGCGTCAGCCCTAATCGACGCATGATCCGCAGCGGCGGCACTGGGAGCCTTGTCGTCCAGGCGATCTATGTTGCCCAGGCGATCCATGTCGTCCAGGCGATCCATGTAGTCGAGATCATCCAGGCCAGACGGCCGATGAGACATGTCCTGGGCTTCAGAGCGATCCTGGGTCCCGCCGGTCATGGCACCATCGGCCCGCTGACCCCGGCTGCGATCCTGCTCATATCGGCCCAGGTTCACGGAGCTGACTGGACCGGAGAGCATGAGTCTCGACTGGGACAAACTAGATTTCGATAATCTAGCAGAAGGCATCTGCATGGGATGTCCTCCCTGCTACTCCGCTCAACAGGGAAGGGAACCGCTGAGCCCGCGACCGCTGGGCCAGTGGTAGCTTCCGCGCGACCCCTGTCTGCTCCTGCCATGCGCGTCTCCCGCCTGATGCTGGTGACGCTGAGGGACGATCCGGCCGAGGCCGAGATCCCGTCCCACAAACTGCTGCTCCGGGCTGGCTTCATCCGCCGCCTCTCTCCCGGGATCTACGCCTATCTCCCCCTGATGTGGCGGGTTCTGCGCAAGGTGGCCCAGGTGGTGCGGGAGGAAATGGACCGGAGCGGGGCCCTGGAAACCCTCCTGCCCCAGTTGCAACCCGCCGAGCTCTGGCAGCGCAGCGGCCGCTGGGCCGGCTACACCGCTGGGGAAGGGATCATGTTCCACCTGGAGGACCGGCAGGGCCGGGAGCTGGGGCTCGGCCCCACCCACGAGGAGGTGATCACCACCCTGGCGGCCGATCTGCTGCGCTCCTACCGCCAGCTGCCAGTGAATCTCTATCAGATTCAGACCAAATTCCGCGATGAGATCCGTCCTCGCTTCGGCCTGATGCGGGGGCGTGAATTCATCATGAAGGACGCCTATTCCTTCCACGCCGACGAGGCCTGTCTGCGCGACACCTATGCGGCGATGGACCAGGCCTACCGGCGGATCTTCGCCCGCTGCGGCCTGCGCGCCGTGGCCGTGGAGGCCGACAGCGGCGCCATCGGCGGCTCCGCCAGCCAGGAATTCATGGTGACGGCGGACGCCGGCGAGGACCTGATCCTGGCCAGTGGCGACGGCCGCTATGCCGCCAATCAGGAGCGGGCGGTGTCGTTGCCGGCGGAGGCGGTTCCCCTGCCAGGCGGGGTGCGCCAGGGCGGCTGCGGCGAGGATCTCACCACCCCGGGGCAGACCACGATCGAGGCCCTGTGCGCGGGCCATGGCTTCGAGGCCAGCCAGCTGGTGAAGGTGTTGCTGCTGCTGGCCCGCTTCGAGGATGGCCTGCGCCAACCGCTGCTGGTGAGCCTGCGCGGCGATCAGGAACTCAATGACGTGAAGCTGGCCAATGCCGTGGTGGGCCGCCTCGGCGACGATCACGGTGCGCTGCTGGGGGTGGATCCGCTCACCCAGGAGCTGCTGCGCAGTGAGGGCCTCAGCCTGGATCTCTCGGCCCTGCCCCTGGGCTACCTGGGCCCCGACCTGGACGATGCCCTGCTCGGCGACCAGGGGTTGGTGCGGGATTCATCGACGGCCAAGCCCTGGCTGCAGCGCAGCTTCCTGCGCCTGTTCGATCCCACCGCCATCGCCCTGGAGGCCTTTGTGTGCGGGGCCAACCGGGTCGACGGCCACCGCGTGGGCGCCAGCTGGGGCGGCCTAGGCCTGCAGCCGGCAGCCGCCGCTGTGGTGGATCTGCGCAACGCCCAGGCGGGCGACCGCTGCCTGCACGATCCCGACCAGCGGCTGGAGGCCAACCGGGGTATCGAGGTGGGCCACATCTTTCAGCTGGGGCGCAAGTACTCCACCGCCATGGATGCCTGCTTCACCAGCGAGAGCGGCGAGCGCCAGCCCTTCTGGATGGGCTGCTACGGGATCGGCGTGTCCCGGCTGGCCCAGGCGGCGGTGGAGCAGCACCACGACGCCAACGGCATCCGCTGGCCCCTGGCGATCGCCCCCTTCGAGGTGCTGGTGGTGCCGGCCAACAGCAGCGATGCCCAGCAGGCCTGCCTGGCGGAACATCTTTACAGCGAACTGCAGAACGCCGGGGTGGACGTGCTGCTCGATGACCGCCCCGAGCGCGCCGGCGTGAAGTTCAAGGATGGCGACCTGCTCGGCATTCCCTGGCGGATTGTGGTGGGCCGGGCCGCCGCCGAGGGCCGGGTGGAACTGGTTGACCGCCAGGGGGCGGAGCCTGAGACCGTGGGGGCAGACGCCTTGCTGGGGCTCCTCCTGCCCCGGATCGCACAGCAGCGCCGGGGCCTGGCCTAGGCGTTCAGGGCCCTGGGGTGGCCGAGGGGCACTGCCTAGGATTACGGCCCTCCCGCCGCCACCCCGATGCCCGCCCCCCTCGACACGGTGCTCGAGCCGTTTCGCGTCCTGGCGCGCTGGTCGCGCAGCTCCATCAAGGCGCTCCCGGCCTTGGCCCTGGCCCTGTGCCTCCTGCTGGGCGCCTGCAGCAACGCGGCGGGCGGGCTCACCGGCAACTACGTGGACGACACCGTGGCGGTGGCCGATTCGCTGCTGGCCACGATCGTCCTGCCGGCGGAGGATCCCGGTCGGGGCGACGCCGAGACCCAGGCCCGCATCCTGATCAAGGACTATGTGGCCCGCTACCGTCCACGGGCCTCGGTGAATGGCCTAGCCTCCTTCACCACCATGCAGACCGCCCTCAATTCGCTGGCCGGCCACTACGCCAACTACCCCAATCGCCCCGTGCCCGACGCCCTGCGCGAGCGTCTCACCAAGGAGCTTCAGAAAGCGGAGCGGAACGTGGTTCGCGGCACCTGAGCGGGCCTTAAACCGGGAACTGTTCGGGCCCTTTACGAAAGGGCCCGCTGTCTGAGAAGCTCCCTGATTCTGCTTCAACGCGGCTTCGGGCCGCCGTCTCCTTGGCCAACGTCGTCGTCATCGGTGCGCAGTGGGGTGACGAGGGCAAGGGCAAGATCACCGATCTCCTCAGCCGCTCCGCCGATGTGGTGGTGCGCTATCAGGGCGGAGTGAATGCCGGCCACACCATCGTGGTGAAGAACCAGGTGCTCAAACTGCACCTGATTCCATCCGGCATCCTCTATCCCGACACGGCCTGCCTGATCGGCTCCGGCACCGTTGTGGACCCGCGGGTGATGCTCGGGGAGCTCGACATGTTGATCGAGCTGGGCATCGACGTGGCCGGCCTCCAGCTGGCCTCCACCGCCCACGTGACCATGCCCTACCACCGCCTGCTGGATCAGGCGATGGAGCAGCGCCGCGGCGACCGCCGCATCGGCACCACCGGCCGGGGCATCGGCCCCACCTATGCCGACAAGTCGGAGCGTAACGGCATCCGGGTGATCGACATTCTCGACGAGACCCGCCTGCGCGACCGCCTGGCCGGGGTGCTGGCCGAGAAGAACGAGATCCTGCAGAAGCTCTACGGCCTGGAGCCCCTGGACTTCGAGGCGATGGTGAGCGAGTACGTGGCCTACGGCCAGCGCCTGACCCCCCACGTGGTGGACTGCACCCGCGCCATCCACAGCGCCGCCCGGGCCCGCAAGAACATCCTGTTCGAGGGGGCCCAGGGCACCTTGCTGGATCTGGACCACGGCACCTACCCCTATGTGACCTCGTCCAATCCGGTGAGCGGCGGGGCCTGCATCGGTGCCGGAGTGGGTCCCACCCTGATCGACCGGGTGATCGGCGTGGCCAAGGCCTACACCACCCGGGTGGGTGAGGGCCCCTTCCCCACCGAACTGGAAGGCAGCCTCAACGACCACCTCTGCGACCGGGGCCACGAATTCGGCACCACCACCGGCCGGCGTCGCCGCTGCGGCTGGTTCGACGGGGTGATCGGCCGCTACGCCGTGGAGGTGAACGGCCTCGACTGCCTGGCGATCACCAAGCTCGATGTGCTCGACGAGCTCGATGAGATCCAGGTGTGCGTGGCCTACGAGCTCGACGGCCAGCGGATCGAGCACTTCCCCAGCAGCGCCGAGGACTTCGCCCGCTGCCAGCCGATCTTCGAGACCCTGCCCGGCTGGCAGGCCTCCACCGCCGACTGCCGCAGCCTGGAGGATCTGCCGCCCACCGCCATGAGCTATCTGCGCTTCCTGGCCGAGCTGATGGAAGTGCCGATCGCCATCGTGTCGCTGGGGGCCGACCGCGACCAGACGATCGTGGTGGAGGATCCCATTCACGGTCCCAAACGGGCCCTGCTCAGCGTCTGAGTCCTCGGCGTCCTACCCGCGCTTCTGCTGGCAGCCGCTCCACCCCAACCCCCTCTCCCCATGACCGCCAAGAGCCTGGATGTCGTCGGCATCGGCAACGCCATCGTTGACGTGCTGGTGCAGTCGGACGATGCCTTCCTGGCCAGTCACGGCCTCACCAAGGGCACCATGGCGCTGGTGGATGAGGACCAGGCCGAACGGCTCTACGCCAGTGTGGGCGCGGGCCTGGAGACCTCCGGCGGATCGGCGGCCAACACACTGGCGGGCATCGCCCAGCTGGGGGGCCGGGCCGGCTTCATCGGCCGGGTGCGCGACGACCAGCTGGGCGCCATCTTCAGCCACGACATCCGCGCCGTGGGCACCCGCTTCGACACGCCGGCGGCCACAACCGGAGCCTCCACGGCCCGCTGCCTGATCCTGGTCACCCCCGATGCCCAGCGCACCATGTGCACCTACCTGGGGGCCTCGGTGGGCCTCGATCCCGCCGACCTGGACCTGGAGCTGGTGGCCCAGGCCAAGGTGCTCTACCTGGAGGGCTACCTCTGGGACAGCGAGGCCGCCAAGCGGGCATTCATCGCCGCCGCCGAGGTGGCAAGGGCCAACGGCGGTGAGGTGGCCCTGAGCCTCTCCGATGCCTTCTGCGTGGAGCGCCACCGCGACAGCTTCCAGGAGCTGGTGGACGGCCATGTGGACATCCTCTTCGCCAACGAGATGGAGATCAGCTCCCTGTACGCCACCGCCAGCTTCGAGGAGGCGCTCGAGCAGGTGCGGGGCCGCTGCCGCGTCGCCGCCCTCACCCGCAGCGAGCAGGGGTCGGTAGTGCTGGTCGACGGCACCTGCCACAATGTCGCCCCCTACAGCCTCGGCCCGTTGGTGGACACCACCGGCGCCGGCGACCTCTACGCCGCCGGTTTCCTCCACGGCTGGACCCAGGGTCTGCCGCCGGAGCGCTGCGGCCAGCTGGGCTCCCTCTGCGCCGGCCAGGTGGTCACCCAGCTGGGGCCGCGCCCCCAGTGCGATCTGGTGGAGCTGGTGCAACGTCACCTGGGCTGAGCCCACAACTGGCGGCCAGCCAGCTGGCATAGGCGGGGCTGCACTGGGCCTGCCAGTGGATCCACTCCGGCGTGGTGTAGCTGTGCAGCTGCTGCACCGCCGCCTCCAGCTCCGCCAGGCGACTGGAATGGGACTTGATCAGCAACTGGATCTCCGCGCCCCGCTCCTGGCTGCCTTGCCAGTGGTATAGGGAGGTGATGGGCTGAAGAGCCACGCAGGCCGCCAGGCGCCTGGCCAGCAATGCCTCCGCCAGGGCCTCAGCCAGCGCTGGGGTGGCTTCGGTGGTGAGGGCCAGCAGCAGGGAGGCCGGCTGGGCGCCGCTCTCGGGCAGAACCATTCATTCCGGATGCTCGGCGCTCCAGGCTGCCAGCAGCCGCACCAGTTCGTCCTGGGTACCCATGCGCAGCGCCTTGAATCCGGCCTTGACTGGTGGTGGCTGGCGCAGCAGCAGCAGCCGGCAGCCCTCGTCTACAGCCACCCGGCGCCAGAGGGTCTCGGTGGGGGGGCCGGACTGGCGCGCCACGATCGCCTCGATCCGCCAGCGCCGCACCAGGGCGCTCTCCACGGAATCAGCCAGCGCCAGAGGCTGCAAACAGGCCAGCCGCTCCGGCGCCAGCCCGGCCCGCAGGGCCTGCTGCAGGGCCCCCGGCCGGGGCAGCACCCTGGCGTGGTGCAGGACCCCGGGCGTGGCCGCCACGGCCTCGGCCAGCTGGCGGGCGCCGATCGCCAGCAACAGCCGCCTGCCGGCGAGGTCGGCGGCGGCCAGATCCGCCAGCCGCTCCAGCCAGTGCACGCCTTCAGGGGGCTCCAGCCCGGTGGTTCCGGACCGCAGCAGACGCAGCAGGGGCACGGCGGCCTGGTCGCAACCCTCCTCAAGCTGATGGTGGATCGCCTGGGCAAAGGGGTGGGCGGCGTCAATCACAGCGCGGAAGGGGCAACCCTCCAGACGGGCGGCCTCCAGGGCCCGCCGCAGGGGCTCACTGCCCCCCAGGGCCCCTACCTGCAATTCCAGGCGGGGATGGGCGGGATAGGCGCGGGCCGCTTCCGCCGTGACCACGCTCACCCGCAGCGGCCAGCCCTGCTCCAGCACGGCCCGGGCCAGCGGCGGGCCGTCGCCGGTGCCGCTGAACAGCCACAGGCGCCCGGCCGGGTGGTGGTCGCCGGGGCCGCAGTGCATCAGGATGGCTGCCACGATTGCAAGGGACCGGCGTGAACCACTGTGTGCTGGAGGTGGATGTGCTGGAGGCGCCCCAGGTGCGTTACACCCAGGACAACCAGACGCCCGTGGCCGAGATGCTGGTGCAGATCGACGGGCTGCGGCCGGACGACCCACCGGGCCAGCTCAAGGTGGTGGGCTGGGGCAATCTGGCCCAGGACCTGCAGAACCGGGTCCAGCCCGGCCAGCGGCTGGTGCTGGAAGGGCGGCTGCGCATGTCCACGGTGACCCGCCAGGACGGGGTGAAGGAAAAGCGGGCCGAGTTCACCCTGGCCCGCCTTCACCCCCTCGGCGCGGCCAGCGGCTCCCCCACGGCCCAGACCACAACTCAGACACCGGCCCCGACCCGAGCAGCCCCGGCCCCGGCCAGCCCCCAGCCGGCCCGCAGGGCAGCCGCCCCAGCTCCGGCGGCGCCGCCCCAGCCCAGCTGGAACACCTCCCCGCTGGTGCCCGACCTGCCGGACGACGACGACATTCCCTTCTGAGCCGCTGCTCAGCCGGCAGCGAGCCGGTCGAGCAGTTCGCCCAGCTCCCGCTCCAGCGCCGCCAGGTCCAGCCGCCAGTCCGGCCAGGCGCCACTGTCGAGCTGACGCAACAACCAGAGTCGATCGGCCTGCAGCAGCTCCAGCAACTCGGCAGTGGAGCAGGAGTTGGGGTCGGGAGAAGCCCCGGCAGTCGCTTGGTCGGCCGCCTCAGCCGCAGGCTCCGCCGGATAGGGCGCGTCGGCCATGGGAATACAGGAAGATGGCCCGTATGCAAGCACTTCTCTCACCCGGGAGTCTGGTCACCGTGGCCGGAGCCGTCCTCTCGGTGATCGGCTGGATCGGCTATGCCACCGGCAATCCCAACCTCAGCCTGCCCACGATCTTCTATGGCATCCCGATCCTGCTGGGCGGTCTGGCACTGAAATCGTCGGAGCTGGCCCCCGCCCAGCGGCTCACGCCGCCGGCTGCCCTGCGCAGCCTGCGAGAGCTTCCCGAGAGCGAAGCCCTGCGCAAGCTTGTGGCCGATGTGGTGCGCTGGCGCTATGGACAGAAGGCCCACCTGGAGAGCTCCCTGGAGGTGCTCAAGCTCTGGGATGAGGAGCAGCCCCCTCAGCTTGAGAGTGTGGAGGAGCTCGACTGCAACGGTGCCTATGGCATTCGCCTGCTGTTCGCCACGGGCGGGGTACCGTTCAGGCTCTGGCAGGAACGGCAGGAACGTCTGGGCCGTTTCTTCGGGCCCGGCCTGGTGGCGGAGCTGGACCAGGTGGACAACGCCCATCTGCGCCTCTCCCTGCTGCCCGAGACGGCCCAGGCCGCTGCCGAGGCCTGAACTCCCCGCCTCGCCGCCCACCCTCAGCCCAGTTGCCGTGAGCCAAGACCCCACCATCAGCCACACCGACGCCCTGCGGGTCTCGGTGCTCAGTGAGGCCCTGCCCTACATCCAGCGCTTCTCCGGCCGCCGGGTGGTGGTGAAGTACGGCGGTGCGGCGATGGTGAAGGCCGAGCTGCGCGATGCGGTGTACCGCGACCTGGTGCTGCTGGCCTCGGTGGGGGTGCAACCGGTGGTGGTGCACGGCGGCGGGCCGGAGATCAACGACTGGCTGGGCCGGCTGAACATCGCCCCCCAGTTCCGCGATGGCCTGCGGGTGACCACGCCGGAAACGATGGACGTGGTGGAGATGGTGCTGGTGGGGAGGGTGAACAAGCACATCGTGAACGGCATCAACCTCGTGGGGGGTCGGGCCGTTGGGCTGTGCGGCAGCGACGGCAGCCTGGTGCGGGCCCGCACCTACGGCGAGGGGGACCACGGACTGGTGGGCGAGGTGCAGGCGGTGGACCCGGCGGTGCTGTTCCCCCTGCTGGATGCCGGCTACATCCCGGTGATCTCCAGCGTGTCCGCCGACCGGGAGGGCCAGGCCCACAACATCAACGCCGACACCGTGGCCGGGGAGCTGGCGGCGGCCCTGCAGGCCGAGAAGCTGATCCTGCTCACCGACACCGCCGGCATCCTGCGCAACCGCGAGGATCCCGGCTCCCTGATCCGCCAGGTGAGCCTCAGTGGGGCCCGCCAGCTGATCGCCGAGGAGGTGGTGAACGGCGGCATGACCCCGAAGACCGAGTGCTGCATCCGTGCCCTGGCACAGGGGGTGGGAGCGGCCCACATCGTCGATGGCCGGGTGCCCCACGCCCTGCTGCTGGAGGTGTTCACCGATGCCGGCATCGGCACGATGGTGGTGGGCAGCGACCGGCAACTGCAGCCCTGAGGCCAGCCCGTGCCCGCTGAGAAGGCCCCGACTCCAGATCCCCTGGCCGCGGCCCGCCTGGCCCTGGAGCGGGGGGATTACGGCCGGGTGCTGGCCCAGCTGGAGCCCTTGATCGCCACCTATCCACCGGCAACCATCACCGGAGCCCAGCTGCAGCTGCTGCTGGCCACGGCGCTGATGGGCCAGGGGAACAGCGTGCGGGCCATGGCCTGCTGCCGGCAGGTGAAGCGCTGCGCCGATCCCACCCTGCGGGCCCAGGCCCGCGATCTGCTCACGGTGCTGGAGGCCCCGGCCCTGGAGCGGCCACGGCACTGGTCGCTCACCCTGCCGGAACTGGGGGAAGCCGAGCCGCTGGCGGGGCGCCTGCAGCAGATCGCCCGCCGCCGCCGCAGCCGCCAGAGCACGCCGCCGCAGCCACCGGCACCACCGGTTGGCCCCACCCGCGCGCCCCTGGGCTTTGCCGCGCTGGTGCTCTCGCTGCTGCTGCTCGGCCTGCTGCTGGGGGGCTGCGTGCAGATCCGCGCCGAACTGCACTTCGGCGCCCCCGGCCGCCTGCAGCTGGTGGAGGAGCTCAGCCCGCCGCCGGGCCATCCCGCCAGCAGCTGGCAGCGGCAGTTCAGCTCCGCGCTGCGCCAGCTGGGACTGCGGCCCGAGGCAGCCCGCCGGGACCACGCCCCCCCTGGAACTGAATTGGAGCGGCTGGCGGGGGCCATGCAGCCGGCGGGCGCCACCCTGGCGCTGCTGCGGGAGAGCCTGCTGGCGGCAGGCCGGTTGGCAGGCGCTGAGATCCCCGCTCCAGCCCTGCACTGGCAGGAGCGCAACTGGCTGGTGGGGGTACGCCAGGAGCTCGCCCTGGAGCTGGATCTGCGGGGTGTCGAGCCCGTACCGGGGCTGGCAGCCAGCCTGGATCTCGTGCCCCTGCGCCAGCGGGCGGTGCGCCTCGCCAGCCCCGAACCGGTGCGGCCGCTGGGCGATGGGGATCACAACCGGCTGCGCTGGCCCCTGCGGCCGGGAGCACTGAATCGCCTGCAGCTCAGCTGTTGGCGCTGGAGCGCGCTGGGGCTGGGGGCCGTGGGAGTGGTGCTGTTGCTGGCCGTGGTGCTCGCCCTGGCGGGCCTGCGCCAACGCCTGGGCTTCGGCTGGCCCCAGCTGCCGGCCTGAACCTGAAAGCCGGCAGGCAACCGCTCAGAGGGTGAGTGGGTCGGGGTCGATGGCCAGGCCCACCTGGGCCGGCAGGGCTCGGCGCAGTTCGGCTTCCTGGGGCAGGGGCAGAGGCCTGTCTGAGGGCCCATGCAGCAGCAGCTGCCAGCGGCTGCGGCCCGCCACCCGGGCCACGGGGGCGGGGGCGGGGCCGATCAGCCACCACCCGCCAGCCTCCACGGCCGGCCGGATCTGCTCGGCGATGGCGGCAGCGCAGGTGGCCGTACCGCTGGCGGAGGTGCCGCTGAAGCGCAGCAGGCAGGCCCGGCTGAAGGGCACCAGTCCCCCCTGCATGCGCAGCTGGGCCTCCTCGACCAGGAAGCGGTCGTAGCGGCCGTCCACCAGGTGGCGGATCACCGGATGGTCGGGGCTGTAGGTCTGCACCAGCACCTCTCCGGGGCGCTCGCCGCGGCCGGCCCGGCCCGCCAGCTGCAGCAACAGCTGCAGGCTCTGCTCGCCGGCCCGCAGGTCGGGCCGGTGCAACAGGCCGTCGGCGGCCAGCACGGCGGCCAGGGTCACCCGGGGCAGATCCATGCCCTTGGCCAGCATCTGGGTGCCCACCAGCACGTCGGCATCCCCGGCCGCGAAGCGTTCCAGCAGGCGGCGATGGCCGTCACGGCCCCGGGTGGTGTCTCGATCGAAGCGCAGCACCCGCAGGCCATCCAGTTCCTGGGCCAGCTGGTCCATCACCCGCTGGGTGCCCGCCCCGAAGGGCTTGAAGGCCGTGGAGCCGCAGTGGCCGCAGCGGTCGGCCAGCTCGGCGCGGTGGTCACACCAGTGGCAGCGCAGCCACTCCCGGCCACTGGAACGGTGCACGGTGAGGGCCACATCGCAGTGGGGGCAAAGCACCACCTCGCCGCAGCTGCGGCAACTGAGGAAGGCGTGGTACCCCCGGCGCGGCACCAGCACCACCGCCTGCTCCTGCCGCTCGCCCAGCCGCTCGAGCCGCTCCATCAGCGGCCGGCTCAGCAGCCGCCGGTGCCCCTCCGCCAGTTCCTGGCGCATGTCCACCAGGTGCACCGGCGGCAGGGGCCGCTGGCCGATGCGCTCGGGCAGGCGCAGCAGTTGGCTGGAGGGCAGCTCCGCCTGGCAACTGAGCCAGGATTCCAGCGAAGGTGTGGCGCTGCCGAGCACGAGTCGGGCGCCGCTGAGCCGGGCGCGCAGCCGGGCCACGTCGCGGGCGTGATAGCAGGGCATGGGGCTCTCCTGCTTGTAGGAGCTGTCGTGCTCCTCGTCGAGCACGATCAACCCCAGGCGGGCCAGGGGCAGAAAGATCGCCGAGCGGGTCCCCACCGCCAGCAGGGGCTCGCCCCCCAGGCATCGCCGCCAGCTGGCCACCCGGGCGCCGTCGGCCATGCCGCTGTGGAACTCCACCACGCCCGCACCGAAGCGCTCCTGGCAGCGGTCGAGCAGCTGGGGGATCAGGCCGATCTCCGGTGCCAGCAGCAGGGCGCTGCGGCCGTCGGCCAGGCAGCGGGCGGCGGCCTGCAGGTACACCTCGGTCTTGCCCGCGCCGGTCACACCCCAGAGCAGCAGTGTGCTGCCCGCCGCCGCGGCCTCAATGGCCGCCAGGGCCTGCCCCTGGGCGGCGGTGAGGGTGCGCGGCGACGGGGCCCCGCAAGGGGGATCCTCCGGCAGGGTCGCCCCGCTGGGGGCCGGGCCCTGTTCACGCACCAACAGCTGCCGGCGCTCCAGGCTGGCCACGGTGGAACGGCTGAAGCCGCCTGGGCCACACAACTGGCGCAGGGGCACCGCTGCCGGTGCCGCCTGCAGGTGCAGGAGCAGGGCCCGCTGGCCCGCGCTGAGCCGGGAGGGCAGATCGGCGCAGGCGGCCCGCACCAGCCACTGGGGACGCTCCCGGGCTGGCGAGGACTGGCGCCTCTGTCCCAGCCAGCCGGCCGGCAGGGCGCTCTTGAGGGTGCGGAACACGCTGGTGTGACACTGAGCGGCCACGGCGGTGATCAGCGCCTGCCACTCGGCATCCACGGCGGCCGGCTGCAGGCGCAGCTCCACGGGCTGCAGGGGGCGCAGCCCCAGGTCGACGGGCGGTGTATCCAGCAGCTCCACCACGAGGCCACCGTGGCGCCGGCCCTGGAGCCTCACCTGCACCAGATCACCGATGGCCAGGGGGAGGCTGCGGGGGTTGGAGTAGGTGAAGACCTGCCCTTCCCGGCCGGCCTCCAGCCAGACCTGAACCCAGCCGAAAGCACTCACACTTGCAAAGGCCACCCAAGCTTCATAGGATGTGATCGTTGGGCTGCAAACCTGCAGCCGTCGGAACCAGACAGAGTTCCGTCCAGTGGGAAGACCTGAAGAGAGAGCCCTGGGTGGTCCGTTCCGGCACCTGCCCACACGATGCCCTCCGGTCTGCGACCACCCCTGTCAACCCTGTTTCGGCTTCGGCCAACCATTCAACCGCTTTCACGATTCTCCGCTCCGGTCCTGATTTGTCCGATCTTGCACTGCCATCCCCTGGCCAGTGCCGGATCACCAACTCCCCTGCTCCAGGCTCTCCAGTCTGAAGCCGGTGTTGGCTGCATCTCAGGCCCCAGGCCTTCGTCCATTCCCCGGCGCGCCGGTGAGATGACCGGATGGCCTGCTCGTACTCCGGGGACCGCCCAGCCCGTGGTCCAGCTTGTCACCAGAACCACTCCCATTCCCCTTCCTGGGGACGGCCAGCGGCTCGTTGACCGGCTCTCACCATCGGCGCGTGGTCCGTCCAGGCTGCGCCACTCCGCCCTTCCGGCCACGTTTTGCTGGAGCCCTCTCTGCTTCGCAGCGATCCGCGTGAGCACCTTCAGCCCGCGCCAGCGGTCCGAATCCCGCCCCGATCCCCTGCCTGACACCCCAGCCCCCACGGGGTGTCTGTCCTTCTCCCCCCTCGTTGTCTGCCGCCCCCCTGATGAGCCCTGCCGCCGCCAAAGTCACTCCCGCTGTTGAAATCCTGATGGTGGCCACGGCGACCGGCGAGGAGATCAAGGTTGTGCCTCCCGCCAAGGCCGCTGCCGCCAAGACGGCCAAGGCCAAGCCCGCCGCCAGCAAGACTGCAACCCCCAAAACTCCCGCCAAGGCCAAGACTGCCGCCAAGGCCAGCGGTGCCAGAACAGCCAAAACCAAGGCCGGCGCCGAGGCAGCCGCCGCACCGGATCTCGATCAGGCCGCCGACCAGCTCCTGGCCGCCGCCGACACGCCGGCCGCCGGTGATGACACCGCCGCGGTGGCCAAGGACGACGACAAGGCCGCCAAGGCCCTGGCCAGCATCAAGGTGGGCCCGAAGGGGGTGTACACCGAGGACTCGATCCGGGTGTACCTCCAGGAGATCGGCCGCATCCGCCTGCTGCGGCCAGACGAGGAGATCGAGCTGGCGCGCAAGATCGCCGACCTGCTCCAGCTCGAGGAGATCGCCGCCCAGTTCGAGTCGGACAACGGTCGTCTGCCGGACACCAAGGAGTGGGCGGTTCTGGTGGACATGCCCACCATCAAGTTCCGCCGCCGGCTGATGCTCGGCCGCCGGGCCAAGGAAAAGATGGTGCAGTCCAACCTGCGCCTGGTGGTGTCGATCGCCAAGAAGTACATGAATCGGGGCCTGAGTTTCCAGGACCTGATTCAGGAGGGGTCCCTGGGCCTGATCCGCGCCGCCGAGAAGTTCGACCACGAGAAGGGCTACAAGTTCTCCACCTACGCCACCTGGTGGATCCGCCAGGCGATCACCCGCGCCATCGCCGACCAGTCGCGCACCATTCGCCTGCCGGTGCACCTCTACGAGACCATCTCGCGCATCAAGAAGACCACCAAGACCCTCTCCCAGGAGTTCGGCCGCAAGCCCACCGAGGAGGAGATCGCCGAATCGATGGAAATGACCATCGAGAAGCTGCGCTTCATCGCCAAGAGCGCCCAGCTGCCGATCTCCCTGGAAACGCCGATCGGCAAGGAAGAAGACTCCCGCCTGGGTGACTTCATCGAAGCTGACATCGAGAATCCCGAGCAGGACGTGGCCAAGAACCTGCTCCGGGAAGATCTGGAGGGGGTGCTGGCCA
>JBBASN010000015.1:0-30036 GCA_040399225.1 Prochlorococcaceae cyanobacterium | reverse complement strand
GTCTTGTCGTGGTCGATCCAGGCATCGCTCACATGGGGCAGCACCTCCCGCTCGAAGTAGGTCTGCACGTCTTCCGAGAGCGGTACATTCTCGGTGTCGCGCAGACTGCTGTCTGCCTGGGACTGACCCTTGGCCTTGCCGCGCTGGCCCAGCACCACGTTGCCGGCCTCATCCCGCAGCGGACGCTCCACCGTGATCGTGCGGTAGCCGAAGTCTTCGTTGCGGAAGATCCTGCTGATCGGTTTGCCGTCTTTCTCGGCCTCCTCGAAGTCGCCGAACAAGCGCGTGATCTCCTCGATGTGCTCGGGGCTCAGCTCCTTGCGCTTGCTGCCCAGGCTCTTGCGCATCTTCTGCCAATAGCTGCTGGCATCGATCAGCTGCACCTTGCCCTTGCGTTCGGCGGGCTTGCGGTTGCTGAGGATCCAGATGTAGGTGCTGATCCCCGTGTTGTAGAACATGTCAGTGGGCAATCCGATGATCGCCTCCACCAGATCGTTCTCCAGCACGTAGCGGCGGATTTCGCTTTCGCCGGAGCCCGCTCCCCCAGTGAATAGTGGTGAGCCGTTGAGCACAATCCCGAAGCGGCTACCGCCCTCGGCGGCCGGGCGCATCTTGCTGATCAAGTGCAGCAGGAACAGCAGCGAGCCATCGCTCACCCTCGGCAGCCCCGGCCCGAAGCGACCGGCAAAGCCGAGCTGTTCGGCCTCGCGGCGGATGAACTTCTCGATCTTTTTCCAGTCCACGCCAAACGGCGGATTGGAGAGCATGTAATCGAAGAACAACCCCTGCAGGCCGTCGTCGCTGAGGGTGTTGCCAAAGATGATGTTGCGGATGTCCTGCCCCTTGATCAGCATGTCGGCCTTGCAGATCGCGTAGCTCTCGGGGTTGAGCTCCTGGCCGTACATCACCAACCGGGCCAGTGGGTTGAGCTCCAGCAGGTGCTCCTCACCCACGCTGAGCATCCCGCCCGTCCCACCGGTGGGGTCGTAGAGCGTGCGCACCACGCCGGGTTTGGTGAGCGCTTCGCCGTCTTCAATGAAGATCAGGTTCACCATCAACTTGATCACTTCCCGGGGCGTGAAGTGCTCTCCGGCCGTTTCGTTCGACAGTTCGGCGAACTTGCGGATCAGCTCCTCGAACACCAGACCCATCTCGGCGTTGCTCACCGTGGTGGGATGCAGGTCGATCTGGGCGAAGCGCTCGGCCACCAGATACAGCAGGCCGCTTTTCTCCAGCCGGTCGAGCTGCAGGTGGAATTCAAACTTCTCGAAGATGTCGCGCACCTCAGCCGTGAAGCCCTGCACGTAGGCACGCAGGTTTTCAGCGATGTTCTCCTGGTCCCCCATCAACGCCTTGAGGCTGAGGGGGGAGACATTGCAGAAATTGAGCCCCGCTGCCCGCAGCAGGAACGGTTCCGGGTCGAGCCCCTGGCCCTCGCGCAGCTGCTTCTCCGCCAGCACCGCCTCTTTGCTGGGCTCCAGCACGCAGTCGAGCCGGCGCAGCACGGTGAACGGCAGGATCACCTTGCCGTAGTCGCTCTGCTTGTAGTCGCCGCGCAGCAGGTCGGCCACGCCCCAGATGAAGGCCGAGAGGTTCTGCTTGCCGCTGGGCTGGGGGCCTGGTGACAGGGCAGCCGCTGGCGTGGCTCTGGTGTTGGTGGGTGCGGCCTGCAGGGGGGCACTGCCCGGCAGGCTCACCGAGCCGCCCCGTCCCCGCCCCGCCAGCAGCAGGCCGGCGCTGAGCAGGGTGGCCTTCACGGCGTCGTAGGTGGGCTCGTCCCAGCCCAGCAGCTCACGTAGCTTGCCGTTGCCGGCGCTGCCTCCGAGGGCCTCCAGGGCGCCTAGCAGCTCCTGCTGCTGGTCGTTGGTCTCCATCCCCTGCTCTGACCCGCGCATCACCGCGGCAAGTCTGGCCCGATGGCGCCGCCCACCAGCCACGACACCCAGTAGGGCAGCACCTCGACGCTGCCGTACCAGCGCTCGGCGAACCAGCCGCCGTGGCCCACGCCCTCCAGCACCAGGGGCTCGGCGCCGGCCAGCAGGGCTGAGCTGAGGGGCACCAGGCCGTCGCCGCGGCTGGTTGGGTCGTTGTTGATGGCGCCGTAGGAGCGGGCCGTGAGCCGGCGGGCGCGGGGGCGCAGCTGCTGCGGCTCGATGGCGCCGGCCACCGCCAGGTAGGCCAGCTCCTCCTTGAACAAGGCGCCGGGGTAGAGACGGTCCACCAGCTGGCGCAACGCAGTGGCGCGGATCGCCTGGTGGGGGCTGCCCAGGCTCACCAGGCTCTGCACCCGGCTGCGCTGGCCGTACACCCGGCCGGCGAAGGGTTCATCACCCAGCAGCAGCCGCAGCATCACGCCCCCGGAGCTGTGGCCCACCAGGTTCACCCGGCCCGTTGGCGAGGCCGCCGCCAGCTCCAGCAGCAGGGCCTGGGCGCGATCGAGCAGGCGGGTCCAGCCCAGCGTCCAGCTGGTGAGCAGCCAGTCGCCGCGGCTGGCGGGCACCACCGCCACCGGCTGGCCCGTGGCCGTTTCAATCGCTGCCGCCATCGGGGCGTAGGCCTCGGGCGTGATCAGAAAGCCCCCCAGGATCAGGGTGGGCGCGGGCTTCAGTGTGCTCATTCGCGGAACACCGCCAGGGCCGCCAGCACGCCGCCGCCGAAGCCGCTGAGGTGGCCGATCCAGCTCACCCCCGCCGGTGAAAACAGGGGAATCAGGCTGGGCAGTACGCCGCCGTAGGCCACCAACGTGACCAGCGAGAGCAGGATCGAGAGGGGCCGCTTCTCCAGCCAGCCGATCACCAACAGGTAGCCCAGCAGTCCGTACACCACCCCGGAGAGGCCGTGGCTGCCCACCGGCCACCACAGCCACACCGGGATGGCGGCCACCAGCACCCCGATCCACACGGCCAGGTAGTCGCGCCGGCCCCGCAGCAGCACCAGCCACGACAGCGGCAGGAACACCAGGCTGTTGCCGATCAGGTGGTTGAAGCCGCTGTGGCTGAACGGCGCCGTGAGCACCCCCACAAACGAGCCCCCCGGCAGCATCGGCAGGTTCCAGCGCCCGCCGAACACCAGCTGGTCCAACAGCTCCTGGCCCCAGGCCACGGCCAGCAGCCCCAGCGGGATCACCAGGTTGGCGCCCAAGCGCGCCAGGGCCTGATCGAGGCGGCGGGCCAGGGACACGGTGTTGTCAGCCATCTCGTCAGCCATGCAGCAGGTTGATGCGATACAGCACATCTTCAAGGGCATCGGCCGCCAGCAGGGCGGCGAAGCGCTGGGGATTTTCGCCATCGATGCAGCTGGCCAGGGGGTTGAGCACGGTGCTCGGCGTGGGGTGGCAGAACTGCACCACGCTCAGGCGCGCTCCGCTGCTGCCCTCGGGTGCCACCACCCGGTGCCAGCCGGTGGGGATGCGGCCGTTGCTCAGCCGCTCCAGCATCAGGCCGCTGTTGATGATCACCTGCCCCTCCGGTGCCAGGGCGTCCAACCACTGGCCCTCCACCAGCACCTGCAGGCCCGCTGCCGTGGCCCGCGGCAGGGCGGTGATCAGGTTGATGTCGCCATGGGCCGCCGCCCACAGGTGCCCGCCGGCGGGGGCGGCGGCCATCGGCGGGTAGTGGATCGCCCGGGTGAGGGTGGGGGCGTCGCGCACCACGGCATCGAAGAAGTCAATGTGCACCCCCAGGCCGGTGGCGATCACCCGCAGGAAGCGGCGCTGCAGATCGGCCAGGCTGGCGTGGAAGCGCTCCAGCACCGCCGTGATCCCCGGCACGGCCGCCTCCGGCAGCAGCTGCTCGGGATAGAGCAACGGAAAACGGCGACGCAGGGGGTGGTGGGCCGGCAGCGGTTCCGTCCAGTTGAGCATCTCCTTCCAGTCGGCCCGGCTCTCGCCCGCCGCCGTTTCAACCAGGGTTCCGGTGTAGCCGGTCTGACCGCAGGCCTCGGGCCTGGTGAACGCCTGCTTGCGTGGCGCGTCGAGTGCGAAGAACGCACCCAGTAGCCCATAGGCCTCATCCAGCAGGGCTGCGGACAGGTCGCTGCGGGTAAGCACGAAGCCCGTACCCAGGCTGCGCATCACCCCATCCACCACCGCTGCCCGCTGGTGGGCCGTGCCCTGCTCGAAGGCCAGCAGGTCCACATCGAGGATGGCCAGGGCCATCCGCCTCCGCGCAACTGCTGCCGGGTCTACACCAGGCCGGCGCTCACTGCATCGACTTCACTGCACGGGTGCGTGCAGCACCTCCATCAGGGCCAGCAGCGGCGCGCTGTCGGCCTCAGGCAACTCCAGGGTGGCCGCCAGGGTGCTGAGAATATTGAGCTCGTCGGCCTGAAGCGGGCCATCGGAGCGCATGATCTCGGCGGCCGTGGCGAAGGCGGTGCGGCGCAGCTCGGGGGTGAGCCCGGCGGCCGCCCGCAGCATCAGCTGCTGGGCGCCCTGGCTGCGCAGCCGCCCCAGGAGACCGTCGATCATCAGGGCCACGTCCTGATCGGCCAGATCCACATAGGGGTGGCGGTAGTCGATGGCGTGGCGCAGGGCGCGGGTGCCGGCGGGGCTGAGCACCCCATCCCACGACACGGCGGCCAGGGCGATGGCCAGGAAGGCCTCGGGGGCGGCCATGGCGGACTCCTCACTGCCGCTGGCGCCGTCGCTCTGGGCCATCACCTGCTTCTCCATGGTTCCGGTGGACATCGGGACGAACACGATTGGGCTCAGTTGAAGCAACCGCCGGGGGTTGATTCCGTGCCCTCGGCCACCGAAACCGCCGATTGAGTGCTTGTGCTCAGTTGGGCATCGTCACGAATTCCTCGGCCACCGAGGGATGCAGGGCCATGGTGCGGTCGAAGTCGGCCTTGGTGGCGCCCATGCCGATGGCGATTGCCGCCATCTGGATGATCTCGGCGGCGTGCTCGCCCACCATGTGGCAGCCCAGCACCTTGCCGGAGGCGCGCTCCACGATCAGCTTGAGCAGCACCCGCGGGCCGCTGGCGGGCAGGGCCTGGCTCATCGGCCGGAAGCGGGCCCGGTGCACCTGGATCGCATCCTGACCATGGCGCTCCACCGCCTGCTCCTCGGTGAGGCCCACGCCCGAGAGCTCCGGCTGGCTGAACACCGCACTGGCGATCAGGTCGTGATCGACCTGGCGTGGCCGGTTGCCATACACCGTGTCGGAGAAGGCACGGCCCTCATCCACCGCGACCGGGGTGAGATTCACCCGGTCGGTGACGTCACCCACCGCATAGATGCCGGGCACGTTGGTGCGCTGGTCGGCATCCACCGGGATGCGATGGCCCTCCACCGCCACGCCGGCGGCCTCCAGGTTGAGTCCCTCGAGGAAGGGGCGCCGGCCGGTGGCCAGCAGCACCCCGCCGCAGGCCAGCTGTTCACCGCTCTGGGTGGTGAGGGTGAGGGTGCCGGGCTCGCCGCTGATGGCGGCGGGGGAGTGGGCGAAGCGGATCGCGATGCCGTCGGCCTCCATCGCCTCAGCCACCGCGTCGCTGGCCTCGCGATCAAAGCCGCGCAGCAGGTGGTCGCCCCGCACCAGCTGGGTCACCTTCACCCCCAGGCCATTGAGGATGCAGGCGAACTCGCAGGCGATGAAGCCCGCGCCTACCACCACCACGGCCTCGGGCAGGCTCTCCAGCAGGAACATGTCGTCGCTCACCCAGCCCAGCTCGGCACCGGGGATGGCCGGCCGATGGGGCCGGCCGCCCACGGCGATCAGGGTGCGCTCCCCCTTGAGCAGGCGTTCGCTGCCGTCGGCTGATCGCACCAGCACCTCGCCTGACGCCTGAAAGCGGCCCCAACCGCTCACCAGCTCCACCCCGGCCTTCTCCAGAAAGCCGATGTGCAGGGTGTTGAGGCGATCCACCTCGGCCCGCACATTGGCCAGCAGCCGCCCCGGGTCGCGGCGCACCTCTCCCAGGTCCCAGCCGTGGCTGGGGGCGGCCTCGAGCAGGTGGCGATAGGCCGAGCCGTACACCAGCAGCTTCTTGGGCACACAGCCGCGGATCACACAGGTGCCGCCCACCCGGTCCCCCTCCACGATCGCCACCTTGGCGCCGTAGGAGGCGGCGCGCTTGGCGGCGGCCAGGCCGCCGGAGCCGGCGCCGAGCACGATCAGGTCGAAGCAGTCAGCCATGGGGGAGCGGCGGCGAGGAACGGGGGGCGGGGAGGTACGGGGGGCGGTGAGTGCAGCGCTGGGCTGGAGAGTCGGTGGCCGGATCAGCCCTCGAACTCGCGGCGGGGGGCGGTCACGCCGGCGGGCTCGGTGCCCTTGAGGTAGGCCAGCATCGTGTCGGCATCGGACACCTCGAAGGGGTCGAGCGGACAGTTGTCGTCGAACTCCGGTTCGCGGAAGATCTTCTCGATCCGCCCGTCGTTCACCAGCATCGAGTAGCGCCAGGAACGCATGCCAAAGCCCAGGTTCGACTTGTCGACCAGCATGCCCATCTTGCGGCTGAACTCGCCGTTGCCGTCAGGCAGCAGGAACACGTTCTTGGCGCCGATCTGCTTGCCCCACTGGAACATCACGAAGGCGTCGTTCACCGACAGGCAGATGATCTGGTCCACGCCGTGGGCGCGGAACTCCTCGTAGAGCTCCTCGTAGCGGGGCAGGTGGTTGGAGGAGCAGGTGGGGGTGAAGGCGCCGGGCAGGGCGAACAGCACCACCTTGCGGCCCTTGAAGATCGCGTCGCTGGTGAGGTCCTGCCAGTGGTAGGGGTTGGGGCCGGGCACCGACTCATCCCGCACGCGGGTGTGGAAGGTGACGCTGGGAACGTGGTCAAGCATGGCTTGATGGGCTGGGGGGAAGGGTTCGTGGGCCGATCTGCTGGAGCGACCGGGGTTGAACGGGACGGCTTGCCGCCGCATGTCCTGGACATTAACCCATAGTCAATCCGTTTAAGCTCTGTTGCGCATACGATTGTTTGCGGGTATCCGCCTGGGCGAGGCCCATCACCAGCAGTCCATCACCAGCAGCCGTGGCGTGTAAGGTTCTGATTAAGGAAGAACACCCTGCTGACGGGTTGCGTCCTGCATTGCACTCCCCCGGAGCCGGGCGCGCCCCGATCCCTGCGGTTGATTCGTGCCGAAAGCGCCGATCAACAGGTCGACCGTCCCCTCTCGCCCTGGCAATGCTGGACGCAGCAGCAGCCAGATCTCAGAGCAGCCATACCCAGGCCGATGTCTTCCAGTCCACGTACGTTTCAGCCATGACCAAACCCATCAACAGACAGTCCATCGACAGACCAACCATCAACAGCCAGTCCATGAGCTCCCAGACCTACGGTTCCATGCCTTCAGGCCGTCGCAGCACGCCCATCGGCGCCCAGCACAAGGCATCGGGCTTGAGGGCGTCCAGCCCCAGAACCTCCGCAGCCAAGCCGGCCAGCACCCGGCCCCACGGTGCGGCACCCACCTGGGTGGAGCTGCTGGGCGAGCGCTGAGCGGCTCAGGGCTCGCCAGCCAGGCGGTTCCACTCCAGGAGGTCCCCTCGCCAGCAGCCATCCGCCAGCTCCGCACAGCCGCGCACCTGGGCAGGACGGCCCAGATACACCCAGGCCTGCCGGCCGTCCCCCAAAGGCAGGAGCTGCCGCTCGTACTCCCGCGGGTGATCCTCCAGCACGTCCAGCTCGGCAAGCACCGCCGCCGACACGGCGTAGAGCTCCGCAAGCACCCGGGCCCCTGGGTCTGGGCAGGCCACGGCCATCGGATAGGGGCCCAGGTCGTGGAGCCGCAGGCCGCTGAGCAGCACCGGCCCCAGCCAGCGGCTCCCCGCCAGCACACGGTGGTTGCAGGCGCCGCGCTTGAGAGTGCCGTACACGGCCACGAGCTGTTCAGGCCCCGGCGTCATGGCCGAGCCACCCCCTCCTCGCCCGCCACACCCACCCGCAGGCGGGAGCCCCGTTCGCTCGCCATCACCTCAATGCCGCTGCGGATGCGCTCGCGCAGGGCTGCCACATGGCTGATCAGGCCGATCAGCCGGCCCCCCTCGCGCAGGCGGTCGAGTTCATCCATCGCCAGTTGCAGGCTGTCCGGGTCAAGGCTGCCGAATCCCTCGTCGATGAACAGGGCATCCAGGCGCACGCCGCCGCTGTGGGCCTGCACCGTGTCGGCCACCCCTAGGGCCAGGGCCAGGGAGGCCTGGAAGGTCTCACCGCCTGAGAGGCTGGACACGTCCCGCTCCTCGCCGGTGAAGGCATCCAGCACCCGCAGGCCGAGACCCGCTTTGCTGCCCCGCCGCTGGCCGCCCTCATCGCTGAGCAGCAGCTGGTAGCGGCCGGCGGTCATCAGGTCGAGGCGCTGGTTGGCGAAGCCGCAGATCTCCTCCAGGTAGGCCGAGAGCACCCAGCGCTGCAGGGAGATGTGGGGACTGCTGCGGCCCAGACAGCGGTCAGCCACCGCATGGAGCTGGTCGGCCCGCTGCTGCAGGTGGGCCACGGCAGCGCAGGCGTCCCTCTGGCGCTCGGCCACCTCCACCAGGGCCTTGAGCGCCGCACTGAGCTGGGCCTGGCGGCGCAGCAGGCCGTCACGCCGCTCCTGGGCCTGGTTCAGCAGCTGCGCCGGTGCCTCCAGGTCGGGGGGCTCGCTGGGCAGGTGCTGCAGGTCGGGGTCGGCCAGCTGCTGCTGGTGCTGCAGCAGGGTCTGGTCGTGGGCGCGGATGCGTTCCTGCCAGGCCTGGCGCTCGCTGGCAGAGGCCAGGGCCGCGATCAGGGCCTGGGCCGTGCTGAAGCCGGCCGCCGTCAGGTCGGCCGCCAGGCGGCTGGCCAGCTCGGCGGCCCGGCTGGCGTCCTGGTTGCGCTGCTGCAGCGCGTCGGCCAGCCGGGCCAGCTGCTCCTGCAGTTCGCGCTGCTGCTCCAGGATCTCGCCCGGGTTGCGGCCGCTGTGGGGCCCCAGGGCAAGCCCCAGCCGCGCCTGCTGGTCGGCCAGCTGGGCCTGCAGCCCGCGCAGCCGCTCCTCCTGCTGGCTGCGCTGCAGCCGCCGCTGCTCCAGCCGCTGCCGGAAGGCCACCAGCCGCTGCTCCAGATCGGCCCGCTGCGTCTCCAGGGCCGGGAGCGCGCCGGCAAGAACCCTGGCCTGGTCCAGCTCCAGGTGGGCCTTGGCCGCCGCCCCTTGCACGGCCTGGGGATCGCTGAGCACGAGTGGCCAGCGGCGGCTGAGGCTCTCCAGCTGGGCGGCGAGGGCGCTGCTGCGGCCCTGGGCCTGCTGCACCGCCACCTCGGCCTGCTGCTGCTGGGCATCCGCCCGCTGCAGGGCACTGTCATCCAGGCTGCCGTCCGTCGCCTGGGCCGGCTGGGGATGGCGGCTGGAGCCGCACACCGGACAGGGCTGGCCAGCGCTCAGGCCGGCGGCCAGGCGGGCGGCCATCCCCTCCAACTGACGCTGGCGCAGCTGCAGTACCTGGGCCCGGGCCTCCTGCTGGCGCCCCTGGGCGGCCAGCAGGGCTGCCGCTGCCGCGGTGCTCTCCCGCTCCGCCGCCTGCAGCTGGGCCAGGCCCGCTAGCTGGTCCTGGCTGAGGCGGTGTGCCTGCTCCAGCCCCGCCAGCCGGTCGTGGGCGCTGCGCGCCTGCTCCAGCCGCTGCTGGCAGAACGGCAGATCCGCCTGCACCTGAGCAAACAGCTCCTCTCCCTTCCGCACCTGCTGGCCCACCTGGGTGAGCTCGGTGCTGGCGGCCTCGATGGTCTGGGTGGTGGCCTGCCGCTCCCCCCACAGGCCGGCCAGTGCCTGCAGCTCACTGCAGCGCGTGGCGAGAGCCGCGATGCAGCGGGTGAGCTGGCCGAGATCCGGCAGCCCACTGAGATCCAGTTGCATGAGTTCGGCGGGCAGCAGCACCAGCCGGTTGCGCCGATCAGCCAGGGCGGCCAAGGCGGCGGCCAGCTGCTGGTCGTGCTGCCGTAAACGCTCGCCTGCCTGGCGTTCGCTCTCAAGGGCAGGACGCAGCTGCTCGGCCCGCTCGGCCCCGGCCAGCCGTTGACGCAGCAGCTCGATGGCCTCCTGCTGGCCAGCCGCCTCCTGCAGGCCCAGCTCCGCCGTCTGCCGGCGTCGCCAGCGCTCCAGCAGCCGCTCCCGCTGGGCCAGTTCACGGCGCAGGGCCTCACTGCGGGTCTCCGCCTGCTCCAGCTCGGCGGCCAGTCCGCTGGCCAGCTGGTTCAGGTGCTGTTGCAGATCGGCCAGCGCGGCGGGATCGGCGAGGGGCTGATCGGCGATGGGCTGCTCGGCGGTCGATGGCTGCTCAGCTGCCGATGGCTGCTCAGGGGCCGAAGGCTCGTGCTCGCTCCAGGGCTTGGCGATGGCCAGGGCCTGCTCGGCCAGCGACTGCAGCTGGCGACGTCCTTCGGCGAGGGCCGCGTAGGCCTCGCGGGCGCGGTCGTCGAGCCAGCGGCTCACCCGCTCGTAGAGCACCGTGTCGAAGAGGGTCTTGAGCAGGGCCTCGCGCTGCTCGGCTCCAGCCCGCAGCACCTCAGCGAAACGCCCCTGGGGCAGCAGGATCACCTGGCGGAACTGGGCGGCATCCAGCCCCAGCAGCCGCTCCACCTCGCGGCGCACCTCGGTGACGTTGCCGGCAACCGGCTTCTGTCCCCCGGCCTCCGGCTGAGCCTCAGCCTCAGCCGCTGGATCGAGCCGCCAGAGGGCGGCGCGGGCGGGTTTGGTAGTGGTGCCCTCGCCCCGGCTGCGCGGCACCTCACAGGCCGGCTGGCGCTCCACCCGCCAGCGGCCACCGCCGGCGGAGAACTCGAGCATCACCCGCGGTACCTGGCCTGGGGCGGCATGGTCTGAGCGCAGGCCCTTGATGCTGCGCTCGCCCGACACCTCGCCGTAGAGCGCAAAGCTGAGGGCATCGAGCAGGTAGGTCTTGCCCGCGCCCGTGCTGCCGTGGATTAGGAACAGGCCATCGCGGGCGAGGGGATCGAAGTCGACCCGCACCGCCTCGGCGTAGGGCCCGAAGGCCTCCAGCTCCAGGCGATGGGGACGCATCAGGTCTCCTCGCTGCGGCCGGCGGCGCTGAGGGCCTGGCGCAGCAGCTGCACCTCCGCCGCGCTGGGCTGCCGCCCCTGCTGATCGCTGTAGAACGCCAGGATCCGCTCCAGGGGGTCACGGGCCGCGCGGATCCGGCGGGTGCGCTCACTGGTGGCCAGGGACTCCTGGCGCCCGGGCCGGTGGCGCAGCTCCAGCGCGTGGGGAAAACGCTGGCGCAGCCGGGTCATGGCCTGGCGGGGCAGGTCGTCGTCGGTGAGCACCGCCCGCACCCAGCAGGCGCGTGCCTCCTCCAGCCGGGGATCGGCCAGGAGTGTCTCCAGCGGCCCCTCCAGGCTGCGCAGCTGGCGCCCCACCGCCAGCGGGATCACCCGCACGGAGGCCAGGCCGTTGGCGCCGAACTCCACCAGGCGCACGCTCTTCTCCTGCCCCTCCTCGGAGAACGAATAGGGCAGGGGGCTGCCGGCATAGGCCAGGCGCGGGCCGTCCAGCTCCTGGGCGGCGTGCAGGTGGCCCAGGGCCACGTAGTCGAAGCCGCTGAAGCTGGGCACCGCCACCACCTCCAGATTGCCCACCGAAAGCTCCCGCTCCGACTCCGAGCTGCGCCCACCGGCCACGAAGGCATGGGCCACCAGCAGGGAGCGCTGGCCGGGATGGCTGGCCTGGTGGGCGTGGATCCGGGCCAGAGCCAGGTCGAGCACCTGCTGATGACGCCGGCCCTCCCCGTCAGCGAGGCCCGCCTCCCTGGCCAGGGCCGGGCCATCGAGCAGGGGTTCCAGGTAGGGCAGGGGGTACACGGCCAGGGGCGCCCCACCCTGGCGGGACTGCACCAGCAGCGGCTCATCGCAACGGCGCCAGTCGCCTCGCACCGTCACCCCCAGCGCAGTGAGCAGCTCGTCGTACACGGCCACCCGCACGTGGCTGTCGTGGTTGCCGGCGATCGCCACCACCACCGCCCCATCGGCCCGCAGTCGGCGCACGGTGTCAGTGAACAGGGCCACCGCCGGGGCTGGGGGAATCGCCCGGTCGTAGAGATCACCGGCGATCACCACCAGGTCCACCTGCTCCTGGCGGCAGAGATCCACGATCCGATCCAGCACCGCCTCCTGCTGGTCGAGCAGGGACGCCCCATGGAAGCTGCGGCCCAGATGCCAGTCGGAGGTGTGCAGCAGGCGCACCGGCGTCAGTCCCAGCGGGTGGGGTCGGAACTGGGCTGGAAGCGGCCGAAGTCCAGCGGACGCTCCATCAGATCGACGGTGATCGTGCTGCAGAGCGTATTCAGCGGCAGGGAGAAGCAACTGCCGTCCCGGTCGAACGGGCCCTCCACGTAGGAGCCGATCCGCTCGGCCACCAGGAAGCCCAGAAACAGCACCGCCCCCACACCCAGGGGTGCCTCGAGCTTGAGCTGCAGCAGCAGCTGCAGGCCGTACAGCCAGGTGATCAGCCGCACGAACACGTCGTAGGAGGCAGGGATCGGCGTGTTGCGGATGCGCTGCAAGCCGCCGATCGAATCCAGGCAGCGGTTGGACACCTCCACCAGCTGCTGGCGGCCCCAGTCGTTCACCCAGCCGTCGGCATGGAGGTCGTGCACCGCCAGAGCGCGGCGGCGGCAGAGCTCCTGCAGGCTCAGCTGCCGTGGCAGATGGAGGTCATCCAGCAGGCCGTCGATGGTGTCGCGCAGGTCGGATCGCCAGTAATTACGCAGCTCGAAGTTGAGCAGCCACACCTGGGCCACCTGATACTCCAGCAGGCGCCTGCCCCTGGCGGTGCGCAGCCGCTGGCCGCCCACATGGGCCAGCAGGGTATCGCGCCACTGGCGGCTCTGGTTCACGATCGCGCCCCACAGGCTGCGCGCCTCCCACCAGCGGCCGATGGCCTGGGTGTTGCGGAAGGCGATGAAGATCGACACGGCGATGCCGAACACCGAGAGGCCCATGGGCGTGATCTGCCAGGGCAGCGCCCGCGGGCCCCGCAGCCAGGCAAACACGCAGAACGTCAGCCAGAGAACAAGGTCGTAGCGCATCCGCCAGAGCAGCTGCAGCAGCACCACGCCGTAGTCGAGCCGCTGGGTGCGCGGCGGATCCCCATGGGGACCGACCTGGATCGGTACGGAAGCCATCGCGGGCTGGCGGAGCTGCGGCGCCCCACCCCTAGCGCAGAGCCGGAACCTGGCGCGGTCGCGTCCTTGGTCAGTTGCAGGACCACGTTCCGTTCAGGCCTTGCAGTTCAAGCCGTGGCGGTGGCGTAGCGGCGGTTCAGTTCCTCCCAGTTCAGCAGTGACCACCAGGCCTCGATGTAATCGGGCCGCCGGTTCTGGTACTGCAGGTAATAGGCGTGCTCCCACACGTCCAACCCCAGCAGGGGTGTGCCGCGTTCCTGGCCCCGCAGGGGCATCAGGGGATTGTCCTGGTTGGGGCTGGTGGTCACGGCCAGGCGGCCATCGGGCCTGAGGATCAGCCAGGCCCAGCCGGAGCCGAAGCGTCCGGCGGCGGCGGCGCTGAACTGCTCGCGCAGGGCATCCAGCGAGCCGAAGCTGGCCTCGACAGCGGCCTCGAGTTCCGCCGAGGGGCTACCTCCAGCACCCAGCGGCGCCATCGCCGTCCAGAACTGGCTGTGATTCCAGTGCCCGCCGGCATTGTTCCGCACCGCTTCCGGAAGCCGCGGTGCCCGCTGCAGCAGCTGCTCCAGCGACAGCTCGGCAAGTGCCGGATCGGCGGCAACGGCCGCATTGAGGGCTTTCACGTAGCCGGCATGGTGGCGATCGTGGTGCAGGCCCATGGTGCGGGCGTCGATCACCGGCTCCAGGGCATCCGGCGGATAGGGCAGCGGCGGCAGGGCGAAGGCCCAGGCCGGCTGCGCCGCCAGCAGCAGGGGGGCCACCAGCAACAGCAGGGAAGCCAGCAGCGGCCGGGGCCAGGACCACGCAAACCGGACAGTCATTGCCAAGCCTTCGCAGCGGGCTTGTGGTTCTAACGCGTCGCCAGCGCCTGCTGGCCTGCCCTGTGCTGGTCGGCGCTGGCCCGGATCGACGCCAGCTCCTCTTCCGGCAGTTTCTCCAGCTGCTTCATCACCAGGGCCATGCGGGGATTGCGGCGCAGGGAGTCGGCGTGACGGGCCAGGAAGTCCCAGTAGAGGGAATTAAAGGGGCAGGCCTTGTCGCCCGTGCGCTGTTTGGGGTTGTAACGGCAGCCTTTGCAGTACGTGCCCATCCGGTTGATGTAGTTACCGCTGGCGGCGTAGGGCTTGCTGGCCAGCAGGCCGCCATCGGCGAACAGCCCCATGCCGATCACGTTGGTCTGCATCACCCAGTCGTAGCCATCGATGAACATGCGGTGAAACCAGGCGGTGAAGGCCTGGGGATCGAGGCCGGCGATCAGGCCGTAGTTGGCCAGCACCATCAGCCGCTGGATGTGGTGGGCATAGCCGCTGGCCGCCAACTCGCCGAGCACCGTGTCCATGCAGGCCATGCCGCTGCCGCCCAGTTGCTCCAGCCAAGGCGGCAGGGGCCGATCGGCGGCGAAATGGTTGCGCCGGGGGTAGTCGGGCCCGAACCACCAGTAGAGGCCATGGGTGTATTCGCGCCAGCCCAGGATCTGGCGGATCACCCCCTCCAGCGACGCCAGGGGCGTGGCCCGTTCCAGACCCGCCTGTTCCAGCCGGCGGATCACCTCCAGGGGCGCCAGCAGCCCCAGGTTGAGGTAAGGCGATAGCAGGGCATGCCAGAGGGTGGGCTGGCCGCTCACCATGGCGTCCTGATAAGGGCCGAAGCCATCGAGGCGGGTGGCGATGAAGTGCTCCAGCACCGCCAGGGCCTGCTGCCGGGTCACCGCCCAGCTGAAGGCCGCACTGAAGCCGGGCAGACCGGCCTCACCCCTGCCCTCCAGCTCCGCATCGAGCCGCTCCACCTTGGCGATCACGGCCTCGGTGATGGCGTCGGGTTCGAAGCGGAGCGGCTCGGGGCCCACCAGGCCCTTGGGCGGTGACTTGCGGTTGGCATGGTCGTAGTTCCACTGGCCGCCCAGGGGCTGGGAGCCGGGCGGTTCGGCGGTGGGATCCATCAGTACCCCGAAACGGCGGCGGCCCTCCCGGTAGAACAACTCCAGGCGCAGCTGTTTGTAGGGGCGGGCCCAGGCAGCGAAATCCTCCCGGCTCCAGAGGAAGGCGTTGGAGGGATGCCAGTGCAGGGGGACCGGCAGATTGAGGCGTTCAATCGCCTGGCGGAACGGCCGCTCGGCAGGCTCCATCACCTCGAGCGCGCTGATCCCGTGCTGGGCAATCCAGCCCGTCAGGGCCTCGGCGAAGCTGTCGGCCTCCAGGTGATCCACCGTCCAGCCGTCGGCGCACAGCTCCTCGGCGAAGTGGCGCATGGCACTCCACACCAGCACCAGCTTCTGGCGGTGGTATCGGCGCCAGGCCAGCACCGAGCTGCTCTCGATCAGCAACACCCGGCACTTGGTGCGGGACCCTGCCCGCCCAAGCTCACGCTCCAGCCCCTGCAGGGCGGGAAGGTCGGGGCTGAGCTGGTCGCCGAGGATCCAGATGCCGCGCATGAACTGGGACACTCACAACCACAGCACCCAGCCTGGTTGAGGGAGGGGATCGGGCCCGAAGCGCAACCGCCTCAGGCCGAACCGAAGGCCACCTGGCAGGCGGCGTTCAGCAGTTCCGCTTCAGCCCTGGACTCAGGCACAAAGCCGTCGAGGGTGCCCCGGTCACAGTCGGCGGTGAGGGCGATCTCGTAGCCGTCGGACACCACCGCGAAGCTGGTGGAACGGCTGCCGACCGGCCGCACCGTGCCGTACAGGAGCAGATAGCTGCTGTTCGGCACCACGATGTAGGTGGTGTTGCGGGCCACCGCATTATCGACGGCGGCATTGATGATCGCCGCCGTTGCCAGGGTGGTGATCCCCCAGGCTGCCGCGTTCGGCCCCCACCAGCTCCAGCGGGGGCTCGACCAACCCCCGTACCAGCCCACCGGCCATGGCCGGGCCGCTCCCCAGCCGGGGCGGGCCCAGCCGGGATAGCCATACCAGCGGTCCCACCGGTCCCATCGCCGGCGGGTGCTGCGCCAGCGGTCGTCCCGACGGTCATTGGCCCGATCGAGGCGTTGGTCGAGGCGGTCATCCCGGCGATCACGGCGTTGATCGAGGCGGTCGTCCCGCCGGTCCCGCCGCTGGTCGAGACGATCCTGGCGGCCCCGATCCGCCGAGGGGCCGCGATCCGCCACCCGGTTGCGGTCCCGGCGGCTGCCATCCGCGCCCCGGCCACCGCCGCTGATGGCAGGGGTCCCCCGGCCGCGGCTGTTGCTGGTCCAGCCGCCCTGGGGTCGCCGTGACCCCTGGGTCATGCCCGGGGCCGCATTGCGAAAGCCGGAGTTTCCGCCGCCCCCACTGCGTGGCCGCTCGCGGTTGCGGTTGCCCTGATTCGTGCTGCCCCCGCTGCGGTTGCCAATGCCGCCGCCCCCGGCGGCCGGCCGACGCTGTTGGGCTGTCCAGCTGCTGGCCCCATCGCTCGCTGCCGGCGAATGGGCAAGGGCAGGGTCAGCAAGGCCAGCCGGCACCAGCAGAAGCCCGGCGAGCACCATGCCGATCACGGGCCTACCTGGTTGGGTGAGGCTGGTCATTGCACGACCTCGCAGCCCCGGTCGTAGCAGGTGAGCAACAGGCGGCCATCGTCTCCGAAGCGCACGTTCACCCGATCGCGACCCTCGAGTTCATCAACCCGCTCCTCGCGCACGCTGTTGAGGTAGTTGGGATTGAGCACGCACAGATCGCGCCCGTCGAAACAGATGGTGTTGGTGGAGAACTGCACCTCGGCCGACCGCAGGGAACGCCATCGGCCCGTTCCCGCGTCCAGGCGCTCCATCCGCAGGGGCCCATCGCTGATTCGGATGGTCTCCACCAGCGTGCCGATCGTGTGGCGATAGACCGTTGCCCCGTTCTCTTCCCGCGCATCCACCACACAGTCCACCGCTCTGGCGCCGCGGAGTGAACAGGTGGTCTCCAACCGGTAGAGGGGCACAGCGGCGGGCTGGCCGGCCGCATGCCCAGCTGCGGGCAGCAGCGGCGCCTGCAGAAAGGCGGCCACGGTCAGGCAGAACGTCAGGGGGGGCAGGCGATGGTGCGGCATGGGAGACCGGGCTGGAGGGAACGCCCAGGCAAACGTCCACTTTCGATGTCTTGCTGCCAACCCCTGGGCTGCCGTTGCACTTGGTCATGGGACAGCTAGACGGCAGACCCTCCGTCCCTGAAGGCCGCCTGCCTAACATGCGATGCCCTACCGCCCATCCCGGTGAGCGCATCAGCCCAGGGGAAAGATCAGACCGAGCCGCAGGGGCGGCCCCAGCCCCAGCTCAAGCGGATCGATCAGGCGCTGTTCGACGCCGTGGCCCTGCAGGCCCGGGAGGCGCCCCGCCGGCGCCGGAACCACAACCTGCACCAGGAGAGCGATGCGGTGCAGCGTTTCCTCAATGTGCTGCAGCCCGGCACCTACGTGCGCCCCCATCGCCACATGCGCGAGCAGGCGGGCGCTGGCTTTGAGTGTTTTGTGGTACTGCAGGGGGAGATCGGCCTGCTGCTGCTCGATGCCCAGGGCACCGTGCTGGAGCGCCTGCGGTTGCAGGCTCAGGGGCCACTGCGGGGGATCGAACTGGCGGAGGGCCAGTTCCACACCCTGGTGGCCCTCTCCGCCGATGCCGTGATGTTCGAACTCAAGCAGGGCCCGTACCAGCCCACCAGCGACAAGGACTTTCTGCCCCAGTTCCCCGCCGAAGGCACGGCCACCGCCTCTGATCAGGAGCGGCGCTGGCGCGCCCTGTTCGATCCCGCGGCGTGAGCAGCCAGGCCCAGCTGCTCACGCCCCCGGAACGGCTCCAGCCAAATCACCACAGCCAGCCAGTGGATCAGCACCGGCGGCCAGAGGGAACCGGTGAACCCATAGGCCAGGGAGCAGGCCACCCCCAGCAGGGTGGCCTGGAGCAGGAAGCGCGGATCGTCGAACAGGGCCCGGGCCTGTGGATACCAGAGCCGGGCCGCCACGGGGTGATAGAGCACGAACAGGCCGAGGCTGAGGGCGTTCCAGGCCAGCAGGGACTGCCAGGGGAAGCCTTCGATCGGGTGGGGGATCAGCAAAACCCGGAACAGCAGTTCCTCCACCAGGGCCGGCAGCAGCAGCAGCTTCGCCAGCCGCGGCAGGGCCTCGGCCAGGGGCGGCCACTGCATGGGCAGGCTGAGGAAGCCGCTGGCCACACCAAGGGCCAGCGCCAGAGCCCCATAGCCCGCCAGCACGAGCAGGCTGCGGCCCAGATCGCCGGGCTGAAAGGGGGGCAACAGGCTGGCCAGCACCCGGTTGAACAGGGTGCCCAGCACCGGCAGGTGGCCCAGCAGGGAGGTTGGATCCACCGGCAGCAGCTGGGGGGCAGCGGAGGGGATCTGGTTGGTGCGGATCAGCCAGATCGGCAGACCGGCGCGCAGGATGTCCGCGGCCATGGCGTCGTGGGCGCGGCGGGGCAGCATCGAGTTCCAGCTGAGCAGCACATCTCCCAGCTTCTGGCTGCTCTCAAAGCCGCCGCTGCCGCCATCCAGGCTGCGGGCGGCGTTGTGGCGCCAATCGGGGCGCGGACGTCCGAAGGGGGTGAGCCAGCGGTCAAGGGCCGTGGCCAGCCTGGCCAGCCGCTTCTGGTCGCCCGCCACGAGATCGCTGAAGGCCTGGTCCTGGCGCAGCTGCTGGATGGCGATCCACAGGGCCTGGCTGGAATCCTGCACACATGAGGTGGCCGCAGTGACCATCGCCACCCCGCCACCATCGCCGCTGCGGTAGCGGGCGGCCAGGATCTCGGCCTGGAGGGCCAGGGCATCGAGCACCCGCGGCTCCATCGGCACCAGCACATCCGAGAAGGGGCGCGAGCCCAGCCAGCCGCGCTGCAGGTTGCCGGCGTAGGCGCTCCAGTGCTGGCTGCCGGCCACGATGCCGTTGGGATTGTTGGCGTAGATCTGGTGGTAGCGGATCGCCAGCCGGGGCTCACCGCTGACGGCGTCGCGCACCACCTCGGCCTCGCCGAAGGCGAAGTGCCCCGTGGTGGTCCAGAGGGGGCTGGGCTCGGCCTGGGTGCCGCCGATCCCGCCGAACAGATGGATCAGCAGGGCCCGCTCCCCCACCTGCCAGCCCGGCGGGACCACCCCATCGGGCACCAGGGCGGTGGTGTGCAGGCTGCCGGGTTGGCTCTCGGCGGCGCTCCAGTTGGCCACACGCAGATGGTTGAGGCTGGCGGCCGTGCCGTCCCGCTGGCGTTGGGGCGAGAGGGCCGTGATCTGGCGGGGCTGCAGGGCCTGCACGGTGAACACGCCATCACCGGCCGGCGCCCCCTGGATCTGCCAGCCCTGCTGGTTGAGCGGCGAGTCCACCAACCCGGAGAGGTTGAAGGCCTGCCGGCCGAAGCGGTCGGGGGGCAGGCGGGGAAAACGGATGCGCTCCTCCGGCCCGTCGAAACGGCCGCTTGCCGGATTGAAATGGCGCACCAACACCTGGTCGTCATCGGCCGGGGCCTCCAGGAGCTGCACCAGTCCCTGCCAGCGGCCGGTGACCTGCACGGGAGGACGGCTGATGACCAGGCCGCCTTCCTCGACGTTCACGCCCTCCAGTGCCACGGTGACGTCGTCCACCGGCCGGGCCCCCGCCAGCGACTGCAGGGGGCCCACCCGGTCGCGGCCATTGAGTCGGCTCGGCACCACGTTGTGGGCGGCCTCCAGCTTGCGGGCGTTCGCCCCGAAGCGGATGTCCACGCTCACGGCCTCGACGATCCGCCGCAAGTCCGGGCGATCCGCCCAGAGCAGACGCCGGCGGCTGCCGATCAGGGCCTGCTGGTCCGGCGGTGCCTGCTCCAGCTCGATCCACACCCAGTCGCCAGGGGTGGCGGCGGTCTCGGCAGCGCTGGGCAGGATCAACCGCCCGAGCCACTCGGCGCTGGGGACGTAGCGGTCAGGGGCCGGTTGCAGGGAGAGGGGATAGGTCTCTGGCCGATTCCAGGGTGACTGCCGGGCCAGGGCGTCGCTGCTGATCGGCAGGGGATCGGCCGGTGTTCCCACCCCGCTGGCCTGCAGCTGGGGGGCAGAAAGGATCGTGATCATCATGGCCAGACTCAGGATCCAGGCGAACCAGCGGCGGGGGAGCAGGCGGGCCAAGGCAAGTGCCATGGATCACACCTCCCCGGCCAGGCGACAGGCCCGGCGGGCCATGGCGGCGGCATAGCCCCGGTCCACAGGCCCGGCCTGGGGGCTGAGAACGCCATTGCGGCAGTCCACCACCAGCCGTTCGCGGTGGCCCTGCTGGTCGTTCACCCGCAGGCGCAGTTGCCAGTGATGCTGGGCGCTGCGGGTGATCTCATCGCCGCACACCGGACCAACGCACAGGCCCGGCGCCGCCAGGGCGGCACCGCGCAGGGGCAGGGGCAGCAACAGCAGCGTGATCAGCAGGCCCACGAGCAGGCTGCTCCAGAGCAGGGTGGGCAGCAGGGGCCTCAACTGGCCAGCTCCATGGGGATCGGTTCAGCGCCATTGTCCATGGGGCGCGTAGTTTCAGCTTGATCAGCTTCCGGCCCCTCGCCTGGCTGGCTGGCATTGGGCAGGCCCTCGGCTGGCTCGGTATCGATCGGGTGGAAGTACTCCCACACCTGGCGGGCAAGAGCCGGGCCCAGGCCGGGAGCTGCGGCCAGGGTCTCAACACTGGCCAGCTGGATGGCATCGATCGAGCGGAAGTGGGCCAGCAGTTCCTTGATCCGCTTGGGCCCCAGGCCGGGGATATCGGAGAGGCGGGAGCGGGTCATGCGCTCGCCCCGCTGCTGCCGGTGGAAGCTCACGGCGAAGCGGTGGGCCTCATCGCGCAGACGCCGCAACAACTGCACCCCCAGCTGGTCGGCCTCGCTGTCCAGCGGCTCCCTGGCCCCCGGCACGAACACCTCCTCCCGCTGTTTGGCCAGGGAGCACACCACCAGCTCCTGATCGAGGTTGAGCTCCCGCAGGGCCTCCATCACGGCTGACAGCTGACCCTTGCCCCCGTCGATCATCACCACGTCGGGCCAGTCGTTCAACCCGCCGGTGTGCAGGGCCGTGCTTGCTGACCGGCGCAGCTCCCGCAGATCGGCGTCCTCGGCCTTGGCCTGGGCCCAGCGGCGGAAGCGGCGGCGGATCACCTCCGCCATGCTCATGAAGTCGTCGGAGTGGCCGGCGCGCACGGCGGTGCTGCGGATCTTGTATTTGCGGTAGTGCTGCTTGGCGGGCAGCCCATCGATGAACACCACCTGGGAGGCCACCGCATCGCTGCCCTGGATGTGGCTGATGTCATAGCCCTCGATCCGCCGGGGCGGCGCCGCCAGATCCAACAGCTGGGCCAGGTCTTCGGTGGCAAGGAGGTTCTGTTCACTGGCCCGCTGGGCCCGCTGCAGCTCATAGCTGGCGTTGCGCACCACCAGCTCGATCAGGTCGGCCTTCTGCTGGCGCTGGGGCACGGCCAGCTTCACCTTGCGACCCCGCAGCTCGCTGAGCCACTCCTCGATTAACGCCTGCTGTGGCAGGGGGTGCTGCACCAGCAGCTCCGGCGGGATCTCCACCCCCTCCACCTGGCTGTAGTGCTCCTCGATCACGGTTTGCAGGATGCGGCCCGCCTCGCTGCCCACCGCATCGGCCGTGTAGCCCAGCCGGCCCACCAGCTTGCCGGCCCGCATCTGGAACAGCTGCACCGCCGCCACGCGCGCGTCAACGGCCAGGGCGATCACATCGCGGCTCACCGAGCTGTCGCCGAGGCTCATCTTCTGGTCGGCCGTGAGCGTGTCGAGGCCCTGGATCTGGTCGCGCACCCGGGCGGCACTCTCGAAGTCGAGCCGCTCGGAGTAGCGCTCCATCTGCTGCTGGAGCAGCTCCAGCAGCTCCTCGTTGCGCCCCTGGAACACCATCGCCACCTGGCGCAGGCTGCGGTGGTAGTCCTGCGAGCTGATCTTCTCCTGGCACACTCCCGGGCAGCGGCCGATGTCGTAGTTGAGGCAGGTGCGCTCGCGGTAGAGGGGCTGGGGCCGCTGGCGCAGTGGGAACACCCGCTTCACCAGGCCCAGGGTGCGGCGCAGCAGGCCCACATCCACATAGGGCCCGTAGAAGCGATCGAGGGGAGAGCGGAAGCGGCGCCTGCGGGTGATGAAGATGCGCGGGTAGGCCTCGCTCCAGGTGATGCAGAGGTAGGGGTATTTCTTGTCATCTTTGAGCAGCACGTTGAAGTGCGGCTGGTTCTGCTTGATCAGGTTGGCCTCCAGCGCCAGGGCCTCGGCCTCGCTGTCGGTGACGATGAACTCGATCTCGCATACCTGTCGCACCATCAGCCGGATGCGGGGGCTGTGGCCGTGGCCGCTGCCGCTCTGGAAGTAGCTGCGCACGCGGTTGCGCAGCACCTTGGCCTTGCCGATGTAGAGGATCCGGTCATCGCCATCGCGCATCAGGTAGCAGCCCGGCTCGGAGGGCACCTCCTTGAGCCGGGCCCTGAGGCGGTCCGGTTGCTGCAGCAGGGGCAGGGGGCTCATGGCGGCAGCCGGCCAAGCCGCGGCAGCGAATTCGGCAACGCTGGCCTCAACCGCCGTACTGCCAACCGGTGGCGCCCAGTTCCAGGGCCGGACCGTCGGCGTGCAGGGTGGCGGTCTTCACCTCACCCACGAACACGGTGTGGTCGCCGTGGGCCACCTGGCCCACCAGCTCACACTCCACGGCGCCCACGGCATCGTGGAGGATCGGCAGCCCCAGCTCACCCAGGGTGAACGGAGCCGCATCAAAACGGCCACCCACCCCCTTCTGGGGCTTGAAGAACACCGCAGCCAGGTCCTTCTGGTCGGCCTTGAGCACATTGAGACTGAAGCGGCCGGTGCGCTGGATCATGCCGTTGCTGGTGCTGTCGGCTCGCACCGCCATCACCACAAGGGGGGGCTCGAAGCTGCCCTGGGTCACCCAGCTGGCGGTGAAGCCATTCACCTCCTCACCCTCAGCCACTCCGCAGATGAACACGCCGTGGGGGATCTTGCGCAGCAGGGTCTTCTTGGCGTCGGCGTTCAGGGTGGGGGCCATGGCGGGCAGGGAGCGCGGGAGAGCGGAACGGAAATTGAACTCTAGAAACGGGGCGGGTCGCCATAGGCTGCCCCGATGCGTGCCCTCTACCCCGGCAGCTTCGACCCGCTGACCCTCGGCCACCTCGACCTGATCGAGCGGGCGGCGCGCCTGTTCGACGGTGTGATCGTGGCCGTGTTGCAGAACCCTGGCAAGACGCCGGCCTTCAGCCTCGACCAACGGCTGCAGCAGATCCACCGTGCCACGCACCACCTGCAGGGGGTGGAGGTGGGCAGTTTCGACGGTCTCACCGTGGAATACGCCCGCCGCAGCGGCGCCGGCGTGATCCTGCGGGGCCTGCGGGCCATGAGCGACTTCGAGTTCGAGCTGCAGATCGCCCATACCAACCACAGCCTGGCCCCGGGTGTGGAAACCCTGTTCCTGGCCACGGCGGTGCGGCACAGCTTTCTGAGCAGCTCGGTGGTGAAGGAAGTGGCCCGTTTCGGGGGTGATGTGGGCCATCTGGTGCCGCCAGGTGTGGCGGAAGACCTGGCGAGGCTTTTTAATCGGAGCGATTCACCCCGGGGCATCAATGGCTGAGGCCAGCATCACCGTCCTTGATCAGCTCGACCAGCTCGAGGAGGTCGTGCTGGAGGGCACCCGCGTTCCGTTCAGCGGGGGCCGTCTGGTCAACGAACAGGACGCCATCGAGGTGATGGATGCCGTGCGGGAAGCCCTGCCGGCCCAGATCACCCAGGCGGCCGAACTGATCCGCCAGCGGGAGGAGTTCATCGCCCAGGCCCGCCGCCAGGCTGACGAGATCGTGGCCACCGCCCAGCGGGAGCGGGAGCAGCTGATCAACAACGCCTCGATCCGCCAGGAGGCCGAGCGCCAGGTTTCTGAGCTGCGCGAGCAGGCCCGCCAGCAGTGCGAGCAGCTGCTGCTGCAGGGTCGCCAGCAGGCGGCCGCAGCCGAGCAGGAGCACCAGGGCCGTCTGGCCCAGATGGAGCAGCAGTTCGCCACGCGCCGGCAGCAGCTGGAGCAGGAGGCGGCCGAGCGCAACCGTCTGCTCCTGGAGCAGCACGAGCGCAACCGCCAGCAGGTGATGGCCGAGCTGGAGCAGATCCGCCAGGAGGGCCTGCGCATCCAGCGGGAAAGCCAGGCAGAAGCCGAGCGCCTGCAGAACGACGCCCTGCAGTTCCGCCAGCAGACCCAGCAGCAGTGCGACCAATTGGTGACGCGCACCAGGAAGGAGGCCGCCGGCATCAGCGAGGGGGCCAACCGCTACGCCGAGCAGGTGCTGGGTGAACTGGAGGGCCGCCTGAAGGAGCTAGGACAGGTGGTGGCGGCCGGCCGCAACGAGCTGGTGCGCTTGCAGGTGTCCGAAGGACCCACGCCAGCCGAGGGGGGAGGACGACCCGCCGGAACAACGGGCGGCGGTGCTGGCAATGGCAGCAGGCCGTCCACCGGCAGCAAGCGCAGGCGTGTGGTCAACACCCTGCGCCAGATGGCCGGCTGAGGATCAGATCGGGCAGAGGCTGGTGTCCTGCACGGTGCGCAGCACCTGCCCGATCACCGTGTTGGGGTTGCTGGAGCCGATGCCAATCGTGCTCACATAGCGGGGGCCGTCGTTGGTGAGCAGGATTCCACTGATCGAGCGCACACCGGTCAAAGTGCCCGTCTTGCCGTAGAAGCGGCCCTGCAGGCTGGTGCCGTTGTACAGATTGCGCAGGCTGCCCCGCTGGCCGGCGACGGCCATGGAAGCCAGGTAGTTGCGGCCATAGGGGTGCTGATCCATCCGCAGCAGCAGGGCCGTGAGGAAGCGGCTGGTGAGCCGGTTGGCCCTGTCAAGGCCGCTGCCATCGGCGATCTGCACGCCCTGCATGGGCAGGGACTGGGCAAACAGCCACTGGCTGGTGCGAGTGCGGGCCTGGCTCAGATCCCAGGTGCCTGCCGCCTGCCGCATCAACACTTCGGCGGTGAAGTTGTGGCTGTCGCTGTTGGCCAGGCTGAGCAGGTTGTGCATCGGCGCTGACAACTCCTCATGGAGCAGCACCGCATCGCCCGGCAGGGGCGCGCGGGCCGACACCATCGCCATCTGCACCCGGCCCCCCTGCTGCTCCATCGAGCGCTGCAGCAACGCCTGGAGGCGGGAGGGGGGATTGGTCACGGCGTCGTGAATGGCGTTGCTGGTCACCGCCAGACGGGTGATCGGCGCGCCGTAGGCATAGGTGCGATCCCCTGGATGCCAGCCACTGGGCCACCACTCCTGGCGGGGCTCCTCGGCCAGTTCCAGGCGCACGGCGCCGCCACCGGTTCCCGTGCTGCCACCGGAGCCCATGGCGAGCATGGCGAAGCGCTGCAGCTGGGGCAGGGCCAGGTCAGGGTCTCCCTCGCCCGTGAGGCGGAGGCTGCCATCGGGCAGCTGCCAGAGGCGGGTGGAAAGCCGGTAGTCGGGGCCGAGCCTGTCGAGGGCGAAGGCGCTGCTCACCAGCTTCTGGTTGGAGGCTGGCACCCGCGGCACGGTGCCGTTGTGATCGGCGAGAAGACGGCCGCGGGCGTCGGCCACGGTGACGCTCCAGGAGCCACTGGCAGCAGCCAGGGTGCCCTCCAGGCGCTGCTGCAGGGGGCCACAGGAGAGCTGGGTCTGGAGGGTGGGCAGGCCGATGGCCGCCGGCGGCGGCGGCAGGTTGGCAAGCGTGGAGGGCTCGAACTTGGAGGGGTCGGCGGGCGGAATGCTCACCTGGGCCATGGCCGCCCCGGGTTGCAGAACCGGGAGGGCCAGGAGCAGGGCGAGGCAGCGGCGGCGCATGGTGCAGGTGTTGACAGACGTTGGGATAGACATCGCTTCAACCCCTGCCGATGGCGATACCGGTGACGGAGCCGTTCACACGGAAGCCCTCGCCCTCGATCTCCACAGGCGCGCCCACCTTGATGTTCTGGTTGCCGAACACCACGCCGCCTCCCACCTTGCGGCCCTGCCCTTCCAGCTGCAGGCGGGCATCCAGGGTGCTGAAGGTGGCCTGGTTGGGGTCGGCCGCGGTGACCACCTGGCCATTGGGCTGAAGGGACACCAGACGGCGGGGCAGGGGATCGATCGCGGCGACTTTCACCGTGCCGTGGGGCTGGTTGCGGATCACGATCGCCACCTTGCCCTCCTGCCGGGCGGCCTCAATCAGGGCGGCGGGATCGGCGACGGGTACCCCGCGCACATCCACGGTCACCGTGACCGGCACCATCGCCCCTGTGGCCTGGGCCACGGCGCCGGACAGCTTGGGACTCCAGATCACCCCACCGGCTGCGAGCACCACGGCGGCGGCGGCACCGAGATCCACCAGGCTCCAGCGTCGCGGCGAGGCCTGGGTTGATTCAGCTGCCATGGTGCTCCGCAAAAGTTGGGCCAGTTTACGGAGATCGGCCCGGTGGGGCCAGGGGAGATTCAGTTGCGCAGCCCCTCCACGTCAGTTGCGCAGACCCTCCACAAAGGCGTCGAGCGCCCGCAGGTTGCCGGCCAGCCCGGCACCGCCTTCACCGCTGAGTGCCTCCATCTGCATCTCCAGATCGGGCCGCTGGTCAAAGCTGGCGGCCAGGCGGAAGCCGTCCGGGTCCTGGCGGTAGAGCTCCCAGGGGCCCGGAAAGGCGAAGCGCAGGGCAGCCCCCTCCAAGGGCTGAAGGGCATAGGCGGGCTGCCACTGGGACAGGAACCCCCGCCGGCGATCGCGGGCCACGCTGCCGATGCCCACCGCCGCGTCCTCCAGGCTGCCGTTGAGCATCACCACGGAGCCGGCATGGCCTGCGCAGAGCTGCTCGAAATCGACGTAATCGGGTGGCGAGGGGGCCACGGCCAGCAGCAGGGGAGGCGTCTGCTCGGAATCGCCACCATCGCCAGCACCCTGCTCGCCTGCCTGGCGCATCTGGCCCCGGAAATCCACGATCTGCTCGGCCAGCCCGGGGGCGTCACGCCGTGCCAGGGCGGCAGCGCCGGCATCGGCGAACACCAGCCGCACCGCCTGGCCCGCCTCCTGCAGTGCGGCGGCCAGGCGCAAGGCAGGGGGCAGCAGCCGCAGTCCCTCGAAGCGCCAGTCCACACTCCAGCGGCCGCGGGCCTGGCTGGGCAGGGCGGCCAGCAGGGCCTCCAGGGCCTGGGCCTCGGCGCTGCGCAGATCGGCGGGAAGCATGGCGTCGGGCCAACTGGCGCGACCCTACGGGGTCACAGCCAGCCGCTGGCGGGCCCGTTCCAGGGCTGGCGCCACCCCCACCAGATCATCGAGGCTGAGCCAGGGCCCCAGGCTCAGCCGCAGGCCTGAGGCGGCCTCCGCCTCGCCGAAACCCATGGCCCGCAGCACCGGGCTGGCGGTCGTGCCGGTGCTGCTGCAGGCGGAACCGCTGCTCACCGCGTAGCCCTCACGCCACAGTTCACGCACAAGGGCCCGGCCGTTGAGGGGCCGCCCCGCCCGGTCTGCCACCAGCACGCTGAGGTGATGGGGCAGGCGTTGACCGGGTTCGCGGCGTGGATCCGGCCCACTAAGACGAACGCCCTCCAGCCCCAGCAGGGTCTCCAGGAGGCCGTCCCGCAGCCCCGCCACCCGCTCCGGCTCCGCCTCTTGGCTGAGCTCCAGGGCCCGGGCCAGGCCAGCGGCCAGCACCACCGGCTCGGTGCCCGCCCGCCGTCCACCCTCCTGGCCGCCGCCGGCCAGCAGGGGCTGCAGAGCCAATCCCCGCCGCACCAGCAGGGCTCCGATCCCCCGGGGCCCCTGCAGCTTGTGGGCCGCAAGGCTGAGCAGGTCCACCGGCAGAGCGGCGAACTGCACGGGCCGGTGGCCCACCACCTGCACCGCATCCACGTGCAGGGGCACGCCGGCCCGGCGGCAGAGCTCGCCGATGGTCTCCAGCTCCTGCAGGGTGCCCACTTCGCTCTGGCCCCAGATCAGCGACACCAGCCGGGTGGGGGGCTCCAGCGCCTCCCGCAGAGCGTGGAGCTCGAGGCGGCCGAGATGATCCACCGGCAACTCGCGCACCTGCCAGCCCTGGCGCGCCAGTTGGGCGGCAGCCGCCACCGTGGCGGGGTGTTCCACCGCGGAGATCAACAGGCGGCCCGGCGCCAGAGTGGCGCCAAGCCCCAGCAGGGCCAGGTGAATCGACTCCGTGCCTCCGGAGGTGAACACCAGTTCATCAGGGCTGCAGCCCAGCACGGCGGCACAGCGCCAGCGGGACCGCTCCAGGGCATCGGCCGCCGCCAGCCCGTAGCCATGCAGGCTCGAGGGGTTGGCCCAGGCCCGGGTCTGCAGCTCGGCCATCTCTGCCAGCACCGCTGCGGCCGGGGGGGTGGTGGCACTGGCATCCAGGTAGATCCCCGCCGGCGCGGCCATCACTCAGTTGCCCAGGCCGGTGTCGCGCTCGAAGCGGGCGCGGGTGCGTGCCTCAAGGGAATTGGTGGCCAAGGCCACCAGGTCGTCGAGGGAGCTGCTGTTGAGCAGGGCCTCCACCCGCTGCCTGGCCTCGGCCGAGGCGCAGGCGTCGGGTTGGATGCAGCCGTTCACGCACACCGTGGCGCAGTCGATCGCGGGGGCTGCAGCGCTCCCAGCCGCCCCCGACGGCACAGCCCGCTCGGCGGCGCCCTCCCCCCACAGCTGCGGGGTCACCACGGCGTCGAACACGGCCTCGGCCGGACCGGTCATGAACAGGTGATCGCTGGCGGCATCCCAGTCGATCCAGAGGGGGCCGCCGGGCAGGTCGAGGCGGGCACTGCGGTCGGCCAGGCCCAGGCGGCAGCACACCACCAGGGTGGCGCAGGCGCCGGTGCCGCAGGCCAGGGTGGGGCCGGCCCCCCGTTCCCACACCCGCATCCGCAGGTGGTCGGGGCTGAGCACTTGCACAAAGTGCACATTGGTGCGGGCCGGGAAGGCGGGATGCACCTCCAGGGCGGCGCCGAAGCGCTCCAGATCCACCTCGGCCAGGTCCGCCACCGGGATCACCACGTGGGGATTGCCCATGCCGGCCGCTCCCACATTGAAGCGCTCTCCGGCGGCCTCCAGTTCGCCCTGGGGGATGCCGTCCGGGCCGAGCGTCAGGGTGGTGGGCACCTGGTCGGGTTGCAGGAAGGGCGCGCCCATGTCCACCCGGATCGTGCCCTGGGGCTGCAGCTCCGGCACGATCCGACCCGCCAGGGTCTCGATCTGCCAGCTGCGACCCGGCTGGTCCCCATCGCTGTCGGCCAGGAAGCGGGCCAGGCAGCGGATGCCGTTGCCGCACATCTCGGGCTCGCTGCCGTCGGCATTGAAGATGCGCATGCGCAGCTCGCCATCAGCCCGGGGCGGCAGGGCCAGGATCACGCCGTCGGCGCCGATGCCGAAGCGGCGGTCACAGAGTCGCTGGATCCGCTCCGGCGTGAGACCGAGCCAGTCGTCAATGCCGGCCGTGCGGGCGTCGACCATCAGGAAATCGTTTCCCAGGCCTTGGTACTTACTGAACTGGAGCACGATGGAAACGACCAGATCCCGGTGCGAATCCTATGCAGAGCTTCCTTGAGAGCCGCACCCCCACCCTCGACACCTCCCAGCCCAGCGTGCGCCACATCCAGGGGTTGATTCGCCAGAAGATCCCCGTGGCCCTGCGCTTGCTGGATGGCCATGAACTGGAGGGGGTGCTGCTCTGGCAGGACCTCGACCAGTTCGCCCTCGACCCCGGCGAAGGCCGCAGCCTCAGCCTGATCAACCGCCGGGCCGTTGCGGTGCTGCGCTCCCTGGCCTGACCGGGCCTGTGGCACGATCCAGGCTCGACGCCGTCCGTGCTGGCCTGCCGTGAGCGAGAGCACCCGCTACCAACCCCAGGCCATCGAGGAGCGCTGGCAGCAGCACTGGCTGGCCGAAGCGGCTGATGCCACCCCGGAGCCCCGGGCCAGCGGCGGCCAACCCTTCTATGCCCTGTCGATGTTCCCCTATCCCTCGGGGAACCTGCACATGGGCCATGTGCGCAACTACGTGATCACCG